>JALNXG010000079.1 GCA_023230485.1 Melioribacteraceae bacterium
AACAGGAGAAAAAATGCCAAGAGTAGAATTAACTCAACTCATCGAAGCAGGTGCACATTTTGGGCACCTTACACGCCGTTGGAATCCAAAGATGAAACCATATATTTTCATGGAAAAGAATGGTATTCATATAATCGATTTAAAGAAAACACAATCATCAATAGACCTCGCCGCCGAAGCAATGACAAGAATTGCATCCGAAGGTAAAAGAGTTCTATTCGTTGGTACCAAAAAACAAGCTAAAGGTACCGTAGCATCGGAAGCAAGAAGATGCAATGCAAACTGGGTTAGCGAAAGATGGTTAGGCGGAATGCTTACAAACTTTTCTACAATTAGAAAAAGTATTAAACGTCTTCAAGATATCGAGAAAAAAGAAACTGACGGTACATTCGAAAAAATCACAAAGAAAGAAAGACTAACTCTTACAAGAGAAAAAGATAAATTAAGAAAAGTACTTGATGGTGTAGAAACATTATCAAAAATGCCGGGCGCTATTTTTATAGTTGATATCAAGAAAGAATCGATTGCAATCAGAGAGGCACTAAGATTAAACATTCCTCTTTTTGCTCTCGTAGATACTAATTGCGATCCTGATCCTATTGATTATATCATCCCGGGTAATGATGATGCATCACGTGCAATTGAAATAATTTCAAAAGTTTTAGCTGATGCAATTATTGAAGGCAACGAGAAATCGAAGGAATTAAGAGCAAACGAAGCTGCTGAAAATGAAAAATTAGGCAAGATGAATGAAGATGATGGTGAAGGAGATAGAAGAGACGGAAAGCCAAGAGTAAAAAGAGTAAAAGTCGATGGCAGAGACGACAAGAGAAAATTTGACAGAAGAGGCGGTGGAGATAGAAGACAGGGTTCAAGTCAGAATCAGGGATCAAACCAGAATCCGACTCCGAAACCGGCACAAAGTGCTGCACCGGCATTAGACGTACCTGAAGTACCGGCTGCCCCACTTAAAGAATCTGATTCAAGTTCCGCTCCGGAAGCAACAACTGAAAAATAAGTTTATAAATTAGGTAAAAGGAATAAATAGATGGCAATTACTTCAAGTCAAGTAAAAGAATTAAGAGATAAAACCGGTGCCGGTATGATGGATTGTAAAAAGGCTTTAGAAGAATCTGATGGTGATTTTGAAAAAGCGATCGATACGCTTAGAAAAAAAGGTGCTGCTGTTGCTGCTAAAAGAGCAGAGAGATCTGCTAATGAAGGTATCATATTAACAAAAGTATTTAGTGATGGTAAAGAAGCTGTTATGGTAGAAGTAAATTGTGAAACAGATTTTGTTGCTAAGAGTGAAGATTTCTTATCATTCGCTAATCTAGCTTTAGAATCAGTTATTGCTAATAAACCAAATTCCATAGAAGAATTAATGAATAGCACTTATGATGGAAAGAATCTAAATTCTGAATTAACTGCGATTGTTGGTAAAATCGGTGAGAAAATTGAAGTATCACGTTTTGCACATGAGAAAACAGATTCAGGCGTAATTGTTGATTATATTCATCATGGATCGAAATTAGGTGTGTTAGTGAAAGCTGATAATATACCTTCAGGAAAAGAAGAAGAATTTACTAATGTAACAAAAGATATCGCTATGCAGGTAGCAGCAATGAAACCAATGTTTATGTTCAGAGAAGAATTCCCAAAAGAGATATTAGATAAAGAGATTGAGATTGCAAAAGAACTTCTTAGAAAAGAAGGAAAGCCGGAACATATGTTGGATAGGATATCAGAAGGGAAGTTAAATAAATTCTTTGAAGAGAATGCTCTAGTAGATCAGGTATTTGTAAAAGACAATTCAAAGAAGATAGGGGACTTAATAGCTGATTTCAACAAGAAGAATTCAGCGGAAGCAAAGCTTGTTCTCTTCAAGCGTTTTCATCTTAGCGACGAAAAAAAATAAAATTTCAAAAAGGTCTTATAATTTATAAGACCTTTTTTTTATATATTTAAGGGTCTATGGAAAAAAAACTTAAGTACAATCGTGTGCTGCTAAAATTAAGCGGCGAATCTTTAATGGGTGATACTGGATATGGAATTGATCCAAAGAGATTAGATTTCTTTGCAGAGGAATTAAAAACGACACATGCGCTGGGTGTTCAGATAGGTGTAGTGATTGGCGGAGGGAATATTTATCGTGGATTAAATGCTAGTGCACAAGGAATAGATAGAGTAACCGGCGATCAAATGGGAATGTTGGCAACTGTCATAAATTCTTTAGCTTTACAAAATGCGCTTGAGAATAAAGGCGTTTATACACGTCTTATGACTGCAATCAAGATGGAAGAGATGGCAGAGCCATATATTAGAAGAAGAGCGATACGACATCTCGAAAAAGATCGAGTAGTTATATTTGGAGCTGGCACAGGACATCCATATTTCAGTACTGATACAGCGGCATCTTTAAGAGCAGTGGAAATTGAAGCTGATGCGATTTTCAAAGGTACACGTGTCGATGGAGTTTATGATTCTGATCCTGAAAAGAATCCGAATGCTAATTTTTTCAAAGAAATTTCGTATTATGATGTACTTCAGAAAAATTTAAGAGTAATGGATCTAACTGCAATAAGTTTATGTAAAGAAAATAATCTCCCGATAATTGTATTTAATATGGATAAGCCGGGAAATTTAATGAAAGTTATCACAGGCGAAAACATCGGTACTTCGGTAGGAGATTTTGAAATAAAGAAATAAATTTGCAAATAAAATTGAGGAACTTATGAATTTAATTATCAAAGAAACAAATCATAAGATGGACGTAACCCTTGATGCATTTAGGCAGGAAATAGCAAAGATAAGAACAGGCAAGGCAACTACCGCATTATTGGATGGCATAAAGGTGGATTATTATGGTAATATGTCGCCATTAACACAGGTAGCAAATGTATCAGTACTTGATGTGCATACATTAAGCATAATGCCATGGGACAAGGGGATGGTGCAAGCAATTGATAAGGCAATATTGGCAAGTGATTTGGGGTTGAATCCGCTTAGTGATGGAACAAATATTCGTGTACCAATACCACCGCTAAATGAGGAAAGAAGAAAAGAGTATGTAAAGTTAGTTAAGAGATTTGGTGAAGAATCAAAGATAGCATTACGCAATGTAAGAAGAGATGCTAATGAAAGTCTAAAGAAGATGGAAAAGAATAAAGAAATTAGTGAAGATAATAAAGCGGACTTAGAAATAGAGATACAAAAGACAACTGATGGGCATATAGCAAAAATTGAAGAGATGATAAAGCATAAAGAGAAAGAGATAATGGAAGTTTAGAAACAAAAGCCGCCTAGAAAGCGGCTTTGTTGTTTTATAAATAATTATTATTTTGTTCAGGATAAATATATCCTAATAACTAATTAATTCATTGATAAAAGGCAAACTAAATGAGCGTTACAAAGGAAGAAGCATTAAGATATCATAGTGAAGGAAGAAAAGGTAAAATTGAGGTAGTACCAACGAAGCCTTGTTTTACTGCCCGAGAGCTTTCATTAGCCTATACTCCCGGAGTAGCAGAACCATGCAGAGAAATAGAAAAGAATGATGATGAAGTTTACAAATATACCGCAAAGGGAAACTTAGTTGCGGTCATATCTAATGGCACAGCTGTGCTAGGTTTAGGTGATATTGGTCCTCATGGTGGCAAGCCGGTAATGGAAGGGAAGGGCGTATTATTTAAAAGATTTGCCGATATTGACGTTTTTGATATTGAATTGAAATCGAAAGATGTTAAAGAAATAATAAGAACGGTGCAGATATTAGAACCTACTTTTGGTGGAATTAATTTAGAAGATATAAAAGCACCGGAATGTTTTGAGATAGAAGAAGAGCTTATAAAAACAATGAACATTCCAGTATTCCATGATGACCAGCATGGTACAGCTATTATATCATGTGCTGCATTGATAAATGCAGTAGAGATATCAAATAAAAAAATGGATGAAATACGTGTAGTAGTAGTTGGAGCGGGAGCCGCCGGAATTGCTTGTTGTAAGATGTATATGACGGCGGGAGTAAAGCAAGAAAATATTGCTATGTTCGATACAAAAGGATTAATACACAAAGAGAGAAAGGATTTAAATAAATATAAAGAGGCATTTGCAATAGAAAATAAATATGCAACACTCGAAGACGCACTTACAGGAGCGGACGTATTTGTGGGATTATCGAAGCCAAATCTCTTAAGCAAAGATATGGTAAGAAGTATGGCAGAACATCCTGTAGTATTTGCAATGGCAAATCCTGATCCAGAAATTACTTATGAAGATGCCATTGATGCGAGAAAAGATATAATCATGGCAACGGGAAGAAGCGATTATCCAAATCAAGTGAATAATGTTCTAGGATTTCCATTTATATTTAGAGGTGCTTTGGATGTAAGAGCAAAAACCATCAATCAAGAGATGAAGATGGCAGCAGTAATGGCATTAGCAGGCTTGGCGAAGGAAAAGGCATCGGATGCGGTTTTAAGCGCTTATGGCGGAGAAGAATTTTCGTTTGGACCGGAATATATAATTCCGAAACCATTTGATCCTCGTGTGCTTTGGACAGTTGCACCGGCAGTAGCTAAAGCTGCAATCGATACCGGAGTGGCAAGGGTAATGATTGAGGATTGGAATGCTTATAAAGAGAGCCTTCAAGAAAGACTTGGTTATTCAAATGAAATCGTTAGAGCAATGTTACATAAGGCACAAAAGAACCCTAAAAAAATTGTTTACACTGAAGGTGAAGAGGAAAAAATTATTAGAGCTGCAAACTCAATAGTGGAAGAAGGAATAGGCAGCCCGATATTATTAGGCAATGAAGAAGTTATTCAAAATAAAATCACTGAATTGGGGTACGATAAAAAATATTTTAAAATAGTAGATCCGGAAAATTCTGCTAAAGTTTTAGATTATGCTAATGAATTTTTCAAGAATAGACAGAGAAAAGGTTTAACTCTACGAGATGCAAAAATATTAATGAAACAACCAAATTATTATGGTAGTATGATGGTTCGTAATGGTGATGCTGATACATTAGTCGGGGGATTAACTTATCACTATCCACAAGTAATAAGACCTGCATTGCAATGTATTGGTATTAAAGAGGGGCATAATATTGTAGCCGGTTTATATATTGTGGTGATTAAAAGTAAAACATTTTTCTTTTCTGATACAAGTGTAAACGTAGACCCGACTGCTGAGGAATTAGCCGAGATCGCGATAATGTCCCACGATACGGTAAAAGAATTTGATATTAAGCCACGTTTAGCAATGTTATCGTTCAGTAATTTCGGAAGTGCAGTTTATCCGCAATCTCAAAAAGTACAAAGGGCTACGCAATTAGTAAAGCAACTTCGTCCTGATATAATGGTAGATGGAGAGATGCAGGCGGATACAGCAGTTGTTCCTGAAAGATTAGAAAAAGAATTTCCATTTAGTTCACTTAAAGGTGGAGCGAATGTATTGATATTCCCCGATCTTAATTCAGGCAATATAGCATATAAATTATTTGAACGATTGACTGATGCAAGTTTGATCGGTCCATTATTAATGGGAGTAAAAAAACCAATCCACGTTCTGCAAAGAGGAGCAACAGTGGATCAAATAATAAATATGTCAGCAATTGCAGTTGTGGAAGCCGAAAATTTAAAGTAAATTCATTTCAAATAAAAAAAAGCACCTTTCCGGGTGCTTTTCTATATTTAGGTATTCTTTTATTTCTCATTAGGTAAAGTGCTCAAAAATGTATTTTACATAATAGCGAGTATTATTCTATTTTTTTCCGGACTAATTATTTATGGTATTTTCTTAAGTACCAGAGAGGCAGAGCTATCTGAATTAATGAAAAGCAAAAACATAAAGGAATTCGGAGAAGCAAGTATTATCATAGATAGAAGAACATACAAATTAGATTTATTTTCAGACGGAATTTTAGTTAAAAGATACCGTGCAGTATTTGGAAAAAATAATAACGGCCTAAAAACAAAAGCTAATGATTATATTACACCGGTGGGAGATTATAGAGTTTGTAATATTAAAGATGATTCACAATATTATAAACTAATCTTAATCAATTACCCGAATGAGAAAGATGCGGGTGAAGCATTAAAACGGGGATTGATAGACGAAAAATCATTCAAGAAAATTTCTGATGCAAATGCAAAAGGGAAATGCCCCAAATTTGATCCTATATTGGGAGGCGATATAAGTATTCATGGATTAGGAGAATATGATTTTATATTCAAAAATCTGCCATTTAGTTTTAATTGGACAGATGGTTCAATAGCATTAAACAACTCAGATATACAAGAGCTTGTAGAAGTAATAAAAATCGGGACTCCAATAAAAATAAAGTATTAGATATTGAAAACAAAAATTCTATTAATAGTGTTGTTACTAAATATTCCAATAGTTGCTCAGCAGCTAGTAGATGATATAAAATATGAATTAGAAGGTGTTTTATTTCATGGAAATTCTTCGATACCAACAGGAGAACTTGAACAAGTAGTTCTCTCAAAGGAATCACCGAATTGGATTTCTAAATTTATTAATTCATTTACGAGCTTCGGTGCTTCTGCGGTGTATTTTGATTCGTTATTAATTCCAACTGATGTAAGTATTATTAAAGATTACTATAAAGCGAAAGGATTTTTTAAGTCTCTAGTTTTTCCGAAATATGAATTAGATAAAGAAAATAAATCAGCGGTTGTAATATATAATATCCAAGAGAAGGAGAGAGCGAGCTTTAGGACATTTTCTTTCACAGGTTTAGATTCAGTTCCCGATGAAGTAAAAAAGGAAATATTTAACCATATCGAAACAGATACCTCTCAATATTTTATAAATACTTATGTAGAAGAGAAAAAAAATTATGCTATTAACTATTTAAAAAATAATGGTTTTATGTTGGCTAAAGTTGATCCACCGATAGTTTATATCGATACATTAATAAATAAAGTGGATTTAGAAATAAATTTTTATACTGGTAATCGATATAAGATAAGTGAGATAAGGACAGTTAGAAGAGGTCCCGGGAAAGATTTAGTAGAAGATGATCTATTAAAAAAATTAGTAAATATTAGGCAATGGCAGTATTATAGTAATTATGAATTGCAAAGAGGTCAGATACGTCTTTACCGGTCGAATTTATTTACATCAGCACTAGTAAATGCTGAAATTAATGATACATCAGGAAATCAAGTCCCGATATTAATAAGTGCAGATATAGGATTAATGAATGAGCTATCGCCTGAAATTATTATGAATAATGAAGACGATCAATTTAATCTTGGTTTAAGCGCGAATTATACTCGTAAAAATTTTCTTGGTGATGCAAGGAAGTTTTCAGTGGGTGCTTCGATAGCCGCACAAAACTTTACAGAATTTATAAAGCATCCGTCATTTGCAGATTCAGCAATCTATGGATATACAGATACTCGAATTGGAATTGAACAGCCTTTTATTTTTGGTGAACCGATAAATACAAAATTTGAAACCTATGTAACTTTCCAAAAACGGAAAGAAGAATATAATTCATTTTTATATGGAGGTAAAATCAGTTTTGATTTTGAGGTGCCGCAATATATTTATATGACAGGATTAAATGTTTATTTAAATTTAGAACGCTCAGAATATGATTATAAACTAAGTTATATAAAGAATAGTTTTCATTCATTTATGGCGAATTTTTTTCCGGCAGAAGATGTGGATTCTTTAGTTTCCCAAATATTATTTGGAGCTACGGAAGGTGATTTTAGATCAAGATCTACAAATATGCTAATAGGTGTAAACCTTATTTTGAATAGATTGAATGATTTTTTCTTTCCAACTAGGGGATTTCTAAGTACACTAAATATAGAAGATGGAAATGGAATTCCTTATTTAATTTCAAAAGTATCAGGTGATCAATTGGATGTGCCGAGTTATATAAAAATCCAATCGACAACGTCTGTCTATTTACCATTTTATACCGACAAAGAGGATGCATTTGCTGTAAAGCTTAGAGTTGGACAGATATTTACCTATTCAGGGGATAAATCAGAAATTCCACTTAATCAAAGATTTTATGCGGGAGGAAGCAACTCTATAAGAGGTTGGGCTTCGAGAGAATTGGTGCCTTTATCACCAATATTTAATCTAACTTCCACAAATCTTGATCAACTAGAATCATTTTTAATAAGAAGGACAATACCTGGAGGGTTTTTCTTATTTGAAGGTTCAGTAGAAACAAGAAATCGTTTAATTGGCCAAATTGGGTCTGCATTATTTGTAGATTATGGAAATACATGGAATAATTATTCAGAATTTAGATTTGATCAAATTGCTGTTGCCATAGGTTTTGGTATAAGATATTATTCTGATTTTGCGCCGATACGAATTGATTTTGGGTTTAAGGCATTTGATCCTGAAGATTCAAGAGCTTTTTATAAGAAGCGTTTCTTTGGGGAGCTACTTCAGTTTCATGTTGGTATAGGTGAAGCATTTTAATTATTTAAATTTATCGATTTCTCTTTTCCCAAATAAAATGGTAGATTTAAGATCATTCTTTTTTTGAGGTTTTATGATATCTAGTATGACCGGTTATGGTAAATCAGTGGTTCAGGAAAATGGTATATTAATAGAGACTGAAATAAAAAGTCTAAATAATAGGTTTTTAGATTTATCGATTAAACTTCCCAAAAACTTATACAATAAAGAATTAGAGATACGTGAAAAAGTAAAAAGCAGAATCTCGCGTGGGAAAATTTATTTAACAATTACCGTTACAAAAGAAGGTATAGAGCAAAAATTTGCGCCTTTTAATTCTGAAGGGGTTAAGTACGCATTAGATGTGCTAAAGGAAGTAAAAAAAACAGCAGAATTAAAAGATCAAATCACATTATCTGATCTGCTTAATTTTCAAACACTTTTTTTTGATGATAATAGTTCAGAAAGCAATGATGATATTGAATTAGTATTGCGATCAATTAATGATGCAATAAATGATCTTGAAAAGATGAGAAAAGATGAAGGGGCAGAGCTTCAAAAAGATTTAACAAATAGAATAGATTTAATAGGCGATTATCTATCAAAAGTTGAAGGGCAGGTAAAGAATAATACTTCGGAATATTTTAATAGAATTAAAGAAAGAGCGAAAGTATTATTTGTGGACTTGGCTGAATATCCCGATAGATTGAGTGCTGAATTAGCATTAATAACTGAGAGATATGATGTAACGGAAGAATGTGTAAGATTAAGAAGTCATTTAAAGATGTTTGGTGATACATTAAAAAAATCAGATGATGCGGGAAGGCGATTGAATTTTATAGTCCAAGAGATGAACCGAGAAGCGAATACAATAAACAGTAAATCAATATCATCAGATGTTTCACATTTGGGGATAATGATAAAAGAAGAATTAGAGAAAATTAGAGAACAAATACAAAATATTGAGTAAGACTTGAAAAAAGGCAGACTATTCGTTTTTTCTGCGCCAAGCGGTTCAGGTAAAACTACTATTGTAAAAGCAGTAATGGCTGAATATAAAGAGTTAGTTTTTTCGATCTCGGCAACAACCCGTGCAAGCAGGTTAAATGAGAAAGATGGAATTGATTATTTTTTTCTAGATGAAATTAGATTTAAAGAATTAATTGAGAAAAATGAATTTATCGAATGGGAACGATTTTATGATTATTATTATGGAACTTTAAGGAGTTTTATAGAATCAAATATAAATAATGCAAAATCGTTAGTTCTTGAAGTTGATGTTAAAGGGGCTTTGAGGATAAAAAAGGAATATCCAGATTCGGTATTGATATTTATAGCACCGCCGGGAATTGAAGAATTAAAGAAACGTCTTTCATTAAGGAATACTGAATCGAAGGAAGATTTTCATAAACGAATTGAAAGAGCAGAATTAGAATTATCATTTAAAGACAAATTTGATTATGTGATTTTAAATTATGATTTAGATTCAGCAAAGCAAAATGTTTTAGAAATAATAAAAAAAGAAATAAATAGGGAGTAATAAAATGGCTATAACACCGCAAGATTTATCGGTAATAAAAAGTAGAGTATCAAACCTATATGAGGCTATTATAATCTCATCTAGAAAAGCAAGAAAAATTAATGACGATACCAGAGTTGCTTTTACTAATTCATTAGGCACAATGAATACAGGACATGATGATGATTTTGAAGAAAGAGAAAATCCGGAACAATTAAAATTATCTCTTGAATATGAAAAAAGAGAAAAACCACATATTCAAGCAATTCACGAATTAGTAAAAGACGGAATTGAATTTCGTTATAAAAACGAAAAATAGTATTTAAGAAAAATGCCCCAGTCTCTACAAAAGCTAATTATCGAAGCAATAAAAGATCAAAGAGAAATATTTGGCGATCTTTTATTCGATAAGATTGATTTAAGAATTGAACCGAAGAAAAAAGATACCGGCTCAGGAATGAATATGAAAAGCTCTAACTCAGCAAATACAAGAGATGGATCGTTTAAGGATGCTGGTTCTATTGACGAATTATATAATAGAATCAATGCTTGTAAGGAATGTCCTTTAGGGGAAACAAGAACAAAGTTTGTATTCGGCACTGGGAACCCGAAAGCAGATGCAATGCTAATAGGGGAAGCACCGGGAGCAGAAGAGGATAAGCAGGGAGAGCCGTTTGTAGGACGTGCTGGTAAACTTCTAACAGATATTCTTGCCGCTATTAACTTCAAAAGAGAAGATGTTTTTATAGCAAATATTCTAAAATGCCGACCACCAAATAATAGAGATCCAAAACCTGAAGAAACAGAAACCTGTTTCCCCTATTTAGAAAAACAGATAGAAATAATAAACCCAAAAATAATATTATGCCTCGGAAGAGTAGCTGCTAATGGTTTACTAAATAAAAAGATGACTTTAGGCGAATGGCGAAAAGAAGAACATGAATATAAAGGGATAAAAGTGATAGTAACTTATCATCCTGCCGCATTATTAAGAAATCCGGATTGGAAAAGAGGATGTTGGGAAGATGTGCAGAAATTTAGAAAATATTATGATGAGTTAAAAAAATAATAGTATGGCAAAGCGAAAACAATCCGAAATAGATAATCCAAATGTAGTCTTAAGCTCAGCGAAAACGAGTCCTAATTCTGTGGAAGTAGAACGTGCAGTATTAGGTGCGATGCTTATCGATAGTGAAGCGGTTTCTAAGGTAATTGAAGTGTTACGCGACGAAGCATTTTATGATCCTAAGAACCGAACAATTTTCAAAGCAATGCTATCCCTATATGAATCAAGTGAGCCAGTAGAAACCCTTACAGTATTTGAGGAATTAAAAAAGAGAGGCGAAGACCAAACCTCCGGCGGCGCAAGTTATATAACAAGGCTTTCAAACGATGTTTCATCTGCTGCAAATGTGGAATACCACGCTCGAGTAGTTTTAGAAAAATGGATATTAAGGAAATTAATTTCTGTTTCAAATAGTATTGCAGAAAGCGCATATAATGGAAGTGAAGATGTATTCGATTTATTAGATGCAGCGGAATCGAAAATTTTTGAGATTTCAGAACAAGGCGTTAAAGAATCATTTAAATCGATGGAAAAAGCAGTAAAAGAAGCATTGGAATTAATTGAAGCTATTCACTCCAAAAAACATTCTGCAGTCGCGGTGTCATCTGGATTTATAGAACTTGATAATATGCTAGGAGGATTGCAAAAGTCTGATCTTATTATTATTGCTGCACGTCCATCAATGGGCAAGACTGCTTTCGCTATGTCATTAGCACGTAATGCAGCAATTGATCATAATACACCGGTTGGTGTATTTAGTCTTGAAATGACTACAGTACAATTAGCAACTCGTTTAATTTCATCGGAAGCACGTATCAATGCACATTCAATTCGTACAGGGAAGTTTAAAGCAGAAGAAGGTGCAAAGATAAGTAGAACGGTGCATAAGTTAACAAAAGCCCCGATATATATTGATGATACTGCCGGTATATCAATACTTGAATTAAGAGCCAAGGCAAGAAGATTAAAAAACGAACATAAGATAGAACTATTGATAATTGATTATTTGCAATTAATTTCTCCATCGGCATTTATGGATAGCCGTGAAAGAGAAATAGCAATGATATCAAGGTCATTAAAAGCATTAGCAAAGGAATTAAAGATACCTGTAATAGCACTTTCGCAGTTGAATCGAGGAGTGGAAGGAAGAGGTGACAAAAAACCGATGCTTCAAGATTTGCGTGAATCGGGTGCAATTGAGCAGGATGCAGACGTTGTAATGTTTTTATATCGACCTGAATATTATCAGATTACTCAATTCCCAGATGGTGCACCGACAGAAGGGATGGCAGAAGTAATTGTAGGTAAGCAAAGAAATGGTCCTACCGGTGAGGTTAGGTTAAAGTTTATGAAAGAATATACAAGATTCGAGAATCTCGAAATGATTTATGGACAGATTCCTGAAAGTGCAATGCACCAAGAGGAAGAGAAACCGTTTTGAGATATTTTATTGTATTATTTTTATTCTCAATTTTACTACAAGCTCAGGAAATCTATTCCGAAAAAGATATTGAAGTATGCATATCTAAATACACATTTGCTATCGATAATGAGATACAACAAAAACCAATTGGAGATGTAATTGCCGAAATTGGCAGATCATTTATTGGTACAGACTATGCTGCTTCTACTTTAGATCGACCTGCAAAAGAAGCTGAACCTTTAATTATTAGTCTTACAGGATTAGATTGCTATACATTTTTAGAAAGTGCATTGGTTTTCGGAAGGACAATAAAATCAAACTATTTTGGTTTTGATGCTTATAAAAAGGAATTAGTAAATATTAGATATCGAGATGGAAAAAGGACAGACTATGTTTCACGTCTCCATTATTTTATCGACTGGATTTATGATATGCAGAAAAGAGGAATTGTAAAAGATATTACAAAAGAGATTGGCGGGATAAGATATAAGAAAGAGATCGATTTTATGTCATCCAATCCGAAATCATACAAACAATTAAGAGAAAATCCTACATTAATAAAAAAGATAAAGAAAATTGAACAGGAAATTAATAAAAGGGAATATTATTATATCCCTGAAGGGAATTTAGCTGAATTAGAAAATAGTATTAATGAAGGTGATTTAATTTCAATCACAACGAATATAAAAGGTTTGGATGTTTCACATGTGGGAATAGCTGTTCGTAATGATGATGGAAGGATCCATCTTCTTCACTCACCGAATGTTGGATACAAAATTCAAATAACAGAAAAACCACTTACAGATTATTTAGAAGATAACAAAAAACAAACGGGAATAATTGTAGTTCGTCCTTTATAGTTAGTTTGTATAATTATTTGATTAACGAAAGCAACGCCTCGATATTCATTACATCATCTTTTTGATCGGCTTCTTTTGGAGTCTCAAGAATTTTAGGAATAGCTTCCAACCTTTTATCATTCATAATATTAGAAAAACCTTCGAGACCAATAAATCCTTTGCCGATATGATCGTGGCGATCAACACGAGTTCCCAAATCTTTTTTACTATCATTCATGTGAAAACATTTTAGCCAATCTAATCCTATAATTGAATCGAAATGGGAAATTACTTTTTCATAAGCTAAAGGGTCTTTGATATTATAACCAGCAGCGAAAGCGTGAGCCGTATCAATGCAAATACTCATTCGTGACTTATCCTCAACACCGTCAATAATATTTTTTAGATGTTCAAAAGTATATCCAATTGCAGTTCCTTGTCCGGCAGTAAGTTCGAGCATGCTATTTGTTTTATAATCTTTTGTAGCTTCGTGGGCAATGTTTAAAGATTCGATGATAATGCGGATACCTTCATCTTCTCCTTGACCACCGTGAGAACCGGGATGGAAATTGAGATAGGGAATTCCGAGAAGTTCGCATCTTGATAATTCATCGATAAATGACGAGCGTGATTTCTCAAGTATTTCGGGACTAATAGCACATAGGTTAATTAAATAGGAGTCGTGAGAGACGACAAATTTAATATTGGAATTATAGAGTGCATTTCTAAATTCTTCAATTTCAGAATCTTTAAGAGGAGGAGCAGTCCAACGATTATTATTCTTTGTAAATAACTGCATAGCAGTGAAGCCAAGTTTATCGGAAGTATAAATTGCGGAAGCAGGTCCTCCTTTTACAAAAGCATGTGCACCGATTAATAAATCTTCTTTATTCATTTATTTCTTCCTAGCCAAAAGTAATTCTTTCAAAATTTTATTTACAATCTGAGGATTAGCTTTTCCTTGAGAAAATTGCATTATTTTACCGACAAAAAATCCAATTAATTTTTCTTTACCCTTATTATATTCCTCTACTTCAGATGGATTCTCATCTATTACTTTATTGACGATTTCAACTATGTATGAATCATCGCTAATTTGGATCAAATTTTTCTCTTTTATAATTTCATCCGGAGACTTGTCTGAATTAATCAAATCTGGGACGATATCTCGCGCAGATTTATTACTAATAATATTTTTATTAATTAGCTCAATTAGTTGTGCTGTTTTTTCGGGAGTAAGTTTTAATTCTTGAGGAGAAAGATTTAATTCATTAGAAAGTTTTAATACTTCTCCCATCGTCCAGTTACTTGCTGATTTGAAGTCTTTAGTATATTTAGTTACATCTTCAAAATAAAGAGCAAGTTCTTTTGAAGAAGTAAGAACTTCGGTATCATATTGTGGAAGATTAAAATCATTTATGAAGCGATTTAATTTTGTCTCGGGAAGTTCAGGCAGTGTTTTGCGAACTTCATTTTTCCAATTCTCATCTACATGAAGCTTTACTAAATCAGGATCGGGGAAATAACGATAGTCATGAGCTTCTTCTTTACTTCGCATAGGATATGCTTCGTTTTTATCTGCATTCCATAAAAGAGTTTGTTGAACTACTTTACCGCCATTTTCAACCAAAACAATTTGTCGTTCGATTTCAAAAGCTAAAGCACGTTCAACATTACGGAAAGAGTTCATGTTTTTAATTTCAGTTTTAGTTCCGAGATAAGTTTCTCCTTTTGGACGAATTGAAATATTAGCATCGCACCTTAAAGAACCTTCTTCCATATTGCCATCGCATATTCCGAGATAAGTGAGGATTTGCTTTACCTTAGTGAGATATTGAAAAGCTTCGTTAGGCGAATTTAAGTCCGGTTCGGTAACAATTTCAATTAATGGAACGCCACAGCGATTAACGTCAACCAAAGTGCCGTACCCTTGATCGTGAATAGATTTGCCTGCATCTTCTTCAATGTGAATTCTT
>JALNXG010000080.1 GCA_023230485.1 Melioribacteraceae bacterium
CTTCTACAACACCGGTGAGCAAGCCAACTTCTTCTGTGGAATTACTTAAAAAAAGTAGTGCCGCATTAGAGAAATTTTCCTCAGCTAAAGTTGAGGAAAAGACCTCTTCGAAAACGAATACTAAGCCGGCAGTGAAAACGAATGAGAAGCCGGCAGTGAATGTACCGCCCATTACTCAAGAAGCGAAAAAAGATACTTTGATTAAATTGTCAGACCAGCCAAATCTTAATGATGCGGTGAATGCTAATTTTACTATTCAAGCAGGCGCATTCCTAAATCAAGATAATGCAAAAAAACTTTCTGATCGTTTTAAAAAAGATGGCTATTACTCAAAGCTAGGGACTAAGAATGTTGGCGGTGCTGATTTTTCTATCGTATTTATCGGAAGATTCAGAACTGAAGAAGACGGAAAAATAATTTTAGATTACCTAAAAGATAATCATAGAATCTATGGAAGAATTATTCCAATAGAAGAATAAAATGACAGTATCAGAATTTCAAAAAAAATTTAATATCGTAGGAAAATCCAAAGAGATTAAAGACCTTGTGGATATTGCTATGCAAGTAGCTCAATCCGGTATCTCCGTTCTCCTTACAGGCGAGAGCGGAACAGGCAAGGAAGTTTTTGCCCGCGCTATCCATGGCTCAAGCCATAGAGCGAATAAAGAATTAGTAAGCGTTAATTGCGGTGCTATACCCGAAACACTTTTAGAGAGCGAGCTCTTCGGTCATAAAAAAGGTTCTTATACCGGTGCGCATGAAGACCGCAAAGGTTATTTTGAAATTGCAGATGGAGGTACACTATTCTTAGATGAAATTGCGGAACTGCCACTTACTACGCAAGTAAAACTACTTCGCGTACTCGAGACAAAAGAATTTATGAGAATCGGCAGCGAGACACTTACTAAAGTGGACGTAAGGATTATTACCGCAACAAATAAAGATCTGCAAAGAGAAGTGGATGCACGCAGATTCAGGAATGACCTTTATTTCCGGCTCAAAGCTGTTACTCTTACTATCCCCCCTCTCAGAAATCGCAAAGAAGATATTATTGAATTGATACATCTCTTCTTGAATAATTATGCTAATCAAAATAAAATGACTCCTCCTGAAATTTCAGAAGATGGAATCGATATATTATATAACTATTCATTTCCGGGTAATGTAAGAGAGCTAAAAAATATAATTGAGACAGCAATAGCTTTATCCAAGAGCGGTAAGCTTGATAGAAATTCTTTTATTCCATTATTCACTAATTTTGAAAATCACGATGACCGCAATCTACCGGTCTTTCTTCAGAAGCCATCTGAATCAGTGGATAGAGAATTAATCTTTAGAGCACTACTCGAGATAAAAAAAGATTTGCTGGAATTAAAATCGTTCGCAGAAAAAAACAACACCGAATTTTCTCCGTTAAATAATTTTCATTCGCAGGATATAAATGAGATTATTCCTTTGGAAACATTAGAAAAACAAGCTATTATAAATGCTCTCAATTTTACAAAAAATAATAAACGGAAAGCCGCTATGCTATTAAAAATTAATGAGCGCACTCTTTACCGGAAAATTAAAGATTATGATCTTTCTTAAATATATATTTTCGTTTGCATTGGTAATCAGCATTACTGCATGCAGCTATTCGTTTACGGGTGCATCTGTTCCTTCGCATCTAAAGACTATTGCAATACCTGTATTCAAAGACCAAAGCGGATCGGGTGAACCGGAAATGAGCGATCTCTTTACGCGCAAAACAGTTCAAAAATTTGTAGAAGATAATACACTTAGAGTTACAGATAGGAATAATGCTGATGCTATTATCGATTGCACTATTCAATCACTTAATGATGCACCGGCAATCGTATCAGGGAATGAGACCGTTACTCAAAGAAGACTTACAATTACTGTAAAAGTAATTTATAGAGATATGGTAAAAAAGGTTCAAATATTCGATCGCTCTTTTTCTAACTATGGAGATTATCCTGTCGGCGGAGATATCACAATAGTGAGGCGTAAAGCATTCGAAGATGCTATCGATAAAATAAGCGAAGATATTCTTCTAGGTGTTGTTTCTAATTGGTAATAATTTTAATGCACAAAAGTTTTTATAAGGTTAAATAAATATCATGGTTTTTGATCAAATTATATTATACGTTTATATTTTTTCGATGATTGTTCTTTTTACTTTCGGAAGCCACGGATTCGTAATGGTTTTCTATCATTGGAAGTATATAAAAAATCATCCCAAGAATAATCCCGATTATGAATTTAAAGATATCGTTACAATCCAGCTTCCGATGTATAATGAAATGGATGTATCGGAAAGATTAATTGATGCCGTTTGTAAGTTTGACTATCCGAAAGAACTCCTTGAGATTCAGGTGCTGGATGATTCTACTGATGCGACTGTGGATCACGTAGCCGAAGTAGTAAAAAGAAAGCAAGAGGAAGGATACGATATTAAACATATCCATCGTACTAATAGATCGGGCTATAAAGCCGGTGCGCTTAAAGAAGGGCTAGCAGTAGCTAAAGGTAAATATATTGGTATCTTCGATGCTGATTTTATCCCGCCGACAGATTTTCTTATGACTACACTTCCATATTTTAAAGATGATAATATTGGTTTGGTTCAATCCCGTTGGGAGCATATGAACGAAGACTATTCAATTCTTACACGCATTCAAGCTCTTGCTCTTGATGGGCATTTTGTAATCGAACAAACCGTACGTAATAGAGCAGGCTTCTTTATTAATTTTAATGGTACTGGCGGAGTATGGCGAAAAGACTGTATAGAAGATGCGGGCAATTGGCACTCAGATACACTCACAGAAGATCTCGATCTCAGTTACCGTGCACAGTTGAAGGGTTGGAAATTTGTTTATCTACGCGATTACACTACTCCGGCTGAACTTCCCGCAGATATGAATGCCCTTAAAGCTCAACAATTTAGATGGACTAAAGGTGCTATCGAAACGGGTAAAAAAATTCTTCCGCTCGTTTGGAAATCTGATGTTTCGATTAGAATTAAATTACAATCAACATTCCATTTAACGAATAATATTGTATTCCCATTTATTCTCCTTGCAGGGATATTAAATGTGCCGCTTATATTTATAAAAAACGCAGGTCCTTATTGGTCGTTTTTTAATTTAATGGCGGTCTTTGTTGTTGCTTTCGTTAGTTCATTTACATTTTATTTTTATTCGCAAAGAGATGTTTATGAAGATTGGCGGAAAAGGATTGCCCTCTTCCCTCTCTTTATGGCAGGCAGTATGGGTCTTTCGCTTAATAATACACGTGCAGTAGTTGAAGGTTTGCGCGGTAATAAAAGTGAGTTCGTAAGGACACCTAAATTCAAAGTGCAGGATAAAAATGATAAGATGAAAAAATCTACTTACGGGAAAAATATAAAAGTTGAACGCTCCGCTTATGTCGAGATGTTTCTCGCAGTTTATTGTTTTATTGGTGTTGTTGCTTCAATCTATTTTATGGAGTTCGGTTCGCTTCCATTTCAGTTGATGTTTTTTGTCGGATTTTTCAGTATAAGTTTTCTATCATTTAGACAAGCAGCACAAAGTAAGAAAGCGTGAATTTTAATACCAAAGATATTGCGATAGATAAAGTAAAATTAATTTTTGAATACAAAAATTCATCTCCCTTATTTTGTTGCGCCGCCGCTTGTGAAGTAGATTGCGGTAATTATCTTAAAGCTATTGAACTACTCGAAGCGGGAATAAAAAACTATCCGCAATACGCTACTGCATATTTAGTTTATTCAATTGCTCTTGCTAATACGGGAAACGCAATTAAGGCAAAAGATAATGCGGCAAAGGGAGCAAGACTTCTTGGCTCGGATAAAGTTCTTGAGTATTATAATGCGGCTATCGATTCGATTATTAAATCTGCCCCGCCTCAGCCAACTTTAAAAGGACCTACCTTTGTCGATGAATTTGAGATTGATAATAATCTCGATGAATTAGCTAAACAACTTAGCAATGCAAAAATAAAATACTCCGATGATAAAGATATTTCCACTAACGGAGATTATTCAGATTCATATTCAGCAAGCGGACTCTATTCCGAAACACTCGCCGAGATTTTCTATTCACAAAAAAATTATCTCGAATCGATTAATCATTATAAAAAATTAATCGAGCAGAAACCGGAGAATGCAGAGAAATATTTCGCACGTATAAATGAAATAAAGAAACTGATTTTGTAATGCCCGGACTAAATATATTAATAACGCGAACCGATAGAATCGGTGATCTTGTTTTAACTCTCCCGCTTGCCTCGATAATTAAAAAATATCTTCCTGATTCAAAAATTGCTTTCTTAGTAAGCGAATATACTCGTGCAATAGCAGAGAACTGTTCTGCAATTGATGAAGTTATTATTTATCAGGGTGCAAGTAAGAAAAAACTTACCCTCTCGAAAAAATTTGATATCGTAATCTGCGGCTATCCCACATTTGATTTAGCGTGGTTACTATTTCTTTCTCATATTCCGATACGTATCGGAACGGGCTACCGCTGGTATTCATTACTATTTAATAAAAGAGTTTACGAACATCGCAAGTATGGCTTAAAAAATGAACTCGAATATAATGCCGGATTATTGAGACCGCTTGGTATAAATGAAATGCCTACTCATCAAAACGTATCATTTAATCTACAACCCGACCTAAAAAGCAAACAGATTATTGATGAATACCTCGTATCGCTCGGAATTGATGCCTCGAAGAAAATCATAATTATACATCCGGGAAGCGGTGGAAGTGCTTCTGACCTGCCGAAATCGCACCTTAAAGAATTAGTAAATCAATTGGCACATAAATTGGACTGTACTATATTGATAACAGGTTCACCCGTTGAAAAGGAACTTGCATCTTATTTCGTTGTAAGAAATAATGTACATAATGCGGCGGGTCTTTTTAACCTTAGTTCTTTAATAGCATTGATAGATAGAGCTTTTCTATTGATAGCGAACTCTACCGGTCCACTACATATTGCTGCTGCACTCGGAAAGTTCGTTGTAGGTTTCTATCCAAAAGCACAAGCCACATCCCCTATCCGTTGGGGACCATATACTGAGCGGAAACTGATTTTTACTCCTCCCGGCGAATGCTTAGACTGCATGAAAACTATCGATATCAATCACGTATTCGAGGAGATAAATTCAAAATGGGAAAATATATAAAGAAATTTTTTATCGTATTAACATTAATACCACTTCTGATTTCAGCACAGAAAACTGATTTTAGAACAATTAAAAATAATGCTTTCAAAGTGGGCGAGAAGCTTACTTTTGAAGTGAAGTATGGATTCATTACCGCGGGTATTGCTGAAATGGCGATTCCAAGAATGACCAAACTTTCCGGACGCGATGTTTATAATATTACGTTTACTGTTAATTCGGTTTCAGGTTTCGATCCATTATATAAAGTGCGCGACCGATACGAAACATATCTTGATAAAGAGGGATTATTTCCTTGGAGATTCGAGCAGCATATTCGTGAGGGTGGATTTTCACGTGATTTCTCTGCCTATTTCGATCATAGAAAAGGAAAAGCAAAAACCTCCGAAGGTACTTATGAAATACCTCTTTACGTGAATGATATAATTTCAGCATTCTATCTTGCACGTACTTTTGATTTTGATAAAATGAAACCGGGAGAAGTTTTTAAGTTACAGAATTTTTATAAAGATAAAGTATATCCTTTAGATGTAGTCTATAGAGGTAAAGAAAAAATTGAAGTAGCCGCCGGAACGTTTAATTGTATTATAGTTGAACCGATTATTGTGGAAGGTGGTTTGTTCAAGAGCGAAGGCAATATACTTGTATGGCTAAGTGATGATGAAAATAGAATACCCGTTAAAGTACAGACTAAGATTTTAATCGGTTCTATCGATGCCGAACTGATTAAAGCCGAAGGACTAACGAATAAGAAATGAATCGCATAAAATTATGTGTGTAATTGAATTAGATAGTTTAGTGTTAATATGGAAAGCTATTGATTTGCCCTCAGTAATAATGTTAGATATCGATTTACTTTGAAATTCTCGTAATACAAGTAGGTAGTAAATAAGGGTGCACTCCCAGCACCCTTCTGCACCCATTCGCTCCCGCTGCACCTTTTAGTATTTTTTAACACTTTTCTGCCTTTTACACATTATTTCGCTCTACATTTATGCACCTTATGGCACTCATTTGCTCATTACTTTCTGCCTCTGCATTTTATTGCACCATACAAAAAGTATCATTAAATGATACTGCAAATCTTTACTCCTCTCCCATATTTCATAAAATATTTTTTTATTTCTGGAAAAATTTAAGATTCACTGCTCTATAATAGTAGAATAAAATACTTTGTTATCATTTTATTTTTTAAGTTTAATGACTCAATCCGTTTTTCTAAAAAAATTATTTATGGAGAATTATGCGACTTCATCTGGCTTTAGAAATTCAAAATAGTAATTCATTTCCTCTGAATTATAATTATCAATTAGCATCAGCTATCTATAAGAAATTACAATTAAGCACTCCCGAATTTGCGGCGTTCCTTCACGATAAAGGTTACGTTTCGCAGGGAAGAGCATTTAAGTTTTTCACTTTCGCACTTAAATTCAATGTCGATCGTGTTGTTAATAATTCATTTATGCTTCGCTCGCGCGATATGGATCTTTATATCTCCTCCCCATTAATGAACGATTTTATTAGCCATTTATTGGCGGGGATTCAGCAAGACCCACTAATTCAGATCAGTTTTAATCAAATGTATATAACGGCAAAAATTAAAGATGCCGAAGCACTTCCTCCTCCTCAATTTTCTAAAAATATGAAATTTAATTTCCTCTCCCCATTAGTCTTAACCAGAACTGACGGTCTTAATGAAAACAAAAAATTGAAACAGCATTACCTTCGTTATAACGAAGATATGAATGATATCAATCGGGCATTCAATAATAACTTGATAAAGAAATATGAAACCTTGACTGAATTGAAATATGATGGTGAGGGAGTATCGCTCGAATGGGATTGGAATTATATAAAAGAAAAAGAAAAGAATGGAAAAAGAATTACACAAAAGATATCAATACCAAAACCGAATGAACGCGATATCGATATTATCGGCAATTGTGCTCCGGTTACAATCAAAGGTGATCCGTTTTTAATAGTTACAGGTTATGAAGCGGGATTTGGCGAAAAGAACAGTATGGGCTTCGGTCTCGCTACAGAAGTAATAAGAAATAATTAAGCAAAAAGGAATAATTAATTAACGAGGGAATTATGAATTTATTTTGCTGGACAGGTAATCCATTTGTCGATTCGGGTATCTCTGCTATTATGGTTTATAATAATAGGACAAAACCCGAAGAGATAACTCGTGATGACCTGAGTAATACTAAAGAGCTGCTCTTAAATCTTTTCCTCCAAGAGCAATGGGTAAAAGGCTTAAATACCATTTTTACGAGTAATTCGCATGTAACTCATGCTTCTGCCTCGAGCAGAGAAAAGAAAAAAGAACGACTGGAAAAATTTCTCGATCCGCTTTTAGAAATATCAGATGAGGATTTATCGGGAGATAATTGCATCTCTTGCGGCAAGCATAAAGCAACTACATTATTAAGCCGGACTTCGCTGCCATTAATCGGTTATGAAAATTCAAATTATTTTTCACATTTTTCTTTCGGAGCAGATTACTGCGCAATGTGTGCTTTTGCAGCCCAATGCTCCCCTCTGGTTACTTATAAAGTAGGAAAATTCTTTGGAATTATTCATTCTAATAATCCTAGGGTACTCCTTATCTGGGCTAAGAAATCTATCGATAATATTCTCAGACAAATAAGTATTGCAAATTATGATGGAATATATAACGAGAAATATTCCAATTCTTATAATGCTCTTTTTCATTTAACTAATGAAATAATTTTATCATATGAAGAAAGGTGGAAGGAAACAAATACTTCTCTGAGACTATATTTATTTAATAATTACACTCAGCCGCCTAAGCCGCCAGATAATGTAGTCGAGATTCATGATCTGCCGGCGTCTGTTTTTCGTTTTCTTCTCGAAGTAAAAGCTTCTTCTGAATTTAGTGATTGGCAGTTTGTAGTAGGAAGAGCTTATTACAAATCGAAAAAAGAGATTGAAGAACCTTATAAAAAACTATCAAATACTGTCTATCAAAAACTAATGAGATATGAATCTATTCTTCAAAACTTTTTTAGCATGAAAAATAGACTAACATTTTGTAAATGGAATTTAGTAACAATTTATTTAAAGGAGATATTAGATATGTCCACTACACGAATCAATTCAATCAAAAAAATTGCAGATGATATTGCGGAAATTATTCGTAATCATCCTAATGGTAAAAAAAGACTCACACAATTAGAAACAGCAAAATATTATGATCACTTTAGGAATGTACTATTCCGACTTGTAAAAGAAAATATTGTGCAAAAAGCTGATTCACCTTTAATCACTTTTGATGATTATGTGGAAAATCTTTTCCCTGAAGGTTATAAAGGGTGGACTGAAACAAGGGATTTAATTCTATTTCGCCTTTATGAAACACTTCATCAATGGTTCAAAGATGAAAATCTCGTTACTGAAATAGAAGAAGAAATCGAAGAAGAATCAAATGAATTAATAAATGAAAATATCAATTCGGAGGAAGTACAATGACAAAAAATATTATTGGATTCGTATTAATTGATGCCCCTCATTCGGCTCTTAATAATGCAGGCGCAAACCCAAGCGAAAGAACAGAAAATACTATCGCAGTCAAAGCTATTCACAAAGGAAAAGATCTATATCCTTATGTATCAGCTCAAGCTTGGAGATACTGGTGGAGAAATACTTTAGCTGAAAAATTTAATTGGGTTCTATCGCCAATTACACGCGAAACTAAAATCGCTCTTACAGCAGCAAATCCATTCAAGTATAAGGATGACGATCTTTTTGGTTATATGCGTGCTGTAAAGAAAAGTGAAGGTGGCACTCTTACTCGTCTTTCTCCATTGAAGACATCCCCATTAATCTCCGTATCCCCGCAAAAACCTACTAATGATTTTGGCGTAATGGCTCGTCATGAAGGCGATCCCGTTCCTTACGAACATCAGTTTTATTCTGTTATTCTTAAAGGTATTTTCGCATTGGACCTTACTAATATCGGTCTCTTTTCGCAATTGAGCAAAACCGGATTCTTAAACCTCACTCCTGAATATGTTAATAGTAGTTTAACCGATTCTGTTACAGAGTCTCAAGCTGCTTTAGAGGGTAGCGAATATAAACTTCATGATAATGAAAGACTTTCTCGAATTCAAGATGCCATTAAAGCTCTTCCTTTCTTATCCGGCGGTGCTAAGCAAGCTCTTCATCATACCGATGTTACTCCTAAATTTATTATCCTTGCCGAAATCGAAGGCGGAAATAATATTTTTATGAACATCGCTTCTTCCGATAAAAGTTCTATCATTAATAGCGCTGCAATTAAAGAAGTATTATCCGACTATAAAGAGATAATTAAGGGCAAAGTTTATATCGGTTTACATGAAGGATTTTTACCCGGTTTAATGGATGAATTGCAGAATCTTAAAAATGATTTAAGCAATGTAATAGAGATAGAAATATCTTCTCCTAAACAGGCTGCAGAAAATTTTGCAGAAAATATTACTTTATAACCGGAGGCAATTATGAATGACTTTCTTAGGATTCATATTAGGGGTTGGACTGCTTCATTCCGTTATCCCGGAATGATGTTTCAATATCAGCCGACTTTACCCGTACCTCCACTTTCGACTATTTACGGACTAATTTCGGCAGCAAAAGGCGAACCGGTGAAGCCGGATCAGCTCTCAATCGGGTATGTATTTCTCTCGAATGGAAAAGCAATTGATCTTGAATCAATTTATGAAACTAAAAAACAGGATATAAATAAAAATGTAGTTAAAAGAGAAATACTTTTTGAACCGGAATTGTTTTTATATATAAACGATCTTTCGTTTAAAGAATATTTCCTTAAGCCGCATTATCCTCTCCTGCTTGGCAGATCAACTGAATTAGCTATGGTTTGTGATATTAAAGAAATACAGATGGAGAAAGAGAGTAATATTCTTATTGGAGGCTCTATCTTTGAATTTAACGACCCTAATATATATGGTATGATTCATGCATTACCAAAATATATTACGCCTGATATTCCTCGAAAGACCGAAGGAGTTGGGCAGTACTGCTTAGTCGATACCGATTTCAGCGGAAAGGATCGCTCTAAAAAACCGATTAGGACCTCTATCCCTTACTTTTATGATAGAGAAAAAGAATGGGGAATTGCATTCCATGGCGGTTGATATCCTTGCTAAAAAAGATCCTGCTGAATCTCTAATTAAGCATACAGAAAATTTACTTTCTATTTTTTCTGATCTTAAAGCTACATATAACGGGGCACCGGATATCACCGGTGTCCCAAATTTTTATGATCATCTTTTTTATTCTATTTGTCTGCATGATCTGGGCAAAGCAGCTTCCGGTTTTCAAAATCGATGGGGTAAATGGGGTTATCGTCATGAAATTCTTTCCGCCTGTTTCGTAGATTATATTTCTCCTCTCTCAGAAGAAGAAAAATTCGCAGTCGGTATTGCTATTATCACTCATCATAAAAATATTACCGAATTAAGAGAGAAATACCCCACTACAATTAATTCAGGTAAAGAAAGATTTATTGAAAAGAAAAATGAATTGATTGATTCATTCGATTATATAAAGATGTTTCTTACCGGATTAATTCCTGAATGGTCATTAAAATATAACGGGAAAAAAGTATTAATAAATTCCTTTCCTTTATCTCCCGATGAACTGGAAGATACATATAGGAAATACACTTTAAAATATTATAATAAATGCGAAGATGGGGAACCGGCTTTTGAAAATAAAAATTATGGAATATTATTAAAAGGATTTTTAACCGCCTGCGATCACTCAGCCTCTGCCGGAAATAAAAAAATATTAAAAATTGAAAAGCCCGTTCGCGACCTGCTTAATATTAGGTCTTACCATGCCTTTCAAGAAAAGGCATTTAGAACTCAAGGTTCTGTAATATTAAAAGCCCCCACAGGATCGGGGAAAACCGAAGCTGCATTGCTTTGGGCAGATGAAAAAATTACTCAAGGAAAAAGATTATTCTATATCCTTCCTTATACTGCAAGCATAAACGCAATGAATAAAAGATTTTCAAATTACTTCGGAAATGATAATTGCGCAATGCTTCATGGCAAATCAGAATATTTTATTTATGCCGATCTTTTAAATAGCGAATCTATATCATGGCAGGAAGCTCAAGAAAGAGCCAAACTTATTAATAATCTTTCAAAGAAATTATATCATCCAATTAAAATCCTTACTCCATTCCAGATTATTAAACATTTCTTCGGAGCAAAAGGTTGGGAAACTTTTTATTCTGAACTCGCTCAAAGCGCAATAGTCTTCGATGAAATACATGTTTATAATTCTAATGTTACATCACTTATAATGGTAATTATTTCTAAACTGATCGATCTCAAGTGCGATATTTTTTTCATGTCGGCTACTTTCCCTGCTTTTATAGAAAATTATATTAAAGAGAGAATCCCCGCAATAAATCATATTAATATTTCTGAATTTCAAGGAGATAAATTAATATATGAAAGGAAGCGTCATCAAATTGAATTACTCGAAGGAGATATACTTTCTCATATAGAAAAAATTCAATCCGAGATCGATACGGGCAAAAATATCCTTGTAGTTTGTAACACCGTCAAGCGTGCTCAAGAGGTTTATTCGCTTCTGGAATCTGATGTTAAGATTCTACTGCATAGCAGATTTATTCTTAGAGACAGAGAGAAAATTGAAAAAGCTATTAATACCAAACTTCCTAATTTGTTAGTTGCCACTCAAGTAATAGAAGTTTCATTGGATATTGATTTCGATACTATATTTACTGAACCCGCACCTATCGATGCACTACTTCAAAGATTCGGAAGAGTAAATAGAAAAGGATTAAAAGGAATTGTACCGGTGAGAATTTTTAATATCGGTTCTGAAAATGATAAATATATTTATGAAACTGCTTTATTGAATAAAACATTGGAAGCATTAAAAAATGTATCTCTCCTTTCGGAATCGGAGGTAGATAAATTAGTCAATGAAGTTTATTCAGATGGATGGAACGAAAAAGACAAAGAAATATTCGATACCACTCAGAGTGCATTTAAAAGAACCATTGAATCCTTAAAACCATTTTTCGATAAAAAAGAGAATGACGAATTTTACGAATTAATAAAAAATTATCAGGTTATTCCCGTAGGCAAAATCGAAGAGGAATATTTGAAATTATTAGAAGATAGAGCATATAGAGAAGCATCGAATTGTTTCACTTCCATATCTATCGGTCAAAAGATGAAATTAGAAAAGCTCAGTGGATTCTCCCGCAGAAGTTATAGTATCAATGGAAACGATTTCCATTATTTTGTTGCGGAAGTGGAGTATAGCGAGGAGCTCGGTCTCGAAATTGATAAGCTTAATAATAGCGGAGTATTCATTGACTAGTTCAATTTCAGGAACGCATTTTAATTATTATTTCCATTGCCATCGTCATCTTTGGTTATTTGCTAATACTATCCAAATGGAACATAATTCCGAAAACGTGGCGATGGGAAAATTTATTTCCGATTCCACTTATGATAGAAAAGAGCATGAAATAAGGATTGATAGTATATCATTAGATTTTTATGATAAGCAAAACAAAATAATTCATGAAATCAAAAAATCGAATAAGATGGAGGAGCTTCATCTTTGGCAGGTGAAATATTATATCAGCGTGCTTGAATCCAAAGGGATTATGGGAGTAACTGCGGAGATTGATTACCCTCTTCTAAAGAAAAAAGTTAAAGTGGAACTCACAGAGGCAGATAGAATAGAATTAAAGAAAAGCATAGAAACAATTGAAAAAATTCTATCGCTCGAGGTGCCCCCTGATATTATAAATAAACCATTTTGTAAGGAATGCTCATATTATGAATTATGTTATGTGTAAAAGATGAAAAGAAATTACTACATATTTAGCAGCGGTAAGCTCATTAGGAAGGATAATACACTCTATTTCGAACCGGAGAAAAATGAAGAACCCGAAGAAGTAATCAGCGAAAATGAGCTTGAAGTGGAAGATGATTCTGATTTAGAGGCAGTTGAACAAATTGAACCTGTTAAAATTAATCGCAAACCGATTCCGGTCGAAGATATTGAAGCTATATATTGTTTTTCTGAACTTCGATTTAATACAAAGTTCTTAAATTATATCGCTCAAAAGCAGATTACTTTGCATCTATTTAATTACTATGGATATTATACCGGTTCATTTTATCCTCGTGAACCATTTATTTCCGGAAAGTTATTAGTGCGGCAAGTAAATGCCTATCAAGATTTAAGTCAAAGAGTGGTTCTCGCTCAAAAATTTGTGGAAGGATCCGCCGAAAATATCCGTAAAAACCTCATGTATTATAATACAAGGGATAAGGATCTGTCATATTTTATTAAGAAAACTGAGGAATTGATTTTAAAAATTGATTCCACAGAGGAAATAAATGAATTAATGGGAATAGAGGGAAACATTCGCTCCGATTATTATACATCTTGGAATTTGATAATTGACCCGGAGATTAAGTTTGAAAAGAGGGTGAAACATCCTCCCACTAATCCTATAAATGCACTCATATCCTTTGGTAATTCATTGGTATATACCACTGTATTAAGTGAGATTTATAAGACACAATTGAACCCATTAATAAGCTTCTTGCATGAGCCCGGTGAGAGAAGATTTTCGCTCTCACTTGATATAGCCGAAATTTTCAAACCATTATTAACAGATAGACTAATATTTTCTTTACTGAATAAAAAGCAGATTCAGGATAAACATTTTGATAAAGAGATGAATTTTTGTTATTTGAGTGATGAGGGGAGGAAAATTTATTTGCGGGAATATGACGAACGTCTAAAGACTACGATTAAGCATCGGACTCTGAAAAAATCTGTAAGCTATCGTCATTTAATTCGATTGGAATGTTATAAAATAATTAAGCATATTGTAGAAGCTAAAGAATATAAACCATTCAAGATATGGTGGTAAAATGTACGTGATAATGGTTTATGACGTTGGGCAGAAAAGAGGGGCGAAAGTATTAAAATTTTTACGGCAGCATCTGATTTGGGTACAAAATTCCGTATTTGAAGGTGAAGTAACGAATGTCCAATTTGAAGAAATAAAGCATGGAATAAAGGAGAGAATAAAAAAAGAGGAAGATTGCATAATTTATTATAAATTTGATTCGATGAATTATACAGATAGAGGAATAATAGGAAAAGAGAAGAACGAAATTGACTCTTTTATATAAAAAGTCGTCGAGGACCGGGGTTTTGAGCACTATCGGGGGTCGACGCTAAAAAAGACGAGAAAAGAGAAAAAAAGATTTGAATATGAGTTAAAATGGGCTTATTTTAACGCGTACTAATCGCACTATACTAGAATTGAAACTTACTAACAATATACTCGGCGCTAGCATTATAACCGTACTAATCGCACTATACTAGAATTGAAACTTTTCAATTGATAAGAATACAGGTTCCA
>JALNXG010000081.1 GCA_023230485.1 Melioribacteraceae bacterium
GAGCTGGCTATGGGACTCGAACCCGCGACCTGCTGATTACAAATCAGCTGCTCTACCAACTGAGCTAAGCCAGCATTAAAAATTTAGACTGCTAATTTAATCTTTTTACCAATTCATAGCAAGGGCAATTATTCAATTTATGTAAAAAAATATTACAGTTGAATACGGAACAGTGGATTAGATGGTCTAAATGGGAAATATTTGATCATTGATTCACATTCGGTTTGATACTTATTTCTTTAGATTCTAGTAAGGGATAAGCAATAAGGGATTATTCATTCAGTGATATAATAAGAGAAATAGATTTCTGTAATAGTTTTAAGAAGGGCGGTATTTGTGGAGTTTCTTTAAAATTAAAAAGGCGAACTGGGAGTGTAAAAATGAGGGCGCAATTCATTAAAACACGTGGTCCCAACCCGCCGTAATATCTATACTTAATATAACAATTTATTTTAAAATATCAAATAAAATTTCCACTTCTTGTAAAGGGAAAATATTCTGATATTAATTAAAGAATCTCTTTTTCATTATCAATGCTCGGCTTCTTTGTAACCAATACTTTATCCACCCTTTTTCCATCCATATCTACAATCTCAAATTCGTAATTCATTAATTCTATTTTATCACCCGATTTCGGAATACGTTTAAGGTAATACATGAGCAAGCCACCAAGAGTAGTATAATCATCACTTTCGGGCAATGTTTCCAAATTCAATTTCTCTTTCAGTTCTTCAATAATTATTGCACCATCAACGAGGAGAGAACCGTCATCACGAGAAATAATTTCCGGTTCTTCGAATTGCGATTTATCCGGCAGATATCCAAAAATATTTTCAATTAGATCATGCAATGTAATCAAGCCTTGCAACGTCCCATATTCATCAACTACAATTGCGTAATGACTTTTAGTTTGCTTAAAACGTTCCAATAAACGAAGTGTGGAAAGATTATCGGGTATGTATAATGGTTCGACTAAAATTTTTCTTAAATCAAATTCATCGCCGCTTAATAAAAGTTTTACAAAATCTTTTACTGTTACAACACCATGAACCTTATCAGTCGATCCTTCGCAAACTACAAATCGAGAGAAGCTGCTGGTAGTAATAATTTTTTTTACCGTTTCTAGATTATCATTTATATCGATCCAAACCAAGTCCTGCCTATTCGTCATTATCGCATAAGCTTTTCTATCACCAAACTTAAAAATATTTTTGAGTAGATCGGATTCCTCTTTCTCGAACGTCCCAAACTTTGTCCCCTGTTCGATAAGAAGTTTCAATTCTTCTTCAGTTACGGGCGGCTCTAAATTTTCTTTTATACGAAAAACTTTTAATAAAAATTTTGTCGATCCGCTTAATATAGTTACTACAGGGAGAGCAAACCTGAATAGACCATTCATAAATGGTGCGAGCGTAGAGGTGATCTTTTCAGGATTATTAAAAGCAATTGCTTTAGGGACTAATTCGCCGATTATCAAAGATAGATACGTGATAATAGAGATCGTTAAGATTAATGAAATTTCTCCGGCGATTTTTTTTATTAATGCAAATTGAGCTAAGAATGGTTCTATATCTTTAGCGAGAGTGATTCCGCCGAAGGCTCCGGCAATAATACCAATAAGTGTAATCCCAACTTGAACAGTTGAAAGGAACTTTTCCGGCTCATCCATTAATTTCAGCGAAATGGCAGCACCTTTATCACCCTTCTTTGCCATCTGCTGTAATTTAATTTTGGTTGATGATACTAATGCTATTTCGCTCATAGCGAATACGCCATTAATGGCGATCAGCACAAGTATTATTACAATATTTATAAGTGTCGAATCCATTACCATTTTTTCTTAATTAACTAACATATAAAAAAGTAATAAAAATATCTCATTGTTTTTTATCTGCACTTAACCACTTCTACAAAATTCGCAAAACTTCGCAAAAATAAACGTTTTGCTTTATTTATCTATTGATTTATTAAAAGCAATAAGTTTATTTAGCGGGTGTCAATTAAATAATTAAGGAGTAATATAAAATTATGGAAATGGAAATCTTCTCAACCGGAACACACACATCCAAGAATGGAGTAACGAAAACTTACACAGAAGCGGACTTGGATAATATTGCGAATAACTATAATCCAGAATACCACGAAGCACCGATAACAATCGGACATCCTTCCGATAATTCACCTGCTTATGGGTGGGTGCAATCTCTAAGACGCACCGGAGATAAACTGATAGCGACAGTAAGCGAATTGTTGCCGGAATTTAAAGAGATGTTAGAGCAAAAGCTTTTTAAGAAACGTTCAGTCTCTTTATATCCTGATGGTTCTCTTCGTCATATCGGTTTTCTCGGTGCGCTCCCTCCCGCCGTCAAGGGACTAAAGGATCTCTCGTTTCAGGACGATGAAGCAGATGAGGTAGTAACCTCAATCTCAGAAGAAATAATAGCTAGAACGGAGGCAGAAAAGAAAGTGGAAGCCGGACATTCTAATAAGGAAATCACAAGTGAGACCAAAGTTGGAAGTGATGAAAAATGCTTTGCTGGAAATACAAATAATATTAAAAATATTGCGACCGTCGGCGATACTGATATCGTATCCCATACTACTGACAGTATTATCAATATAACTTCTCTCCTAGAGAGCAAAATTTCGGAAGGAAAATTTACACCTGCAATGAAGAAATCTTTCTTTGCCTTTATTGAAACCCCTGATAATAAGGATCATATAATTGAGTTCATTAATTCAATACCTGTGATAGTTCATCTAGGTGAAGTAATACAAAAATCAGCACAAAATTATTCAGAGCATTTTTCGGTATGCGATGATTATGAAATCGATAGCCATTCCGAATCGATCTATAAAAAACTAAAATCAATTCAGCATCAATCGGGCATATCGTTTGAAGCCGCAGTTAATCAATTAATTAAAACCAGTAGGAGAGCTTTATGAGCACATTAGCAAAACGCAGAATAATCGATCCGGTCTTGACCGAATTAGCAAGAGGTTATTCAAATAGTTCATTAGTAGGCACAAGTCTTTTTCCATTAGTGGAAGTGGAAAAAGAGGGAGGCAAAATACCACAGTTCACAAAGGAAGCATTCAAGATTTATAATACCGAGCGTGCGATAAGAGCAAGGAGCAATCGAATATCACCCGAGATTTATACTTCAATCGATTTTGTAATGGTAGAACACGATTTAGAATATCCGATGGATTACCGTGAAGTGGAAGAAAATATTACTCCATTAAAACTTCACGCCGCAAATGTAGTATCGGAGGGAATTTCGATCCGCTTAGAAAAACTGATTGCAGATATAGCACAGAATCTTTCTACATACCCGACCGGCAATAAGGTAACATTAAGCACAGGAAGCAAGTTCGATGAAGATGCTTCAAATCCATTTTTAGTAATCGATACAGCAATAGAATCAGTGCGCTCTAAAATCGGCAAGCGTCCTAATCTTTGCTTAATGGGAGCGGCTTCATTCAAGGCATTAAAAAATCATCCTAAGGTTCACGATAGAATAAAATATTCCGAACGTTCGGTCGTTACGTCCGAAATGCTCGCTCAGTTATTTGGATTTGATCGAATGCTAGTAGGCGATTCAGTTTATTCATCTGATGCGGGCATCTTCACTGATATCTGGGGCGATAATACGATTGTCGCTTATGTACCTCAGTTAAAGGAACAGGTTGATCGCACTTATTACGAACCGGCGTTCGCATATACTTTACGCAAGAAAGGATATCCGGTAATTGATTCTTATGAGGAATCGGGGAAGGTATTAATACTTCGCAATACCGATATCTTTATTCCGAAGGTAGTAGGAAGCGAAGCGGCATATTTGATTAACGATACAAATACATAGGCATATTATGGCAAAGTATATTTTAAGAAAAACTGCAATCTTTATCGGGGAGGAATACTTCCCCGAAGAGAGCATAATGGAATTAAGCGAGAGCGAAGCCGAAAGAATAAGTAAGTCAATCTCGGCGGGATTCTTGGAGAAACTTTCAGTGGAGTTAGACAATATCTCTTTTGAAAGCGATAGGAAAATTTCAGGCAAAGTAGTTAATACTGATGAATCTCCTTCGGAAGAATCACTAAAGGGGAAATATCCCTCTGCATTGTATTCAAAAAAGAAGATAGATAAGAAATTGCAATCGGTGAGAGATGATGTGGATTCAGCCGATTCTATTGATCAAGTAAATAATAGTAATATTTCTTTGAAAAACGGAAGAAAAGTTTCCCTCGAAACTTCTTTAAATAATCTGACTAAGAAAGAGAAGAAGAGATGATAACAGAACAGCCGTTATTAATAACAACATTAAAGACTTATTCGCAGTTATACAAAAACCGGATAGTATCATTCACCGGAGTTCATACGGCAGTTAATCCGCTTGGAATATGTGCCGCAGATACTAAAGCAAGTTCTTATGCACCGATTATTACACATGGAATTGCATTAGTTGAGACAGGCGAAGCAGTTTTTGCAGGGGAGGATATAGGACCTGATTCATCAGGACGAGCAGTCCCCTCCCCTATATTTCAATACTATCTCGGCAGGGCACTTGATGGTGCGCTCAATGCTGGTGCTTTAATAAGAGTAATTCTAAACGTACCAAAATCACAATAAAAAAATGGAGGAACTATGTTCACCGAACTTCCGGGAATCATCGTCAATCATAAAGTAACTACAAATTTCAACAAAGGAACATTCGTAAACTTTACAGGCGAATCATGTCCTAATAATGTCAAGGGGCTTGGAGTAATAAATGCAGATTCATCGGCTACTGAAATTGCTCCTGTAGTAATTGCAGGTATAGCATTAGTAACCACAGGCGGCGCATTTGGGGCAGGAGACCCGATTATCAGCGATATGATGGGTCGAGCTGTGGCTCAAGGCGCAGTCGATAGCAAACATATTATGGGTTTTGCATTGGATCAATCAACCGCTTCAAATCAAACAGTTAGAATCCTATTGAGGTAGCCATGGCAAAGAAGATGAAGATCGAACTCAAAAAAGTTAAGGTGCCGGCAAAACCGGCACCTAATACTAAAGTCAATTTTATTGACAAAACTAAATTCAAAATTTATCAGGAAAAAGAGGAGCAGAAGAAAGAAATGTGGGATACAATTAAAACATACTTAATAGGGATGATACTTAGATGGATAGCAAAGATCGGAGGTGGCATCCTTCTAACAATCGGAATTTCTCAAAATTCTTGGGAAGAGATAATCACAGCTATAATCTCAATTATCGCCGGATTAGTTATGTCTATTGTTCAGCATAAGAAAGCACTATTAACCGATCCAACCGAGATATCGAAACTTTACTAGGAGTGGGATATGATACTTAAAGATGGTGTAAGAATGAATGGCGTTTCACATGAACTAATAATTGCATTCATAATTGTTAATGAAGTCTTCCGTTATTTTGATTATCAGTTTGTCGTTACGTCCGTAACCGATTCTAAGCATTCAAATAAGTCGCTTCATTATTCAGGGAATGCTTTTGATCTTCGCACACGACATATAAAAGATAGCAAGATGATTGATTCGATTGTGAATGTAATAAAGCAGAGGCTCGGCAAGCATTATGATGTAATCCTCGAAACGGATCATATTCATATTGAGTATCAGCCGAATTTCTGATCGCTTTATTATAGTTATTAGTTTTGCTATGTGATGGCGGGATTGAAGAAGTGCATTTTATAAGCGTTCTTCTCTTCCGCCATTTAATTATGGTATCTTAATCCCCGTTTTAATTATCTCTTTTACAAAGGGATCATCTTCAGTAAAATCATCGGTTTTATACGGATGAAGAGGGAGAATTATTTCTGTGTGGAGACGAAGGCGGGGAACTTAAAAAAATACCGATACCTCGCAATAATCGTTTCAAAATACTCGTTATCTTCGGGTGGAATATTATATTTCCATCTACGCTCTTTTAACGAATACCCTTTCGATCGCCATGTCCCCTTACGATCTTTATGATAAAACGTAATCCAAGAAGCACCCGATGTGCTCGAAACCAAAAAAATATTCCCTTCATCAATTATTCGATAAAAATATAAGCCAAACTTTACTATGCACTCTTTCATTATAAGATAAGAAAGATCATCGATAAGCCGTCTATTCTGCGGACGAGAGAAATGATAAAGAAGATGTTTGCATGAACGCCGCAAATCATACTTAGGATAAATGCCCGCACGTCTCGCTCCATCCCGACAAGTACAATAAAGGAGATCGGGCACCATAAGATAACCATCCTTTTTTATATATCCCCCTTTTGCATTCGGCACTGCCGGCATTAATGGCGGATAATAAAATGGGTTCTCCTCTTTTACAAATCGATCCTCACGCGGAATCTGAATGAGCTCCAATGAATCAAATTCATCAAATATTTTGTATTTGTATTTCTTCGGGTATCCTTTATAATCATATTCAGGTGCAGGTTTCATCTTTAATACAAATCCCTTTTTCTAAATTTTTTAATTGCTACAACAGGATACATCAATACTTTACTCCTCTCTTTGAATATCGGGGGGAAACTTGGATTATAACTCATAAGCGCAATACGATCGGGATCGTCTTGATTAACAGTCAATAATTTTACTGCGCCGAAATTAGATTCCGCATCCCACCTGCATACGACCAGATCGCCATCATCAGGCACGGAATAAAGATCGATTAATACTAAATCACGCGGAGTTAGGACGGGTTTCATCGATTCGCCATTAAATCTATCGACTCGAAAAAATACATAACGATCACGATTAAAATCGAATCCTTCCCATTCGCCTACATTTTCAAATTCTGAAATTTCGCCATCACGAGCGGCGGGAACAGTACCCAAAATGCGGAAACCGGTTTCGGGAATCTCTTTATAAGCCTCAATTTCATCGAGGGGAATATAATGGTCTCCCCCGCTAAGTAACCAGCTTATATCGCATCCCAGAGCCTTAAGACGACCTAATAATGCACCGCCCGGATAACTTTTGCCATCAAGATAAGTCTGTAATGCTTGCGGTTTCATTCCGAGTTGTCGTGCCAATTCAGCATTACTCTTAAAGTTCCTTTCGGCAAAATCTCTTAATTTTTTAGCAACTTCATTTTTCGATAACATATCTTCTCGTAATGTAATAATATTATTTTTGCGAAGTGAATTGACAAATATAAATAAATTACATTATCTTTGCACTTAGTAAACATTTGTTCACTATAAATTAACTAATCAATCAAAAAGAATCAAGTGTGAATGAAATGAGAATGATTAAAAAATATGTCTATACTTCTAAAACACTCAGGATTCCGCCAGAACTTCATGAAAAGATTAAAGAAATATCGGAAATCGAAGGGCGGTCTATTTATAAAGTTGTTTTAAGATTCTTAATGAGGGACGTGAAGGAATATAATGGAAAGAGAACCGGAAATAACGAACAATTTTGAAAGGCGATTTCCACCTCGCTTATTTGAGGAATTTAAGCCGCTATTCAGTAATCTAAATCCTGAATTTATCGGTTTCCCTTTTAATACCGATGGGTTAAAGTTAGAGAATTTTTCATTAACAGAGCAGAACCGAATCAATTATATTTCCGCAATGCGATATTCCCTTAATCCGACTCGGTTATTTATAATCGATACGATTCCTTTGAGGCAGGCGATTCATCTCGCTATTTCACTTATTAAAATAATGCATCCGATTGAGATTTCGCCTATTCAAAAATTTGAAGTGGAAAAAGAGATTCTTTCCCGACTCAAGACTAATCCTGAAAATAAATTTATCCAGGATTATTATAAATCGAGGATTTGGTATTTCAGAAAAAGAAAATGCCTTTACATAAATGAAGAAACACTCAAAGATATTTTCATATTTGATTATTTAAGAAAATTCGATAACTTTATAGTTGAATTTTCAGAATGCCCTCAAATGAAGGTTCTACTACGGAAGCAATTCTTTCAGAACAAGAATATAATCCTATTAAAGGATAATTTAGAACAGGAAACGATTTCCTTTAATTAATTTTGTATTGCTATAAATAATAAAACTTTGAGAAATGGAATTCGAAAATGGTTTATCATGGATGATTTCGATCTTAGTTATACACAAGTAGTTAAAAATACTATAGTCACTTATATACTCTTTGTAGCTGCTGCTTTTATCTCAAATAAAGTGACACTTTTCCACCCTGAGATTGCTTCATTTTGGATTTACAGTTCTATTGCATTGGCTCTCTGTTATGTAATTGGCGAGAAATATTGGGGTGCTATTTTAATTGCGGTTTTCTTTGCTAAAATTACAGTTATTTTCTTTAGTATTTTCGAATTATTAACTACTATTTACATTGCGTTTTTTCAAATAGCCTTTATTTATTTAATTCTTTTAATTACCACTAAACTAAAAGTAACTCCGAAACAAATAAATGATTTCAAATCATTCCTTAAATATCTATTAATCTCCGCAATTGTTTTACCCGGGATCGGTTCTCAAATTTTTATTCTTTTTTACAATCCTGATAATATGGTAGGAGGAGAAAATATAGGGGCTTACTGGCTTTTTAGCAACGCATTCGCAAACCTTACTATCACTGTTTCACTTACACTTTACTTGACCGATATTCGAGAAAAGAATTTCTTTTCTATTAATAAATATATCGAGACAATATTGTTTTTTGTCTTTGCAATATTTGTAACTGCATTAAATTATTCAGGTGATTTAAAAGAACCCGGAGAACTTCTTCTACTTTTTGCCGGACAAATTCCTCTCGGTATATATTCTGCTATTCGCTTAAAATTTAAGAATACTTTAGCATTTTTGTTTCTCACTTCCACAATAGCTATCTATTATTCAAGTGGAGGATACGGACCATTTGCTAATTTAGCAATGTCTAATAATACGATTCAATTATTTATATATCTATTCTTTTATTCAATTCCATTCGCACTTCTTAGTTTAATGATAGAAGAAATGGAAAAAATCGATAAACAAAAATCAGAATTTTTAGCATCCGTAAGCCACGAAATCCGCAGCCCTATCCATACGATTACAAGTTTTCTCGGTTTACTAAAAGAAAAAGCAGATGAAGACTATCCAAGTTTATAAAGAAGAGATTGATCTTGAAGTGATCCTTTTGCAGATCGTACGGTACGAGCATCAAGCTCAGGCAGAGAGCAAAGGACTAGAGCTTAATTCAAATATCGAATCACAAAATAATTCTCTTTATTCTGACGAATATATGGTCACTCAACTATTAAATAATCTACTTAGTAATTCGATAAAATATACTAAAGTCGGTAAAATCGATATCACCCTTTCCAAGAGTTCTCAAGACCGACCTCGAATAGTTATTGAAGATACCGGTATTGGAATGAGTAAGGAGTTTATTGAGGAGTTATTTAAACCATTCAAAAGAGAAGATCAAGTCTATACTAAAAAATATGAAGGCACGGGACTAGGAATGGCATTAGTAAAAAGTTACTGCGAATTAATTGGTGCAAAACTAAATGTAAAATCCGAACTCGATAAAGGGACTATTTTTACTATCGATTTTTGAGATAGGACATCAATAGGGGGTGCGCTATCAGGATAAATGATTTTCGAAAATATTTCTATTAATTCTACCTTAATCTAGAACTTAAATCCCGCATTAATATAAATCAGAAACTGCCTGCCATCATCTTTGAAAATATTTTTATCTCCATTAGCTACAATCAATTCAATAGGACCGACAATCGAAAGAAACTGCACCCCGATGCCTGCAGCGATAATTGGTTTATTTGTAGTTTTTCTAAAAACGGGATTAGTAGAGAGACGATAATCGAAAGCTGTGTTCATAATTATTTTAAGTAAAATATCTTTTTTGAAACGGTATCGGTATTCAGTTCTGCCTGTAAGAAACTTTGTACCCGAGAGTTGATAATATTCCAATCCTATAAATTCATCCGTATTAGCAAAATAGAATGATTTGTAATCAGGCAGATTTTCCCAAGAATCGCGATATGAACCGGCAAATCGCAAAGTGTGAGTCTTATTGATAGTCTGAAATAAATCTCCCTTAACCGTAACACGAGAATAATTAATAGCCGAGCCATAGACTTTATTGCTAAGTTCGGAATCGATGGAGAATCGGACTCCGGTACTGGGGACAAGCGGATCATCAATGGAATCGAACTTAAGCGATATATCAAATCGCCTTAATTTATCAGTGTAACTTGGGAAAAGATCAAAAATTGTTTCGTATGAAATTTCAGGTTCGGTATTCATATATTCAAAATTATATGATCCTTCTAACACCCAATTATTATCAAAGCTAATACCGAGCCCTGCGCCGAAAAAAGTGGAGCGGTCTTTATATCTAGCAATAGTATTTCCCTGATCATCATATATATCCATCGGGATATCTTTATAAGTAAATTGTAGAAAAGGATAGATAGGTAAATTAAGCGAGCGTGAAGGATAGAACCCTTTAGCCGAAATCTTAAACAGCCCGGCGAATTGAAGTTCCAACTCAGTGCGCACACCGGATACAAAAAACGATGTGGTCTTTAGCTTTAATGCTCCGATTAATTTAAAATAATCATCATATCTCAATCCAAGATATAACTGCTCCATTGATTTTTCATTTATATCAATAATAAGATCGACATATATATCATCAACAGGAACGATTTCGTAAGTTATTTTATCAAAATATCCAAGACCATAAGCGGATGTGATTTTCTTTTCAATAATTTTAGTATCGAAAAGCTGACCATCTTTTATATCAAGGAGATTATTAATGAAAGAGAAGTCGAGCGATTTATTTCCTTTAATAATAACGTTGCGGACTGTATAATCTCTGATTTTTTCTTTACGTAAATTTTTAAGAGAATCATTATTATAAAATTTATTGCCTATCCGGTTTTTGATTTCGAGAAGTTGTGGGATATAAGAGCGGGCTGCTACTTCACCTCTTCTAATTAATTCGAGAATACTCGCATTATCAAAATCCATTAATGAGTATCCGCTTACGTCCTGTTCGATTTCTAAATCTGCGATATCTTTATTTGCTGACAATTTTTTGTATCGAGGGATATCGGTTGTTCGGTCTAAAATATCTAAGAAAGATTTATAATCATCAAACGATTTTTGGGGAAGGGAAAGACTTAGTCCGATTACGATATTAGCTCCCATATTTTTTACTATATCAGTAGGAAAATTATTGAGCACTCCGCCATCTATAAGCAAATATTCGTCTAAAGGCTCAGGCGAAAAAACAGTGGGGATTGACATTGATGCCCTTAACGCTTTTGAGAGTGATCCTTTTTCCAATATTACTTCTTTGCCTGTGATTAAATCGACAGCAACACATTTAAATGGAATTGGTAGCAGATCAAAATTCTTTTTAAATTCATACTTGTATGTAAGTGATGAAAATAAGAGAGAGATTTTTTGTCCATAAATTAGTCCGGAAGGTATCTTTGGAGTAAATCCGACAAGGTCTAAATTTAGCTGGTATCTGCCCGTAAGTTCTTTTTCAAAATATGGAAGTTCTGCTCGTTCGGGAGAATCACTAAATAGATCGACCCAATCGATAGCTATGGCAAGACTTTCCATTTGAGCGGGTGAATAACCGATTGAATACAGCCCACCGACGATTGCGCCCATGCTTGTGCCGGTAACATAATCGAGAGGGATGCCGAGTGAATCAATAATTTTGAGTGCGCCGATATGAGCGAAACCGAGTGCGCCACCGCCGCTTAAAGCAATGCCAATCTTCGGGCGGGGGGTGCTATTACTAAAATTTTTTCGAGAGGTCGGGCTAGTTTGGGATATAATGTCAGTTTTGGTCTTATATGAATTGCCTTTATCATTATTTATATTATTTACAGAATAATTAACGGATAAAATGTCCGTGACATTATTAATAACTATATTCGTTTTATTTGAGTCCGTTTTCGGCTGAGTATAAAGATGATTGTATTTATCTAATTGGTTTTTATTTGTTCTATCATAATTGGCAGTAGTATTAGCGAAACGTATCTCTGAAGGTACAGCGGCAATAGTTCCCACTAAGAGAGTTGTAAGAGTTAAATAAAAGAAAAGGAGTCCTGCTAAAAATTTCATATAGCCCTATATAAAAGAAATTTATTCGGTGAATAAATATAACAACAAAATAACGAACATATTTTCTATTCCGATTAAGTGCTAAATATTTTATATTAATCATGAACTTTAATAGTTGTCTTAATACCATAACTCGCCCATTGACGGAGTCTTTCGTTTGGATACTCACAAAAAAAGCTGCTGACGGTTTTATCATCAACAGCTCTTTTTGTAAATCAATTTTCTATAATCACGTTCCGGTAATTACTTTATTATATCACTTCATATAATTATTACGAACCATCTCTTTGCTATCCCATGGAGCAGGTGCACCGCCGAGATATTTATGGAACCACTCTAAATGAGCATTATAATAAAGCGGCATGGAACGAAGACCGCTGGGCCAGTGACCATCATTCTTGAATACTATCAATCGGCTATCGATACCTTTGCGTTGAAGCGCAGTAAAATATCTTAGACTGTGATTATAAGTTACGCGGTAATCTTTTTCGCCTGTAATAATTAAAGTAGGTGTAGCGAAATTTGCAGTGTATTCACTTGGGGACATTGTTAAATAATCTTTCTTTCCTAAATCCCAATCGGCAAACCAAAGTTCTTCGGTATCTTCTTTTAACTGTTGAAGATCATAAAGTCCCATCATCGAGGCTAAACATTTATAGCGTTTAGTTTTTGCCTGCAAGATATTCATAAAATATCCGCCATAAGACCATCCCATAGCGCCAATTTTATCTGTATCAACATAAGAGAGAGTCTCGATATAATCTGTAACTTTCATAACGTCTTCATAAACTTTGCCGTCCCAATCTTTTGATATAGCGGCGGTAAATTCTTGACCGTAACCGGTAGAACCATGAGGATTAGGATAAACTACGATATAGCCTGCACCGGGATAAACCTGCCAATCAGCTCTGAATGAATCCATCCACTGCATCTGCGGACCGCCATGAACATTGATTACAACCGGATATTTCTTAGATGCATCAAATCCATGTGGTTTAACTATGAATACATGAACCGGAGTTCCATCAGCACCCTTTACCCATGCCTGCTCGGAAGGACGTACATCCACTGTATCTGTAAACTCTTTGTTATATGTGGTGATATCTTTCAACTTCTTCGTTGCGAAATCGTACCTCGCCATATCAACCGGCTTATGTGTATATGAATATGTAAAAACAGCGAAATCATTTTTAGGCGATACTTCAAAACTTTGAATAGCTAGGTTCTCTATGAGTTTTTCAATTTTGGAGTCGCTCATAGTTACTTTATATAATGGCTGATAACCTTTTTCCTGAACCGTAAAATAGATCGATTTAGAATCGGCAGACCAACTGAAATCGTTAATCCAATTATCAATCGATTCGGTTAATATTTTGCTTGCACCGGAATTACGATCATAAACTGCTAGGCGAACTCGATCCGATTCATAAGTAGGAATCAATTGAGTAAAGTAAGCAATATATTTTCCATCAGGGGAATATTTTGGATTATTATCTGATCCCTCGTTTTTAATGGTAATATTTTTTAATCCTGTTCCGTCTGTATTTGTAATCCAGATATCAAGATTTGTAGAAGATGCAGGATGCTTAACGCGTTTGGAATCGAATGCGATCTCTTTACCGTCAGGAGAGATAACGTAATTACTGCTTCCACCCGGAGCGAATGCAGGTGAATCAAATTCGCCCGGAGTTAAATCTTTTACTTCATTTGTTTTGATATCATAAGCAAGAACATGTGAATATTGACCTATTGCGTATTCGGTCCAATGTCTTACGAATAAGCTATCTGCAAGGTATGCCTGAATAGCACCTTTTTCAGAATCGTTGCTAATTTTTTCATTGCAATCTGTATCTGTACCGCATTCGGGGAAAACTGCTGCACCAAAAATTATTTTTGTGCCATCATTAGATAATTTTGGTGAAGAAACGCCGAGTGCGTATTTGGTAATTTGTGTTGGCTCTCCACCGTCTAAAGGCATATAATAAACTTGATCTCCACCATTGCGATTAGAATTAAAATAAAATCCCTTGCTGTCATTACCCCAGAAAGGACTATAATTTGCAGCTGTATTAGTCATCTGCTTTACGCCGCTTCCATCTGCATTCATGAGATAAATATTGGTTTTACTTTTTGTAGTTTTAAGATCGGCTGTGGAAACTGTAAAAGCAATTTTGCTTCCATCAGGTGATAGTGCCGGACCGCCAACATTTTTTATTTTATAAAGATCTTCGATTGTAAAAGCTTTCTTCTGCGGTAGTATTACGGAGAAAGCTATAATTGTAAAAATTACGAATAAATTCTTTTTCACTGGAACTCCTCATTTTGGATAACATTAAAAATAAGAAAAAATTTCAATTATTATTAATAATCATAGTGTAAGGTTTTATTTACA
>JALNXG010000082.1 GCA_023230485.1 Melioribacteraceae bacterium
AAAATTCAATGGTTTATCGCATGTTTTGCGGGCGAAATCAAAACTCTTCGCTTCAAACTCATCTTCACGATAAACTTCATTAACGATCCAAAGATTTAGTGCATCAAGAGCGGAAATTTCGCCCCCATTGATAAGGTATTCAGATGCCTTTCCAATACTCATATATTTAGGGAGATAGAATGGAAGTGCTCCACTTGCATGAAGTCCATATTTAGCATGTGATAATGAATAATATGTATTCTCAGAAGCTAGTCTGAAATCAGCCGCCAACGATGTTCCGAATATAGGAGTAACAATACCGCCTCTGAATGCTGTAATAAATATCTTATTAAACTGAGATATTTTTCGAACGATATTTACTAGCATATTTATTTCAATAGCGCGAATATCGGAACGAGTGAATTTAGTAATTAGATGCGGATTAGTCTCGTCCATTTCAATACCGGAGATTGAAGAAAGAAATTTAGTGTATTCTTTCGGTCCGAAACAATCTCCATCATTAATGACCATTACTCCCTTGACATCATTTTTCTGTTCAAGTTCATCGAACCATGGAAGCATATCGTTATTCCGCTCTGTACTGGAAAGAAGATTAAAAACGTTCTTGGTTACGCGCAATATACCAAGATATCCTTCCGTATAACCGGTCATCCCATCAATTTCAAATCCAATCTTTGTTGTGTCCATAATCACTCCGCTAATTATTATTAATTAACTTACAAGTACCTCTTTTTTGTCTTTCTTTTTTCGAGTAAATAAATAAACCATCGAAGGTATTACAATAAGAGTAAGAATAGTAGAAACAATTAAACCGCCAACACTTACAACACCTAAAGCCATTCTCATCTCTTTACCTGAACTTCCAATTCCAATTGCCATAGGAAGCATACCAAGAATTAAAGCTAAGGTTGACATTAGAATAGGTTTTAATTTTGTTGGACATGCTTCTATCAAAGCTTCCTTCATTGGCATCTCATTTTCTCTTACCAATTGATTCGCATAATCGAGCATAAGAATTGCATTATTAACAACAATACCTACCAGCATTATTATACCCATCAAAGAAGTAATACCGAATGCTATATTAGTCATAAATAGAATTGACACAACTCCGATCATTGCAAGTGGCATAGTCATTAAAATATAGATCGGCTGCGAGAAGCTTTCCAATAAAGCTGCTAATAACATATAAGTAAGAATCATAGCAAGGAAGAATGCAAATGCCATATCATTAACCATGTCATTCATCATCTTAGTATTACCACCCCAACTTAATCTATAACCGGCGGGTAATTCGACCGATTTTAATCTAGCATCAATTTCACTCGTAACATTACCTAAAGGAACTCCCGGAGCCGATGCTCCAGTAAATTGAATAGAGGTAAATTTATCTCTGTGTAGAATTTTAGTAAATCCTCGCGTATAATTAATGTCGGCTAATTGTGCTAATCTATAAACTACACCTTTAGAGGAAACGACGGGAATATTCCCGATCTTTTCGGGCGTATCGACTGCATCATCATTCATAGTAACTGTTATATCATATTCATTACCCGATTCACGGTATTTGGATGATTCTAATCCTTCGACAGACGCACGCATTGTATAAGCTATCTCTTGCTCAGTTAGACCAACATCAGCCAGCACTTCACGTTTTGGCTTAATTGTTATTTCCGGTTTACCGGCTCGTGATGAATTGTCGAAATTTATCAACCCCGGTACATCTTTTAATTTATCAATAATTACAACTTTTAGTTCTTCTAATTTTGAAATATCTTGTCCTTGTAAAAATAACTGGATGGGGGAGCCGCCCTCACCCATTTCAGAACCTGTGGCGACAGTGATTGATGCATTCGGCACTGCAGATAAATCTTTTATAAATTGCGAAGTCATTTCATTTAAGGATATATCTCTTTCATTTGCATCCGAAAGTTCCACATCCATACGTGCCATATTAGTACCGGTATTAAGATCACTTATCTTGCCGAGTGTTGTAAGCATCTGCTTTACTTCGGGATGAACCTTTATTTTATTTTCTATCCCTTTTAATACATCAGCGGTTTCGGTTAAGTTATATCCTTCCGGCAGTTCTACTTCTACTTTTATTATACCATCATCGGAAGCAGGTGAGAATTCAAATCCAATATTTGGTCCTAATGTAGCCATTACAATAAAAAATAATAAGAATGAACCAACAACAATAAGTATAGCTCTCATTTTGTTCTTTAATAAAACCGTCAAAAGTGATTTATATTTTTCATCCCAGGAATCATATATTTTATTTAATTGTTTGGCAATTTTACCTTCTTTTTCTTTTTTACCAAGCATTAAGGAAGCAAGCATTGGAGTAAGAGTAAAAGAGAATACTAATGAAAATAGAGTGGCGAAAGTAGCAGCCAATGCTAATTCACGCAAGAACATTCCTACCATTGACGACATTGTTGCTATCGGGAGAAATACCACAAGATTAGTCATAGTAGATGCTAAAACCGCGACAGTCACTTCATTTGTTCCGATTAAAGCGGCATCCTTATTATTCTTACCTAATGCCTTATGTCTGAATATATTTTCCAAGACGACAACTGAATTTGCTACGAGCACACCAATGGTAACAGATATCCCCATTAATGTCATCATATTCAAAGTCAGATTGGTTAATTGGAAAAATAAGAATGTAGATATAATTGCCGCCGGCATTGTAATGGCTACTATCAAAGTTGATCTTAGGTGTGTAAGGAATATTAATAACACTATTGCAGTAAATATTACGCCGAGAATAATATTCCCCATTGTGTCATCTACCGTAGAACGAATATATGTAGTATGATCAGTTACAACTTCCAAATTAGCACCTGGTGGAAGAAGTTGTTTGATTTCGGGAAGACGTGATCTTATTTCGTTCGCAACTTCAACTGCATTACCTTCTTGGCTTTTAATAAGTCCGAGACGAACAACATTTTCATTTCTTACATTTTCTTTTACGTTATAATAGACAGCTCTCTGGCGAATATCCTTTCCTGAATCTTCTACCTTTGCAAGCTGTGAAAGTTTTTTATTACCAAATGGTGTAGGGATTAAGAGATCACGAATCGATTGCAAACTATGAAATTCACCTTCTAAACGAACTGTAAATTCCTGATCGTTAATTTGAAAATAACCGCCCGGTAAATTCATGTTATGCATCTGTAATATTGAAAGAAGCTGCGGTAGCGAAATAAAGTTTTCATAAACTTCCTTATTATTAAGCACTACCCTTACTTCACGTTCTTGTCCTCCGGTGATATTAACTTTTGCTACCCCGGGGACTTGAGAGAATCTATCTTTCAACAACTTATCCGCAATTTCGTATAACTCACGAGGGTCTTGATCACCACTTAGAGCTAATTCAAGAATCGGGAATCCTCTAATATCTACCTTCTGAACAATCGGTTTCTTAGCATCGGTAGGAAGGTCATTTAAGATTTCATCTACCTTATCTTTTACTTCCTGATTTGCTACATCTACCCCTTTAGCAAGATTGAATTCCATAATAACAATAGAAACGCCATCAAGAGAATATGATTCTACTCGCTCAATCTGACTTACAGTAGAAACCGCATCTTCAATTTTTTTCGTTATAAGTGTTTCAACTTCTTTAGGTCCGGCGCCCGGATAAATAGTATTAATTGTTACATAAGGTATTTCCACATCGGGCATTTGATTAAGATTAAGTGTGAAATACGCAATTGCACCAAATATAATAAAGACGAGAATAGCCATCGTCATCATAATGGGGCGGTCAATTGATATTTTTGCTAATGACATAATTTCCCCTTATTGAATCACTTTGACTTTTGTGTCGTTTTGTAATTGCGAAACACCTTTTATAATCATTCGGTCGCCTGAATTAAGCCCACTTGAAATTTCAAATTCAATTCCACTTTCATTCTTTACTGTAACATATCTTTTTTCGGCTTTATCGCCATTAAGTAGAAATATATATTGACCTTTATCATCGTTTTTTAATAAATGACGAGGAACTGTGAGTGCTATATTGTTTTCATAAGTAACAATTTTTATTTCGGCTGTAACACCAATTTTAATTTGGTTGCCTGCATTATCGAATTCTACTTCTGCATAGAAAGCTTGATGAGCAGGGTCCATACCAAGTGATATCTCTACTACTCTTCCGGTATAAGTTTTACCTTCAATCGTAGCGGTTGCTTTCATACCCGTTCTAATCTGGTTTATCTCTCGTTCCGTTACCCATACCTTAGAACGCACTTTATATGTCTGCGCAATTGTAAGTAGTGGAGCTTCTCCTTTAACGTTATCGCCGACTTTTACTTGTAAATCAGATATAATACCATCGAAAGGGGCTTGTATATAAAGCATCTGTTTTAACTGTTCAAAATTTCTTTTATCAACAAAATATTTAGTTTCTGCGCCATCAAAAGCTGCCTGTGAAGTTTCACCCGATTCTAAAAGTACTTTCATTCTTTCATAAGTTTTTTTAGAATTTTCGTAACCGGCTTTTGCTTGTTCAAACCCAAGAGCAGGTGCGTCAGCAGGAAACTCAATTAATACTTGATCTTTTTTTACAGATGCGCCGATAGATGTATTAATTTTTTCTATACGTCCTCCAACCATAGCACCAAGTATTGTCTGCTTGACTCCATACATTTTACTGAAGAAGCTCAATTCTTTGATAAAACGAGTTTCTTTTATTTCTTGAATTGAAACAGGAATTCCATTTGCATTTTGGAGTTCGCTCATACTTTTAGATTTTTCATCACCGCCGCATGAATATGCTATTACTGAAATACCTGCTATGAGAATAATTAATTTTAATAATTGTTTCATATCTATTTTCCTTTATTTTAAATTCTTGTTTACATAATCGATATACTTATCATCCAAATTTCCGGTTAATTGTTCGAGATTCGAAATTGCAATTTTATAATCGTAGATCGATTGAATTCTATTCACCTTTGCCGTGCTTAATTCAAGGTCAGCATTCTTTATCTCTAATTGTGTGCCTGTGCCTTCTTTGTAACGAGTATTGGCGATTGAATACGCTTTTTCTGCAAGCTTAACGTTTCTTTCAATTGCATTTATTTGTGAACGGACTTGGGTTAATTCAATTAATTTACTTTTGACTTCTTTAGTAAGAAATTCTTGAGTTAATGCAAGCCTCTCGTCAGTTTGTTTTGTAGCAATTACGGCTTGTTCTACTTTACGTGCAGTACGAGTACCTCGAAATAAATTCATGGAAAAACTTAATCCAACAATCGAAGAATTATATGTGTTAAATTTCCAATCGTCTGATGAGCCGGCATAACTATAATTTCCAAATGCAGTTAACATAGGCCAGTAGTCAGCTCTTTCAATTGCAATCATCTCTTCATCAACGTTTCTTTTTATCTTTAGTGTGTTGAGCTCGAAATTACGTGTAACAGCTTGATTAATTAAAATCTCTTCTTCAGGTAATATTGCTTCATCATAAGTAATCTTACCAGTAATATCGATTTCTGTATTCTGATCAATACCGAGAAGAAGTTTAAGTCCACTCTTTGCTTCAAAAACTGCTTTTTGCAAATCGATCACTTTCGGTCTAAGATTCTCTACTTGAACTTCCACTTGCAAAAGATCATATTCGGAAACGAGTCCTTGATTATATAATGCCTTTACGTTCGATAGATTATCTTCTGCATTTTTGAGACTTGATTCTAAAATTGTAAGCAATTCTTTGGCAAGCAAAGTTCCATAGAAAGCTGTATTAACATCAAGCAAAGTTTTTGAAGTAACTGCTTTTAGATTTTCTTTTGATAAATCAAGATAAATCTGAGAAGCACCAATACCTCTGAAGACTGCTGAATTAAAAAGTATCTGAGTTACTTGTACAGTTGATTCAAAACTATTAGTCTGAGCAAAAGACTGAAGCTTAGAACCCATAGGTAAAAACTTGTCTTCATCGCGTGGAAGAACACCTTCATCAAATAAAATAGAATAAGTAGCATTACCGAGCATTGAAGCGAAATCGGGAAAAGCCATCATTGGTTTTTTTATAAAATGCGATAAGGATGCAGTTAGGTCAACTGAAGGAAGTGCATATCCAAAAGCTTCACTTACGGCGGCTTCACCTTTTTTGATATCTAAAAGAGCAATCTTAATATCCTTATTATTTTCTAATGCTTTATAAACAGCATCATCAAGCGTATAAACCGTTTTTTGCGAAAATATCGTCATAGGTATCAACAATATGAATAGCAATTCAATAATGGGTTTGTTCAGTCTCATCTTTTCCCTTTTTATAAATTATAAATTAATTTTTTTATTTAATCCAGACAGATTTTATGTTGACAAATTCCTTAATACCATAGTGCGAAAGCTCCCTTCCGAATCCTGATTTTTTTATGCCGCCGAATGGGAGACGCGGATCGCTTTTTACATTGCCATTTATGAATACTGTACCCGACTCAATCTCTCCGGCAATCACTTTTGCTAGTGCAATATCTTTAGTCCAGATTGATGCACCTAAGCCAAATTGTGAAGTATTGGCTATGCGAATTGCATCATCTGCATCTTCGGCTTTTATAAGCGATGCGACCGGACCAAATGTTTCATCATCATAAGCAGGCATACCGGGTTTAAGATTATCTAATATTGTCGGAGCGTAAAAAAATCCTTCTGATTCTAAAATTTTTCCACCCGTTACTACATTCGCACCCATTTCGATTGATTTTTTCACTTGAGTATCAAGTTCATCTAATAAATCTTTCCTAGCAATCGGACCGAGTTCCGATTTGTAATCCATCGGATCACCAATTATCACTTTTTCCATCTTTAGACGGAATGAATCTCTGAATTGTTCATATATTTTTGTTCCGACAATAAATCGTTTGGAAGCAATGCAACTTTCACCATTATTTATTAAACGACCTTTAACGGCGGCTTTCGCAGCCACTTCACAATCAGCATCGTTAAGAACAATAAATGGATCGCTTCCGCCAAGTTCTAGTACTGATTTCTTTAAGTTTTTCCCCGCCCTCGAAGCCATCTGCATACCCGCCGCTTCGCTTCCCGTTAGCGTTACAGCTTTTACAAACGGATTATCGATAATGGTATCAACAAGTGAAGAACCAATTAATAGAGTTGTGAAAGCTCCTTTTGGAAATCCCGCATCATAAAAAATCTCTTCGATTGCAAGAGCAGACATTGGCACATTTGAAGCATGTTTTAGTAAACAGGTATTACCCGCCATTATAGTGGGACAGGCAAATCTAAACACCTGCCAGAATGGGAAATTCCATGGCATTACTGCTAATATTACTCCAAGCGGATCAAAACGAACATAACTTTCTGAGGCATCTGTAATTATTTTTTCTTCTTTTAATATTCTTTCTGCATTCTCTGCATAGTATTCGGCCACGAGGGCACATTTTTCTACTTCAGCAACTGCCTGTGAAATCGGTTTACCCATCTCTAATGTAAGTATCTCACCATATTCTTTACTTCTCTCTTTAAGAATAGAAGCAATATTAAGCATTAATTCTTTTCTTTGGTCGAAAGAAGTTTTTCTCCACTGTTTAAAACATTCATCGGCACTTTTTATACTGCCATTAATATCGTTGATACTATGCTCGGCAAAATCCTTGATCTTTTTACCAGTAAAAGGATTAATTGTTTGTATAGACATATCAGTCCTATTTTGACACTCTAAAATAAAGATTTTAATAGAAATTATGTAAAAAAAGGGAATTATATTGTTTTATCATGTTAAAAAAATTTATTATGTTCATAATTGGTTTATATTCTTTCAAAATATAAAGGCGTTATAAATGGCAAAAGCACGCATACCTAAGACGTTTATAATCGATACAAACGTCATGCTTCATGACCCCACCTGCATAAATCAATTTGAGGAAAATGATATTGTAATTCCACTTGTTGCCATAGAAGAACTTGATCATTTTAAAAGAGGAAGTCAAGTAATAAACTTAAATGCGAGACAGTTCGCCCGCACTTTAGATTGTATTACAGGGGACGCAATATTTAATGGCGGTATTTCTCTAGGCAGGGGAAAGGGGAAAGTAAGGATTGCTATCTTCAAAGGTATTTCCAAAGAGATTCAAAATGTATTTAAAGAAGATAACGTTGATCACCGTATTCTTAGTGTCGCTTATGATTTATATACCAAATCAAAAGGGAAGAAACCTGTAATACTTGTTACTAAGGATGTTAATCTTCGCATGAAAGCAAAAGCTCTTGGCGTTCCGGCTGAAGATTATACTACCGATAGAGTTGTAAATGCAGATGAATTATATAGTGGTAAAGATTTTGTGGAAAATTTTGATGATGATACTTTACAGAATTTCTATGCACCTCCTTATGAAGTTCCTGCAAAAGGCATCATCAAGAAGATCAAGAAAGAATTCGTACCGAATAAATATTTTATAATGCGCAATTCCAATCGATCAGTTCTTTCTGTTCTCGATAGCGAAATGGAATATTTTAAGAAGATCGATAAACAGATGGTATACGGAATTAAACCGCGCAATGCAGAGCAGACTTTCGCGATCGATGCATTAATCAATAACGATATACCTTTAGTAACATTAACAGGAAAAGCGGGAACGGGAAAAACTTTATTAGCATTAGCTTCTGCATTAGCTGTTAGAAAACAGTATAGACAAATATATATTGCTCGGCCAGTTGTGCCATTGAGCAATAAAGATATTGGATTTCTGCCGGGAGATGTTGAAAGTAAATTAGCACCATATATGCAACCGCTTTGGGATAATCTAAAAGTGATCCAAGATCAATTTCCTGAAACAGATAAAAATTATCAAGCAATTAATAGCATGATTAAAGAAGACAAATTAGTAATTGAGCCGCTTAGTTATATTAGAGGAAGAAGTCTCCAAAGAATATTTTTTATTGTAGATGAGGCACAGAACCTTACTCCTCATGAAATTAAAACAATTATTACTCGAGCTGGCGAAGGTGCTAAATTAGTGCTTACTGGAGATATCTATCAGATTGATCATCCTTATTTGGATGCTGAGTCTAATGGACTTTCTTACTTAATTGACCATTTTAAAGGGCAGAAACTATATGCTCATATTAACCTCGAAAAAGGTGAACGTTCCGAATTGGCGGAACTTGCAAGCAATCTATTATAGACAAAAAATAAAATGAAAAAATTCCTTTTTAAACCGTTTGAAGAAATGACACCCGCTGATTATCAAGCAATTGGTTTCAAATCGGGTCTTGAAATTCATCAACAATTATTAACAACTAAAAAATTATTTTGCAGATGTCCTGCCGGGAAATATTCCGAAGTTTATGATGCGGAAATTTTAAGGCATATGAGACCAACCCTTTCGGAGCTTGGAGAATATGACGGCACGGCTCTCATGGAGTTCAAAACAAAAAAAGATATCACTTACAGAATTAAAAGAGAGACTGTCTGCACCTATGAGATGGATGATACGCCCCCATTTTTAATCAATAATGATGCTCTCGATATCGCTCTTACTATCGGATTATTAATGAACTGCGCAATAGTCGATGAACTTCATATTGCACGAAAGCAGTATTTAGATGGAAGCATTCCTACCGGGTTCCAGAGGACAGCAATTTTTGGACTCAATGGAGAGATACCTTTCAAAAATAGAACAATTTCTATTACGCAAATGTCGATAGAAGAAGATTCCTGCCGCGAAGTATCGGATAAAGGACATTCGAGAATTTATTTGACTGACCGTCTCGGAATGCCACTAATTGAAACTGTAACAGGACCTGAAATGCTAACTCCACAGGAAGTGGCAGAAGTCGCACACATTTGCAGTCGTCTTGTTAGAAGCACTCAGTTAGTAAGACGTGGACTTGGTGCGGCGCGCGAAGATGTGAACGTAAGCGTGGAAGGCGGCACTCGTATTGAAATTAAAGGTGTTCCTAAAATCGGAAGAATCCCGCTCCTTACATATAACGAAGCGATGAGGCAATGGAATCTTCTTCGTCTCCGCGATGAATTAAATAAAAGAGGAATTACTAAAGACACATTCACCTCAAAATCGGAAGACGTTACTAAAGTAATAAAGAAGACCGACTATCTCCCACTTCGTAATGCTATTGATGAAGGGAGTCTTGTAAAATGTGTTGTATTAAATGGTTTTTCTGGATTATTGCATTGGCAGACTCAGACTGATACTTATTTCTCTCGTGAGATTTCAGATCGAGTAAGGGTAATTGCTTGTCTGACAAAGATTCCAAATATTATTCATTCCGATAGCAAAGGAGATAATATCTCTTCGGCTGAATGGAGTAATATTAAAAAGGCAGTGAATGCCACCGATAATGATTCACTTGTATTGGTTTGGGGAAGTGAGCAGGATACAGAAACGGCAGTCAAAGAGATTAATATTAGAGCAAAGGAAGCGACAATTGGAGTACCTTCAGAAACAAGACAAGCTCTAAGAGATGGAACCAATGGTTTTGAAAGAATTTTGCCCGGTGCTGATAGAATGTACCCTGATACTGATCTACCACCGACACAAATAAAAAAAGAAAAATTAGATAAGCTTAGCAAAAATATACCTGAAAGATTTTGGGATAGAGAAGAGTGGTATTACAAGCTCGGGATACCAAAGGATGTTATCCCCGAACTTTCAATCTCTAAATTTGCTGATCTATTTAAGTATCTTGTTGTAGAATTAAATATTAATCCCACACTTGCGGCAGTTACATTAATTCAATTTCCAAAGCGATTAAAAAAGAAAAAATTAGATATAAGTTTGATGGACGAAAAGATGATTCTACGAATTTTCAAGACTTATCGTGAAGGGATATTGCCTAAGGATTCAATTCTTTCCGCATTAGCATTATCTCTTAAAAAAGGGAAATATTATCCTGAGATGCTGCCGAGACCGGCTACTATTAAGGAAGCAAAAATGCTTATCGAGGAATGCAGTACTGAATTAAGTAAAGTTAAGGTAAGAGACTTTAAGAATGCTAAGAAAATTATTATGAGTCAAGTAATGGATCAGCTTCGCATGAAAATCGATGCCGCAATAGTTTATAATTATGTTTTAAAAATAGAGGTGTAAATGAGACCTGGTAGAACAATATTTCTTTTGCTATTAATAGCAATGATAGGTATTCAATTCATAGAAGTGGAAAGAACAAATCCACCGGTTACCGATGAAATTAAAGCTCCGAATGATGTTATGAGGATTTTAAGAACATCATGTTATGATTGTCATTCTAATGAAACAAAGTGGCGATGGTATAGCAAAGTTGCCCCTATTTCATGGATAATTGCCGATGATGTTGAAGAGGGAAGGAAGCATCTCAATTTTTCGACATTTGAATCATTGGATACAAGTGTAAAATATAAAAAGAAAGATGAAATATTAGAGGAAGTGCAAAATGAAGAGATGCCTCTTAATATCTACTTATGGATGCATCCTACTGCAAGCTTAGAATTACCTCAAAAGGCAAGAATCGAAAAATGGGTTACCGGTAAATCGAGAATGCTTAACTAAGTCTAATAATTAGATTAATATTCAAGGATTTCGTAAATTTGGAGTAAGTGTCCAAATAAAAAAGTCAATTTATTGAAAAGTTTAAAGAAAAAGAGATAAAGGAAAGAAAAAAATGGCTGATCCAAAAAAATATAGTCACTCGGAGCTTGATGAAACAGAAATTCGGGAATGGCTTGAATCGTTAGAATATGTACTTCAATCGGGCGGACCGGAGAAAGTAAAAGCATTGCTCCACGATCTCGATATGTATGCTCACGAAGCTGGTGTGGAATTACCTTTTACAGCGAACACACCTTATATAAACACAATTACCAAAGATAAACAATCCCCATTTCCGGGCGGAAGAGAAATCGAAAGAAGAATTAAAAGCTTAATTCGCTGGAATGCAATGGCGATGGTAGTAAGGGCAAATAAAGAAGAATCGGGTATTGGCGGACATATTTCTACCTATGCTTCAGCGGCTACTTTATATGAAATCGGTTTTAATCATTTTTTCAAAGGAAAAGATGATAACCGAGATGGTGATATAATCTATTTTCAGGGACATGCTTCGCCGGGAATTTATGCACGTGCTTTCCTCGAAGGGCGCATATCAAAAGAATTATTAGAAAATTTTAGAAGAGAATTAAAACCGGGCGGTGGACTTTCTTCATACCCACACCCATGGTTAATGCCCGATTTTTGGGAATTTCCTACTGTCTCGATGGGTCTCGGTCCAATTATGTCTATCTATCATGCACGTTTCAATCGTTATTTAGAAGATAGGGGACTTAAGAAACCAAGCGATCAGAAAGTATATGCTTTCCTTGGCGATGGCGAAACAGATGAACCTGAAACACTAGGAGCTATTTCACTCGCGGCTCGTGAAAAATTAGATAACCTAATTTTTGTTATCAATTGTAATCTTCAACGTCTCGATGGTCCAGTTAGAGGTAATGGAAATATTATTCAAGAATTAGAAAGAAATTTCAGAGGAGCAGGTTGGAATGTAATAAAAGTTATTTGGGGCAGCGATTGGGATTCTCTTCTCGATGCAGATAAATCGGGTCTATTAGTAAGAAGAATGAATGAAATGATAGATGGTGAATCGCAAAATCATATCGTTAAAGATGGTAAATATATACGTGAAAGTTTCTTTGGAAAATATCCTGAACTTTTAGAATTAGTAAAAGATTATTCAGATGAACAATTAGAAAAGATGAAACGTGGCGGACACGATCCACTTAAAGTATTTGCAGCATATAAAGCTGCTAATGAGCATAAAGGACAACCAACCGTAATTCTTGCTAAGACAGTCAAAGGTTATGGACTTGGCGAAGCAGGAGAAGGCAAGAACGTTACCCATCAGCAGAAAAAACTCAATGATGAAGAATTAAAAGAATTTAGAACACGTTTCGGAATTCCGATTTCAGATGAGGAGGTGGCTAAAGCCCCATTTTATAGACCTACTGAAGACAGTGCTGAAATTAGATACTTAAAAGAAAGAAGAAAAGTATTAGGTGGATATGTTCCTAAAAGAGTTGTTAAGGCACAACCAATCCAAACTCCATCAGAAGAACTTTTTGAAGAGTTTTATGCAGGAACCGGTGATAGAGACGTCTCTACTACAATGGTTTTCGTAAGAATATTAACGAAATTATTGAAAGATAAAGAAGTTGGTAAATTAATTGTACCGATAGTACCTGATGAAGCCCGCACATTCGGAATGGAATCGTTATTCCGTCAAATCGGAATCTATTCACATATCGGTCAGTTATATGAACCAGTAGATAGAGATAGTTTGCTTTATTATAAAGAAGCAAAAAACGGTCAGATATTAGAAGAAGGAATTACTGAAGCCGGAGCTATGTGTTCATTTATTGCTGCGGGTTCAGCTTATGCAAATCATGGTATAAATATGATACCTTTCTTTACATATTATTCGATGTTCGGATTCCAAAGAATTGGCGATTTAGCTTGGGCAGCTGCCGATATGAGAACTAAAGGATTTTTACTCGGTGCGACAGCCGGAAGAACCACTCTCGCAGGTGAAGGTCTTCAGCATCAAGATGGTAATAGTCTTCTCCTTTCATATACAATTCCGAATTTAATTTCTTATGACCCTGCATTTGCTTATGAATTGGCGGTTATTATCCGTGATGGTATTTACCGTATGTATGAAAAGCAGGAAGATATTTTTTACTATATCACGATTATGAATGAAAATTATCCGATGCCAAAGATGCCCGAAGGTGCAAAAGAGGGTATCTTAAAAGGTATGTATAAATTCCAAGCATCGGAAAAGAAAAATGCAAAAGTGAAAGCTAACCTAATGGGCAGCGGAACAATAATGAATGAAGTAATTAAAGCAGGTGAAATTCTCGAAACAAAATATAATGTTGCTTCCGATATATGGAGTGTTACAAGTTATAAACTTCTTCATTTGGATGCACAAGAAGCAGATAGATGGAATATGCTAAATCCTGATAAAAAAGAGAGAATCCCTTATGTAAGCGAAGTAACTAAAGGAGAAAAAGGAGTATTTGTTGCCGCATCTGATTTTGTTCAGATTATGGGCGATTCGCTAGCTAAGTGGCTTCCGGCTCCGCTTCATACTCTTGGCACTTTCGGATTCGGAAGAAGCGAGGGAAGAACTTCTCTTAGAGATTTCTTTGAAGTCGATGCTAAGCATATTGTTTATGCTACTTTATATTCGTTAGTAAAAGAGAAACAATTAAAACCGGATGTTCTTAAAAAAGCAATAAAAGAACTTGGTATTAATCCGGATAAACCTAATCCTGCTAAATCTTAATTAAAAAGAAAAAATTGGAAATAAAATGGCAATAGAATTTAAATTACCGGTATTAGGCGAGAATATTAAGTCAGCAGATATTCTTAAGATTCTTGTCGCCGAAGGTGATAAAGTAGAAAAAGATCAGATTGTTCTAGAACTCGAAACCGATAAAGCAACAATGGAAGT
>JALNXG010000083.1 GCA_023230485.1 Melioribacteraceae bacterium
AAGACTTACATTTAATTCCACAGTAATAGGATTTATACTACTAACCTTAGCAATAGTTATTGGCGGCATCTGGCTTCCTGAAGCATTCCCTAATTTTAGCTACCTTGATCCAAAACTTGTTTCCACTCTTTTGGTCTGGCTCATTTTCGGATATGGTATTTTTGGAAAGTTATTTTTGAATTGGTATGGCAAAAAAATTGTCTATTTTTCTTTAATCGGATTTTTAATAGCAATGATATCACTAATAATTACAACAACAATGAAGGAAAGTTTTCACTCCTTTTATTAATAGATGAATTTAGTAGGCATTACAATAAATCATAACACTGCGGGGATCGAGCTTAGAGAAGCACTTCATCTAAGCAAAGATGAAATCATCGACTTAATTCCCAAATTAAAAGAATTTTTTTCCGAAGGCATTGTTATATCAACTTGTAACAGGACTGAGATTTTCGGATTCCCTAAAAATTTCACTTTAGCATACCAGGAAATTATTGATATATTAATTACTCATAAACCTGTTTCAGGTATTACTCACGATAATTTTAGCAAGTATTTCTCATGCGGTGCTGTAAAGCATCTCTTCTCCGTAGCATCAGGAATTGATTCACTTATAATCGGTGATAGTCAAATACTTGGGCAGGTAAAAGAAGCATTCGAGATATCGGAAGACTTGGGTTTTTCAGGCACTTTAATGCACCGTGTATATGAGACTGCAATGAAAGTCGGGAAACGTGTAATTAAAGAAACATCTATTGGCGAAGGAGCTGTTTCAATTAGTTACGCAGGTGTACAGGTAATCGAGAAAATTTTCTCTCCCTTAGATAGAAAGAAAGCACTTGTAATTGGAGCAGGCGAAACAGGCGATCTCGCTGCCACTCACCTCAGAGATAAAGGAATCGGAAATATTGCAATATCTAATCGGACTTTTGAAAGAGCAAATAAATTAGCCGAAAAAATTCATGGCGAAATTATACCATTTTTAGATTTAAATGAACATCTACATAATTTCGATATAATTATAAGTGCAACATCCTCCCCTGATTTAATCTTGACAAAAAATGATATTAAAAAGATGATGAATAAACGCAGAGGAGAGACAGTTGTCATAATGGATATTGCCCTTCCGCGGGATATTGATTCTGATGTTAGGCATATTGAAAATGTATTTTATCACGATATTGATTCTCTCAAAGTAATTGTTGATCAAAACGTTACTAAAAGAAAAAATGAAATCCCGAAAGCTATCGAAATAATTATGGAGGAGATGCACCATTTTTTTGGATGGGTTAATACTTTGGAAGTGGTTCCTGTTATTAAATCTGTGCGTGATTTCTTTGAAGAGATCAGACTAGATGAATTAGAGAAATTAAAAAACAAAGTTAGTGAAGAAGATTTTACAAAGTTTGAAGATATGACTCGAAGAATGATGGGAAGAATTTTACATAATCCTACTATTAAGTTACGTCAACTCGCAGAATCTGGGACTAACATTCAAGATACTTTAACTCATTCAATTTTAGTAAGAGATTTATTCGATTTAGATAAAAAAAGAAAAAACGGAGAAGAATAATTGGCTAAAGAAAAATTAATAATCGGTACGCGCGGTAGTGAACTTGCTCTATGGCAATCGAATTTCATCAAGAAAGAAATTGAGAAAAAAAATAAAAATATTTCAGTAGAAATAAAGATTATCAAAACAAAAGGTGATAAGATTCTTGATGTAGCACTTTCTAAAATCGGAGATAAAGGACTATTCACAAAAGAATTAGAAAAAGAATTAATTAATAAAAAAATTGATCTTGCCGTCCATAGTTTGAAAGATCTACAAACAGAGCTACCTAATGAATTAGAATTAGGAGCAGTTACTAAGCGACATCCAATGGAAGACGTACTAATAGCACGAAAGAAAAAGACAACTCTAATGAATCTGCCGGAAGGGGCTATAATTGCAACAGGATCATTACGCCGCCGTTCGCAAGTGCTACACATCAGGCCCGATATTAAAATCGAAGAGCTTCGCGGTAATGTGCCGTCTCGTATAGATAAATTTTTAAAATCGAAATGGGATGCAATTATTCTAGCACGTGCCGGGGTGGAAAGACTAAAATTAACAAAGTACGTTTCTTCCATAATTTCGATCGATGAAGTTTTACCTGCTGTGGGACAAGGCGCGCTCGGAATTGAGATACATAAGGATAATAATTTTGTTAAAGAAGTGATAAAATCGATTCATGACGAAAATACTTTTTATGCTATCACAGCAGAACGAGCATTCTTAAAAAAATTAGAAGGCGGCTGCCAGGTTCCTATCGGTGCTTATGCAGAGGTTAAACCTAATGGGTTATATTTAAGCGTATATGTGGGTGCAGTTGATGGAACAATAACATTCAGTACACAATTAAAAGGAAGCAAATTCAAAGCTGAGGAATTGGGTTTAATCGCCGCAAAAACTTTACTAAAAGCCGGTGCGGGAAAGGTACTTAATGAAATCTATAAAACCAGATAGCGTAATTTTAATTACAAAATCTAAAGAAGATTTAATTGAATCAAAAACTGATTTTTATGGGTTTGAAAATAATTTAATCTACTTCCCTGCTATCAAGATTTCTGTTATTGAGGAGAATCCATCTTTCTTTAATGCAATTAATAATATATCTGATTATCAGGTAATCATTTTTCAATCAGGACATGCCGTTAGAAGCTTTAAGGCACTTATAAAGGATATACAAATAGATTATTCAAATATTTTCATCATATGTATAGGTGAGAAGACAGCAAGTTTTTGCAAAAAGTTTAACATACCAGTTAATCATATACCTGTAATATATAGTGCTGAAGGGCTAATAGAAGAAGTAGAGTTATTGGGATTGAAAAATTCTAATATATTAATACCCGGGTCGAGTATTAGTGAAAGAGACCTTGTAAACGCACTTTCTAAATTCAATAATAAAGTTGATTTTATTCCAGTATACGAAACTATATTAAACAATGAAGTACAGATTGAAAATGTTAGAAAAGAAAAACCTGATATTTTTATTTTCACAAGCCCATCAAATTTTAGGAACTTCAATCAGCTTCTTGAAATAAAAGAGGAAGAGAATTATTTTGATGGGAGATTAATAGCATCATTAGGAACAACAACAAAAAAAGCTATAGAAAAAAAAGGATTGAATGTAGATATAGTACCAAAAACATTTACTGTATCGGAAGTATTTAAGGTTATTAAGGAGGAATATTGTCTCAATTAAAAAATGATCTTTTTATAAGAGCAGCAAAAAAAGAAAAAATCGAAAGAACACCGATTTGGATTATGCGTCAAGCAGGAAGATACCTTCCACAATATAGAGCCGTAAGAGAAAAGTCCGATTTCTTAACTATGTGCAAAACACCCGAACTAGCTGCCGAAGTTACAATTCAGCCGGTAGATTTAATTGGAGTCGATGCTGCAATTTTATTTTCTGATATTTTGGTCATTCCTGAAGCTATGGGTATGGAACTAATTATGAATGAAGGGAAAGGACCAATATTTCCTTCTCCTATTAGAAACACATCAGATATAGAAAAACTAAAGAATATTGACCCAATGGTCGAACTAAAATATGTAATGGATGCGGTTAGTTTAACAAAGAAAAATCTTGATAATCGCGTTCCATTAATCGGATTTTGCGGATCACCGTGGACATTAATGACATATATGGTTGAAGGTGGCGGCTCAAAGAGTTTTTCAAAGATTAAAAATTTTATTTATACACAGCCCGAAGCTGCACATGTTTTATTGGATAAAATCGCTAAAGCATCAGTCAATTATTTAAGTGCGAAAATTGAAGCGGGATGTGATGCAGTTCAGATATTCGATACTTGGGGCGGAATTTTATCTCCATCAGATTTTGAAGAATTTTCTCTTCCATATATGAAATATATAGTTTCTGAATTGAAGCGAAAAGATGAGCCGGTTATTTTATTCGCTAAAGGTGTACATCATCGTTTGAAACAACTTGCTAAGTCAGGTGCTAATGTTGTGGGACTTGATTGGACTATGGATTTGGGAAAAGTAAGGGAAAAAATCGGAGACTTAGTGGCATTGCAGGGCAATTTAGACCCGACAGTTTTATATGCTAGCGAAGAAAAAATCGAGTATGAAGTAAAAAAAGTTTTGAAAGCATATGGAAAAGGAAGCGGGCATATTTTTAATCTTGGGCATGGAATATTGCCCGATATAGAACCTGCTAAAGCAAAAGCTCTTGTTGAAATAGTCAAAAAAGAAAGCGTAAAATACCATAAAGGATAATTTAATGTTTGATATAGATTTAGAATTAATAAAAAAATATGATCGACCGGGACCGAGATATACAAGCTACCCGACCGCGCCTCATTTTAATGAATCGTTTACATCGGAAAAATATTTAGATGAAATAATCAGAACAAATAACGATGAGAATGCACCAGATTTATCGCTCTATTTTCATCTCCCGTTTTGTGATACGCTTTGCTATTTCTGTGGATGTAATATGATCATTACACGTAATAGAGACCGTATAAAGGACTACATAAAATATTTAAAGAATGAGATCGATCTTCTTAGGACATATCTTTCTCCCGATAGAAAAGTTATTCAAGTGCATTGGGGCGGCGGTACTCCCACTCACCTTAATCCAGATGAAATTTATGATTTAATCAGCTATATAAATAAAAATTTTGTTTTTGCAGAGAACCCTGAAATTGGTTGCGAAATCGATCCACGTGGATTAACTCGTGAGCATCTCGAATCACTGCGCAAAGGAGGATTCAATAGAATCAGTATGGGCGTTCAGGATTTTGATTTTAAAGTTCAAAAAGCAGTCAATAGAGTTCAGCCCGAAGAGATGACACGTCAGGTAGTTACATGGGTTCGTGAACTTGGCTTTCAAAGTGTTAATCTTGATCTTATTTATGGACTTCCCTTTCAAACTAAAGAATCATTTGAAAAAACAGTTGATGCAATAATAGATATTTCCCCCGATCGTATTGCAGTATTTAATTATGCGCATGTACCTTGGATGAAAAAGCACATGGGATTAATTAAAGAAGAAACTCTCCCATTGCCTGAAGAAAAACTTCAGATACTAAAAATGACTATCGAAAAATTAACCGGTGCAGGATACGTATTTATCGGAATGGACCACTTTGCTAAACCGGAAGACGAACTTGCAATAGCATTGCGTGAGAAAAAACTTTATAGAAATTTCCAAGGATATAGCACACATGCAGGAACTGATCTTTATGGAATGGGAATTACAAGCATTTCGCAAATAGGAAGGTGCTATACTCAGAATGTAAAAAAAGAAAAAGAATATTTTACTAATCTCGAAGAATCCATTTTCCCTATTGAACGTGGAGTTTATTTAACTGATGACGATCTTATAAGACGGCATGTTATTACAAAAGTGATGTGCGATTTTGAATTGGATTTTGATGCAATAGATAAAAAATTCGGGATTGAATTTGTAAAATATTTTGAACCCGGACTTGCCGCTATGGATGGATTTATCGAAGACGGACTTGTAAAATTAGAAGATAGGAAACTTATCGTTACGGGCATGGGACGACTATTAATCCGGAATATAGCAATCAATTTTGATGGCTATATCGAACGGAAAGAAGATACCGGTAAATATTCAAGAACTGTATAGATTTAGGCAATTATAAAATCTAATGCACTTATAAAAACTTCTATGCTTATAATATCATCAAAATCAATCAGATGGTTTTGATGATATAGGTGCGGAAGTAAAAAACTCATCATAAAATCTCTTTGTATATGAATTCAATAATTCCTGAACTCTATCATACGATGGGGAGGCAATCACCAACCCTGCATGAAAAGCTTTATCTAATTTCCAGATTATTTCAGGGTCATCAAATGTGGATAAGTCAGGATTCTTTTGTTTTGCTAATGAAAGCATAATTGCCGCGTAATCTTCTTTCACAGGAGGCAGCACATAGTGATTGTAAAGCTCCAACTTAACCCATTCAGACCAGAGATTTAGTCCCGATGCGGCTTTAACCAATTCAGAAATATTAGCCCCTCCAACTCTTGCAGAAGTTTCGAGGAAATAAAATTCGCCCGTCTCACTTGATTTTATAAATTCCGAATGAGAAATCCCTTTTACTAATCCTAATCCTTCAATTACTGCTTTATTTATTTCCAATAATTTTTTAGAATCATCAGAATCACGTTTTATAGTATGGCTCGAAAAAACTCTTCCATCATGAGCTACTTCCATAGGAGGCAGACCATACTTATGAGCGAGAGCAAATTTTACGTTTTTATCAGTAATTATACTATCGACATGAAAAATTTCACCTGGAATAAATTTCTCTAATAAATAGTATGATTGCTTATCACCTAATGAATTAACTGCATCCCAAAATTCATCTCGATTATTAATTTTAGTAATTCCAGCCGCACCTGCTAACATCCGTGGTTTTAATACAAATGGGGGGTCTACTTCTTCCAAGAATTTATTTAATTTATCGTGGTTAAGAACGTGAATAAACTCAGGTACTTTAATGCGTAATTCCTTAGCTCTCGCACGCATAGCTAATTTATCGCGAAAGTATCGCATTGTGGTGTCCCCCATGCCGGGAATGCGAAGATGCTCTCGTAAGAGCGCTCCTTTCTCCACATCAAAATCATCTAATGCTACAATAATATCGATCTCTTTTTTTCGGCACAAATAACTCACTCCGTTAATCATATCCTCGCTATTCCAGACCTTATTTACGTCAGGCATATAAAACACTTCATCTATCGATTCACGAGGCCAGGAGGCGTGTTCAAGGCTCTTAGAAGTAAGCAGGAATACCCTCGCACCAAACTCTTTGGCGGTTTTCATAAAATCATACCCTTTTTCGTAGCTTGCGATACATAATATTGTTTTTGGATTGCCCATAATACCCCGCCTTTTTTTTAATGATACTTTATATCTGGAATTGACCTAAAAAGATTGTAATAAATTAGTAAATTTACAATGCAAATATTATCAATAAAGGAAAAATCTTGGCAAAAAATGCAGTTGTTTTATTAAATCTGGGAGGACCTGATTCTTTAGATGCGGTTCAACCTTTTCTCTTTAATCTCTTTAGCGATCCGGATATTTTTAACATTCCATTCGGGCAAAAAATCTTCGCAAGTCTTATATCAAAAAATAGAGCACCAAAAGTTAAAGAAGAATATAAATTAGTAGGTGGTAATTCACCCATTAATAAATGGACTGAATTACAAAGAAAAAATTTGGAAGAGTCATTAAAATCTTCCGGCTATGATATGGATGTATATGTCGCAATGCGTTATTGGAATCCACTTACGGAAGAAATCGTGAAGAAAGTTGAATCACAAAATTATGATAAAATAGTTTTACTTCCTCTTTATCCTCACTATTCAATTACAACTACCGGTTCTTCATTTAACGAATGGAAAAGATTGTACAAAGGCGATAAATCGAAATTAGTTTATATCGAAGAGTATTACCTAAATGATATCTATATAAAAGCAATTAATGAAAGAATTGATGAAGCATTAAAGAAATTCACTTTCGCTGATGAAGTACAGCTAGTATTCAGTGCTCACGGAACTCCTGTAAGCCTCGTAAAGAAAGGAGACCCATACAGTCATCAAATAAAGGATACAGTTGAAGCGGTAGTGAAAGCACGCAATTATTCTCATAAACATCATCTCTGCTTCCAGAGCAAAGTCGGACCAATGAAATGGCTCGAACCCTCAACAGATAAAATGATTGAAAAATTATCATCAGAAAGTAAGTATCATCTTTTAATAATTCCAATTAGTTTTGTCTCAGATCATGTAGAGACTTTATTTGAATTAGATATTGAGTATAGGCATATTGCAGATAATTGTAGAATTGAACGATATATAGTAATGGAAGGACTTAATGATTCAACAACGTTCATAGAAGCATTAAAATATTTGACAATCAATTCGCTTAAAAAAATATGAAAAAAAAAGTAATTGTAATAGGTGCAGGAATATCCGGACTTGCAACCGCATATTGGATTAATAAATCGGGATATGACGTTAAAGTATTAGAAACTAATTCTCAAGCAGGCGGAGCAATGCAATCTAATCGGGAGAATGAATATCTACTCGATTTAGGACCGAATAGCGGACTTGAAACTACTCCATTGATAAAGCAATTAGTAAATGAAACGGGAATCTCTGATGAAATGATTTATGCAAACGAAGCTGGCAACAAAAGGTATATTTTAAGAAATAATGATCTGCATGAATTGCCTACTAAACCGATTCCCTTTATACAAACAAAACTTTTTTCTCTTAAAGGAAAGTTACGAATATTTGGCGAACCATTTTTCGGTAAATCAAAAGATGGTTATTATCAAAGTATCAGTCAATTCGTTAGCCGCAGATTAGGACAGGAATTTCTTGACTATGCAATTAACCCCTTTGTAAGTGGTGTATTCGCCGGCGATCCTGATAAGCTTAGTGTAAAATCTGCTTTTCCAAAACTATATCGCCTAGAAGAATTATATGGCGGACTTGTAAAAGGTATGTTCAAGGGAGCAAAAGAGAGAAAGAGAAACGCAGAAAAATCTAAACAGACGGCAAAAATGTTTTCATTTAAAAATGGCATGCAGACACTGCCCAATGCTATTTCGGCATCGTTAGGTGAGAATGTTATTTATAACATTAGCGATATTAAGATTTCAAAAAATGGAATAAAGTATAAAGTAGATTATTCAGTGAATGGTGAGAATATTTCTGAAGAGTGCGATTCAGTTCTATCGACAGTACCAGCATATATTGTTTCTAAATATTTCTCTTCATTTGATAATAATTTAGAAAAAATATTAAAGGATGTATATCATCCGCCGGTTATGATTTTATATCTCGGGTATAAGAAAGAGCAGATAAAAAGAAAGCTTGATGGCTTCGGTTATTTAATCCCAACAAAAGAGAAGAAGAATTATCTCGGTGCTATTTGGAGTTCGGTAATATTCCAAAACCGAGCACCGGAAGGTGATGAAGCATTTACAATATTCATTGGAGGTGCTCAAGCTCCTCATCTATTCGATTCACCAAAAGAAGAATTAATTAATAATGTTATTACTGAATTTGCTCACTTAATGAAAATTGAAGGCGAACCAAAATTTGTTCGAAATAAATTTTGGGCGAAAGCAATTCCTCAATATAATTTAGGTTATATCGAAATTGAAAAATATTGCGACCAATTCGAGGAAAACAATCCGGGTCTATTTATCAGCGGAAATTTCAGAGGCGGTATTTCTGTCGGCGATTGTGTGAAAAATTCAGAACTTGTTTACGAAAAAATTAAAAAATATTTGGAGGCATAATGGCTCAATATCCTATAAAAAGATTAAGAAGATTGCGTTATAATCCACTCGTAAGAGATATGATTAGAGAAACGGAACTTTCAAAAAGTGATTTTATATATCCATTATTTGTCGTACCCGGGAAGAATGTAAAAAACGAAATTCGTTCAATGCCCGGTGTGTTTCAGATGTCGATAGATGTATTGGTGGAAGAATGTAAAGAAGTGGCATCAATCGGAATTCCCGCTGTTATTTTATTCGGTATTCCTGAACATAAAGATGAAGTGGGCTCAGGTGCTTATGATGATAATGGAATTATTCAAAACGCAGTAAGAGCAATAAAAAAAGAAGTAAAAAACCTTTTAGTAATCACTGATGTTTGCTTATGCGAATATACATCTCATGGTCATTGCGGTGTTTTGGATGGTGATAATATTCTCAATGATGAAACAGTAGATTTATTAGCTAAAGAATCTCTCTCTCATGCTAAAGCAGGTGCTGATATTATTGCTCCATCCGATATGATGGACGGTAGAATTGCAGAAATAAGAAAGACTTTAGATGAAAATGGGTTTGAGAAAATTCCTATAATGAGCTATGCAGTAAAATATGCATCAGGTTATTATGGACCATTCCGAGATGCGGCTGAATCTACTCCTGCTTTTGGTGATAGAAAATCACATCAAATGGATATAGCAAATGGACTTGAAGCAATTCGTGAAGCTGAATCAGATATAGAAGAAGGTGCTGATATTATTATGGTTAAACCCGCAGGTGCTTATCTTGATATTATTTATCGAGTGAAAGATAAATTCCAAATGCCGACTGCCGCATATCAGGTGAGTGGTGAATATTCAATGATTAAAGCCGCCGGCAAGCTTGATTATATTGATGAAGAACGTGTAATGATCGAATCACTTACTGCAATTAAACGTGCAGGAGCTGATATGATACTAACTTACTTCGCAAAAGATGCAGCAAAATATTTAGATAAAAAAAGGTAAAATATGAATATTGATAAAAGTGAAAAGCTATTTGAAGTAGCAAAAAAATATATACCGGGTGGAGTTAATTCACCGGTAAGAGCTTTTAAGTCTGTCGGCGGTAATCCGATTTTTATGTCGAAAGGACATGACTCGAAGTTGATTGATGTTGATGGTAACGAATATATTGATTATATCGGCAGTTGGGGTCCGCATTTATTCGGGCACAATCCCCCCTTCATAAAAGAAGCATTAATAAAGGCAATAGAATCAGGAACAAGCTTTGGAGCACCAACAGAAATAGAAATCGAGATGGCGATACTATTACGTGAATTAGTTCCCTCAATGGAAATGGTAAGAATGGTAAATAGCGGCACGGAAGCTACGATGAGTGCCATAAGAGTGGCACGTGGATTTACAGGCAGAGAAAAATTCATAAAATTCGAGGGATGCTACCACGGGCATGCAGATCATTTTCTAATTAAAGCTGGTTCAGGTGCATTAACATTGGGCGTTCCTACAAGCCCCGGCGTTACAAAAGGAAATGCTGCAGATACACTCTTAGCTGACTATAATGATATCGATTCGATTAAGAAATTAGTCGCTTCGAACAAAGGTGAGATTGCAGCTATTATTATTGAACCAATTGCTGGCAATATGGGAGTTGTAAAAGCATCTGATGAATTTATGAAAGAGCTTCGTAATATCTGCGATGAAGAAGGGATTGTTTTAATTTTTGATGAAGTGATGACAGGGTTTAGAGTGGCAAAAGGTGGAGCTCAAGAGATATTCGGAATTAAGCCTGATCTTTCTACATTCGGAAAAATCATTGGTGGTGGACTTCCGGTCGGTGCATTCGGTGGCAAAAAAGAGATTATGGAAAAGATCGCTCCGAGCGGTCCGGTTTATCAAGCAGGAACATTAAGCGGCAATCCACTTGCAATGGCGGCAGGTTTGGCGGCTCTTTCACACATTAAAAATGATCCTTCTGTCTATACTATATTAGAAGAAAAATCAAAATTTCTTGCAGATGGATTCGCTGATAATCTTAAAAGACTTGGTAAAAGATTTGCTATGAATAGAATTGGCTCAATGATGTGTATGTTCTTTACAGAAGAACCGGTTACAGATTTCAAGAGTGCATTAAAATCAGATACTGAGTTATACGGAAAATTCTTTCATGCAATGTTAGATAGAGGAGTTTATTTAGCTCCGGCACAATTCGAAGCATTATTTGTTTCTACTGCACATAGTACGGATGACTTAGAAAATACAATTAAAGCTCATTACGAATCGCTAAAAGAAATCATATAAATAATTAAGCCGTCCACTTATTGTATTAATTGCGGGACGGCTTTTCAATTAAAACCTATTTACAATAATTCGATTTTGATGATTGTAATTATTCTTACCTTCTGATGTGTACATATAATCCAATCTGTTTTGATAGAAATCAATAATCTTATTACGAACAATTTTCATTGTACTATTCATTAATTTATTCTGTTCGGTAAATCCTTCGCCAAGTATTGCAAAAGATGATGGAAGCCAACGCGAAGGGAACTTCCCTTCAAACTCTCCTCCTTCTTTGAATGCATTTATATCAGCTTCAATAAGTTTAATTATTGCGTCCGCTCCGGTTTCGGTTTCTAAATTGATATTATTTTGTGAAGTATATAATTTCAATTTTTCTTTATTCGGAACAATAAGAGCAGTAGTATAAAGTGATTGATTATTATAGAGCATAATTTGATCGATATATTTGGAGTCTTCAACTAACGATTCTTCAATACCTTCAGGGCTATATTTTTCACCATCATTACCAATCAATAAACTTTTAAATCTTCCGAGTACATAAAGAAAACCATCTTCATCCAAGTAACCAAGATCACCAGTAAAAAGCCAGTTGTCAATAACGGTCTCGCTCGTTGCCTTCTCATTTTTCCAATAGCCAAGCATTACATTATTTCCTCTAACCACAATCTCTCCAGATTCACCTTGGCGCATTTGATTACCATCAGAATCCAAAATTTTTATTTCAAGCTCTTTTACAGGGTAGCCCGAAGAACCTAGTTTATGCTTTTGCATTACATTCGCTGAGATAACGGGAGTAGCTTCCGAAAGCCCATATCCTTGAAACATAGGAATGCCGATTGCATAAAAGAACCTTTGCAATTCAATATCAAGCAGAGCCCCACCGCCGACAAAAAATTCAAGCCGACCGCCGAACCCTTCTCTAATTTTTTTAAAGAGAATAGCATCATATGTTTTTAGTAATCCTTTATAATAAAACGGTACACCTTTCCCCTTGTTAATTCCCTCTTTGTTATATTCATAAGCAATTTTTAATGCATGATCAAAAAGCTTTTGGACCATTTTACCCTTTTCTAAAATTCCTTTCTCTATGTTTTTCTTAAAGTTTTTTGCGAGTGCAGGAACGCTCAATAAAAATGTCGGTTTTATCTCTTTAATATTTGTCGGAATATTTCTTAATGTTTCTAATGGTGTATTTCCTAATTGAATGGATGCCATACTTGCACCGTTTTTCAATAATGTATAAATACCGGCGACATGAGCAAAACAATGATCCCACGGAAGTATCAACAAAGAAATATACCATTCAGGAATAGGTAATAGATCCGTAGCTTGATCTACATTTGTAACATAATTCAAATGAGTAAGCACAACGCCCTTAGGATCTGCTGTTGTACCGGAAGTATAGGATATTGTTGCAGGGTCATTTGGTCTAATGTTTTTTACTCGTTTATCAATTTCAATAGATAATTTACTGTAATTTACTTTCCCTTCATTTATAAAATCCTCGATAAATATTTCATCATGCCCAATATCATTAATTTTATCTAACACAATTATTTTTTCTAAATCCGGAAGATCATGCTTTATTTTTCTTAATTTATTCAAATGCTGTTTAGAAACAAAAACTAACTTTGTACCGGAATGAGCTAATCTGAATTTAAGTTCAGTCAGTTCCTCAATTTTAACTGAAATGGGAACGCTTACTCCACCGGTATAAAATATTGCAAGTTCCGCAATTACCCAATAATTTCTTCCTTCTGAAATAATTGCAACTCGATCGGCCGGATTAATATTTTTTAGGAGTAATGCGGCACTTAGATTAAGGACTTCCCTCTTAGTATCTTTATATGTAATCGATTCATACTTATCATATTTCTTTTCCCAAAGAAGTGGATTATTAGAATATTTTTCTACACTATTTTCAAACATTTGTGGGATAGAAGTAAGCATTATATAATCCTTCGATTTATTGGATAATTAAGTCCTTTAAGTGAACAAAAATAATGAATTATATTTTGATATGGGAAATAAAAAAGCCGTCCAATGGACGGCTTAATTTTTTGTAGAAGGGCATCTCTATGTTTTATATTTGAGCTTCCTTGGTACGTCTCACAGCCGAAATAATGAACCCTAAAGCCATTACAATGACACCAAGCCAAACTAAACTAATAAATGGCTTAATGCTTGCCTCAACGCTCAAGACTTCTTTAGGCGCAATGGAAGACTTGCTTTCTTTCGAATTAATATCAGTAACTTTTAGTTCAACGCTAGCTGTACCTGCATCCATTCTCGCAATTTCAATTTTTGAATTTGCATCGGAGATATCGACAGGGATATAAGTAACCTCCCCGCTAGAATTAATCATAGTAGGTTCAAAATCTTTTTTAACGCCATTAACTTCAACAGTAATTTTAGCACCGATCTTAAAATCGCCTCCACCCATCATTGTGTTCATTGCATCAGAAGGAAAATTAAATCCGTTAAATGTAACATTCATTCCATTAATAGAATGAGATTCCCCTTTCTTCACTGTGAATACTGTTCCATCACTATTTACGTTTTCACCTTCAGTATAGCTTACAGGAGAAATATAAAAATCACGTGTGAATCCTACTAAGATATCGGGTTCGCGCATGAGACTATTATTAAACTCCGCAATAAACATTACAGGTGCAATAGTACTCTTACTACCACC
>JALNXG010000084.1 GCA_023230485.1 Melioribacteraceae bacterium
ATTTCTGTAATATAAATCGGCTTATTGAATTTCTCTAATCTTTCCAACAAACGAACTATATCAGATAGATCACGTTGAGGGAAATAGATTTGAATACCGAGTACATCGAAATCCACTCCTCCTTCAATCATATCTGCAATATATTTTCTTGGTGATCGGAGTGGACGAGTAGCATCCATTCTCGACATTCTTCCATGTGCTGCATATTCAGCCCATGGACAGCAGTTATTAATTATCCTTACAACTTTGGGATTTATCTCTTTCGTTCTATCACAAGCCAATTTAGTTATCTCAAGTATCTGTGCTTCACTATGATTATGAATATTTGCCCAATCATGATATTCGTTTATTACTTCCCATTGTAGAATCTTATCGCCATAATGAGTAAGCAGATTGTAAGTATGCTTTTCAACATACTTTTTTAATTCATCAAAATTTTTGTTCTTAAGCCAATCAGGTGTAACGGTCGGATGAAACCAAAATAATGGACGCCCCTGAATTGGAATATTATTTTCGGTCAGCCAATCTACTATATTATCTTTTATACCCCAGTTATATCTACCCTCGGTTGGCTCAAAAAGTTCATACCATGAATCCCATATATAATGAGTAGAAGTGGCAAAGGTCATGAGTTCAGAAAATCTTTTTATAAAATCTTCCGATTTAGCCCAAACATACTGTCGGCTTTCACATCCGAAATAAACCTTATCATTTCTCTTATGATTAAAAATGTTCCATTCAGCATGTTCAAGTTCTATCTTCTCACCTGCATGTAAAGCATAAAGCAAGGCACTATCAGATAATCTCGCAACTGATTCTGCATCTTTCCCTCTCTTACCTGCAGATTCAAATAATTCTAATGAAAGAGCATTTAAGTGATTTACTTCCGGGGAAAATATTGTCCCCGTTTTTTCGTACTGCTTCATCACCCTATTATTACGTACTGTTCTTGACTTCGCAAGTTCATAATTAAAATTTAGTTGTGCGCCTTTATTAAAATCTTTTATGGAGAATAGCTCTCCTCCATTATCAGCGGCAAGAGAAATATTTCCAAATCCTTCAATAAACCATTGTGTATTTACCGAGAACCTGCGGTCTTTAAGTTCAGCGGGCACAACAATACCATCCTGTGCAATTTTTATACTTGATTTGAATGGGTCTTCAAGTTCATCTGTCAAATAAGCAAAGTTCATTTTATTCATCCATGGATGTGGAAATGGTTTAAAGACCAAATCACCCGCGGTTTGTGCAAATATATTTGATGCTTTACCTATTGAAGGAGATAACCCTAACGCAGCCGCTGCTAGACTTCCTCTAAATAAAAAATTTCTTCTATTGATTGAATCCATATTGTTTTCCTAATTAATAATTACCAAATGATTTTCTTAATTTAACTAATCGATCACATGCAGATTTTTTTTCTCCATTGATAGAACGAATAATGCCGCCTGATTTTAAGAATCCATACGGATCCGCAAAATCGTACCAGTTAGTTGCCTCAATAAAGGGTTTTGAATATCCGATCGTAAATGTATCTTCAAGCCAATCGGCTTGCAGTTCTTCATCCCAATGACGATGCCATTCATAAGGCTGTGTTGACCAATCAAGATCATCTTCATGGAACTCTAATGTAATTCCTTTTGAAGGAGAACCGATTTCTGCAAGGTGCATCTTCTTACCTAGTGATCCGTATCGTTCTAATATCCCGATTGTCTCAGGCAATGTTCTATGAACAAAATATACTTGAGCTCCAATCAGATCAAAATCCGTTCCTGCTTCAATTACATCTTTTGTAAATTGATAAGGAGTTCTCTGTGGAAATTTCGCATCACTTACTCCCCATTTTTTAAGCTGTACATACTCTGCAAACGGACAACAGTTATTTATTAATAATTTTATTTTTGGATTAGCAGCTCTCGCTACATCACATGCAAATTTTGTAATCTCTACAACTTGATCATTATTAAGCTGTAATTCATTTGCCCAATCGTGCATCTCATTCACTACTTCCCAAACTTTAATTTTATCTCCATAATAACCGATCACATCATTGATATGTTTTTCCAAATAAAGTTTTAGCTGATCGAACGATTTCATTTTTAACCAATTCGGTGTAACCCATTTATGTAGCCATAACAATGGTCTTCCCAAAACTGTTACATCTCGTTTAATCAATTCATCAAGAAGTTTTTCTCTTTCTGCAAATTGTTTTTTACCTTCGTTCTCCTCGAAATTAATTATATCACCAATCAGGTAATGAGTAATTGTAGCGAAATTGAATAACTCCGTAAATCGTTCAAAGAAAAGTTCTTCATTCATTTTAAAATATCCACGAGTATCACAACCGAAGAGATAATCTTTCCTCACTCCATTTTTTGCTATATCAAAACGTGCTTTCTCCATCTCCAACATCTCTGCGGCATTCATAGAGTATTTTAATGAACTTTGTGAATACACGGCACATAATTCACCGGTATTATTATTAGCTTTATCCAAATAGTCGGATGCAATATCATAGTTCTTTTGAAATTCAATCGAAGGAATAAATCCATCATTTCTGAATTTATCTATTCTTAGCTTAATTCTGCAAATTCTTGTTTTAGCTAATTCATAATTAAGATTAAATTCGACCGTACCATTTGCTGATGATTCATAAAGTGCACCTTCATTATCTGCCGGAATAAATAGATATCCAAAGCCTTCAACGTTCCACCTTACCGTAATTGAAAATTTTTTGCCTGTATCTTCTATTCTAATTCCATCTTGATCTATTACTATACTAGAGTAAAATACATCGCCATTCTCGTCTTGAGTTAGTACAAAATTATGTAAATGAGGTCCGGGACCTTTTTGTACAAAATATGGTTTGAATATTATTTGTTTCATTAAAATATATTCCTATTTGGCATTAACCTTTAGAGGCATCTTTCCATTTTTTTCTTAATTGTGTGAATTTATTATAAACTTCTTTTTTTGATCCATCAGTAGATGATAAAATTCCACCGTTTTTTATGAACGAATAGCCGTCTATTTGATCGTACCAATTAATTGCTTCGATCCAGGGCTTGCTATAATGGAGGGTATAAATTTTTTCCATCCATTCAGCCTGCAAATCTTCATCCCAATGACGATGCCATGTATATGGTACGTCCGGCATTGATGTATCTTCCCATCCCTCTTTTTTATTATGACAGTTGCATCCAGAAGTAGTTCCTATCTCGGTTACTTGTACCGGTTTACCAAATTTTTCTAATCTTTCCATCATTCTTATTATATCTGCAAGATCACGGTTTGAATATTGATAATAAAGCTGTTGCCCCGTGAGAGTGAAATCCACTCCTGCCTCATAACACATTTTTATAAATTGATGCGGAGTAACGAGAGGGAATTTAGAATCGAATCTGCTCCAATCGATTATTTGAATATAATCTGCTTGAATACAGCAATTATTTATTAAACGATGAACTTTTGGATTAACAGATTTAGCTGTTTCTGCAATAAGCTTAGCAACTTCCACCATCTGATCAGGTTTGAGTTTTAGTATATTATCAAAATCATGTGCCTCATTAATTATTTCCCATGCATACATCTCATCACCGTAATGTCCAACCATATCTTTAGTAAATTTCTCAGCGTACTTTAATATTTCTGGATAAGATTTATCAGTAAGCCATTTTGGACAGCAGCATTCATCTGCCCAGAATAATGGTCGACCTTCTACCTTAATCCCTCGCTTACGAAGCTCCTTAAATTTTTCATCTGTTCTATCCCAATTGTATTGACCCTCATTCGGCTGGAATCCATTTAGGTAATATGTAATTGTAGCATAATTAAAAGTTTCTGAAAAAAGATCCATGAAAAGATTATGATCCATCTCCTTCCAATCTTCTGTATCGCAGCCTAAGAAAAAATCTTCACGATATTTATTTCTTGCAATATCATACCATGCTTTATCTAATTCTAACATTTCACCTACATGCATTGCATAGTAAAGACCCTTCTGAGAATTTTGTGCTCTTTTTAATTCATCGTTTTCTGCTCTTCTTGCATTATCTAAAAATTCATCACTAAGATCGAGGAATGCCTTCACTTCTTTGTTCGGTACATATCCCTCTTTTGCAAATTTTATTATACGATTATTATTTGCTGTAATACGGGATTTTGCAAGTTCATAATTCAAATTATATTTTAATTCTTTTCCACCTTGAGGAAGGGAGTAATATTCACCCCCATTATCGGCAGTCATATAAATATATCCAAAGCCTTCTACATTCCATCTTACATTAATTCCAAATTTCTCTTTACCCGCTGCATCAGAGATCGAAACGCCATTATCATCAACAAAAATATTTGAATAAAATGCGTCCCATTCTGTATCACTCGCGAATGCCCAACTTGGAAAATCCCAATCTTCGGGACCAATATTCTTAAATGATTTTATTCTGCCGAGATGCGGACCTTTTCCGTTCTGAACAATATATGGTTTGAATAATATTTTCCCTTTTTCAGTATTTATTCTCGTTCTACTTTCAGTAAATATTGTCGGAGCTGCAATTATACTTTTAGAGAGTGCTGATATACCCACTCCTGCAATTGCGCTTTTTATCAAAAAATTTCTTCTATCCATGAGTTTATATTCTCCACTTATTCTTTAATTCACTGATTCTTTGGAAAGCTAATTTTTTATCACCTTTAGTATTGCGCAATATTCCACCATTCTTTATCCAGCCATACGGATCAACAAAATCATAAAGATTAACGGCTTCAATCCATGGTTTACTAAATGCAAGAGTATATATCCCTTCATACCAATCAGCTTGTAATTCTTCGTCCCATGGTCTATGCCATATATAAGGCTCTAATGATATTTCGAGCGAACCATTCTTAATTGATGTTTCTGTGGGACCTGATGAAGTTCCAAATTCTGTAATTTGAACTGGTTTGCCTAATGCCTCTAATCTTTCTAAATAAATAATTATATCGGATAAATCCCTATATGGGAAATACATTTGTTGACCCATAATAGTAAAATCTACATTTGCCTCGATTAGTTCTTTCATAAATTGAATTGGTGTTCGCTGTCTATATTCAGCATCGAGATCACCCCATTTTTTCATTTGAACATATTCAGCATAAGGGCAGCAATTATTTATTAATCGATGAACTTTTGGATTAGTGGCTTTTGCTACATCACAAGCTAATTTTGTTACTTCTACAATCTGTTCTGGATTTAGCTTTAATTCATTAGCCCAATCGTGAGCTTCGTTAATTACTTCCCAGGCGTACATTTGATCGCCATAATGTCCAACTACTTCCTTTGTATGTTTTTCTACATACTTTAATAAGTCGCTATATTTCTTTGTTCTTAACCAATCTGGTGTTGTAGTTTTATAAAAATAAAATAAAGGTCTTCCTTCTACCGTTATCCCTTTTTTGCGTAATTCATTTACTAATTGATCCCTCTGCGAAAATCGTAAATCTCCTTGAGTTGGTTCAAAATCGGGATATGAACTACTTGTAAGATAATGCGTAATTGTAGCATAATTAAAAAGCTTTGGAAATTCTTCCAAAAAAAGATCAGGATCTATTTGGAAATAACTTCTGGCATCGCACCCCATAAAAAATTTATCTCTCTTTCCATTGCGATAAATATCAAATTGAGCTTTTTCTAATTCGATCATCTCACTTACGCGCATTGCGTATAATAATGACTTCTGAGAATATTCACCGCATTTTAATTCATCATCTATATATTTCGAAGCATCGCTAAAAAGGTCTTCTGAAAGATGGAATAATGCATCCACTTCTTTCGAAGGCTGCCATCCCACCTGTTTATGAGAATTATATCTCTTCCGATTCCTCATTATTCTACTCTTTACAAGTTCATAATTCAGATTCAGTGTAATTGATTTGCCCGATTCTGGAAGAAGATAAAATTCTCCTCCATTATCTGCCGTAATATATATGTATCCAAATTCTTCTACATTCCATCTTACATTAATACCGAATTTTTCTTTTCCAAAAGTGTTCGTAATTTTTACAATCCCTTTACTCGATGAGATATCAGAATAAAATGAATCCCAATTTTCATCACTTGCATATGCCCAATCTAAAAGATTAGGACCTGAGCCTCTCTGAACGAATACAGCTTTGAATATTAATTCTCCATTCATAATCTTACCCTATTTTATGTCCTAATTTATTTTGAAGTTTTTGCAATCGATAGAAAGATTCTTTTTTCTCCCCTTTAACTGTTCTTAAGATGCCACCATTTACCATAAAAGAGCCTGGATCAATAAAATCGAACCAATTAATTGCTTTAATAAATGGTTTACTATAATAAAGAGTATATGTATCTTCGAGCCAATCAGCTTGTGTTTGTTCGTCCCACATTCGATGCCATAGAGGTGGTTCATTGGGCATCTCTCCCCTTCCAGATTTTATTGCATCATTTGTTGGACCTCCACTTACACCAATCTCAGATATTTGCATTGGCTTCCCTAAACTTGCCAAGTTCTCCATAATGATTATTGAATCCTGCAAATCTCTATATGGGTAATACATCTGCTGTTCTAAAATATCGAAATCGATTCCTGCTTCTATCAAGTCTTTAGAAAATTTATAAGGAGAACGCTGTTTCATAGTGGCTTTCTTGCCTGAATAACTTCTCATTTGAACATACTCTGCAAATGGACAGCAGTTATTAACTGTTCGTTTAACATTAGGAGCAATAGATTTTGCAGTGTCATTTATCAATCGCGTTAATTCAGTAATTTGTTCCGGAGTTAGCATTAATTCATTTGCCCAATCATGAAGCTCATTTACAACTTCCATTGCATAGAGGCTCTCTCCAAATCGCTTCATTGTATCTATTGTTAATTTCTCGGCATATTTTAATAATTGATCGTACTTCATATTTCGTAACCAATCCGGGATGCAGCAATCATGAAACCAGAATAACAATCGTTCTTGCGATTTTATATTTCTTTCTGCTAATTTTTTGATTAAAAGCTCTCTTGATTCGGGATTTATTACTCCGGGCGAGGATTGATAGTCGCTCATCATTCCATCCCCTTTTGCAACGAACGTAATATTAGCATAATTGAATACTTCTGAGAATCGATCTAAGAATGTATCTTGATACATTTGATAAAAGCTTCTTGCATCGCATCCGAAGAAGAATCCTTCTCGAGTTCCCATCTTTGCTATATCATATTTAGCTTTCTCGAGTTCCAACATTTCACTTGCCCACATAGCATACATTAAAGATTTCTGCGATAATTCACCGCATTTCTCTTTGTTGTTTCTTGCTTTCTCGGAATCTTCTAATAATTCTTCAGATAATGCTAAATATGTTCGGAGTTCTTTGGATGGAAAAAAGCCATCATTTAAAAAATTAGAATATCTTTTCTTATTTCGAGCTACTCGACTTAAGGCGAATTCATAGTTAAGCAGAAGGGTTTTGGATTTTCCAAAGGGAGGCACCTCATAGAAATTTCCACCATTATCAGCAGTTATATTTGTGTATCCAAAACCCTCTACATTCCACCTAACATTTATTCCAAATTTCTTTTCATCTTTTGTATCGGTTACTTTTATAATATTATTATTTATCTCAATATCTGAATAGAAAGTATCCCAATTCTTATCGGTAGTCCATGCTAATGGATAAAGATTTGGTCCTCTTCCTTTTTGAACTATAACTGGTTCAAAGATTATTTCGCTACCACCCGCAGTATTATTAGCAGTTCTTGATTTTGTAAACACCGTTGGTGCACCTATAATTGATGCTGGTAATGCAGTAGTTAGACTAATAAGTCCGCTCGTCTTAAAAAATTCTCTTCTTTTCATTCTATTCATATTTTAATTTATAGCAATGGTAATTCTTTAATATTTCTTGGTTCTATCACTTTATATTTATACCAATAAGCAGCCAAGGCAGCGATAAACATGCAGATTATAAAAACAGTATTGTATTCAAAATGGTAAGCCAACCATCCCGCAAGTATTCCCGTTAATACAAATGGCACTGTAACTATATTAGTAATTGCCGCGTAGATTGCTCTTTCTTCGTTACTACACATTTCGGCAACTAATGTAATTCTTGATACCTGTATCATCGCAGTAGCTAATGCTGCAAATACAAAAACTAAATAATAGACATATACATTCACTGCAATTAGAGCTAAAAAACACGCCGCAATTGTAAATAAACTCATATATAATAAATTATTTTTATGCCCATATGAATCAGCCAAATGACCAAACACCAAACTTCCGAAAACCATACTAAGCATCATTATCATTGTAAATTCACCCGCAATCGAATCGGGCAGATGGAATTTATTTATTGCATCGACTGTAAAAAACGCGAATGAAGTGAAAGCCACAATCATCGTTACGTCAGCAATTAGAAAATTTCTAAAATTCTGATTCTTTTTAATTATCACAGGAATAAGTTTTAGATACTCTTTATATCCTAATTTATTCGCCGGTTTATTCGGAGTATCTTCTTTTATAAAAAATAGAAGAGTATAAGAAATCATAGTAACAAAAAATGCTGTTAAAAATAAAATCGAATAATTATAAGGAAAGAGCATTTTATCCAACACATATTTAACGGTATATCCCCCCGCAAATCCGAGGAATGCACCAATTGCAACACGCCAAGCGAATAAACGTCCACGAAGATTAGTCGGTGTAATTTTAGAAATAAGATCAAACCAACCCGGGAAATTTAATCCACCTCCGATTGCCGCTAATGCTAAAAGAAAAAACATAATCGTAACTGAATAACCAACCGGAATTGCATCCACGAGATAAAAACTTGCAATCGCTAATGCCAACCAAAATAACCGCTGAAATATTCCTGTAATTAATAATAACGGCTTTTTATATGGCTGATTGCTTGCATAATTAGCAATTAGTATCTGCGGGAAATTAAATCCGATAGTCCATATTACCGGTATCATACCGATTGCAATACTGCTCCCTCCAATCGATTTTATAAAAACAGGTATTACCGTCTGCTGAGAAACAAGTGCCATTGCAAAAGAAAACACAGCTCCATCGGCAATATTAATGCGGTAGTTCAGTTTAGTCGTTGCATCATCAAATGTGGTTTTTATTAACTGCCTAACCAATATAAATCCTTACTTCTTTTGCCGAGAGTTTAATTTTTATCTTTCCATTTACTACTGTATTAGTTTCTTTTCCGAATTGCTCGATTAACATTTTATCTTCTATACCGCTCAAAACTATTTCATCTTCTACATTTTCTAAAGTTAGATTACGTACAAATACTAAATCTTTTTCACCTGCTTTTAGATGATCCACTCGCACTTGAGAATCGTTTGTTAGACGTGGTTTATCCAACTTAACTGCATATTCCACAACTGCCGCAATAAAATCAGCATTCTCTTTGAAATTTTTTCTAAGGAAATTCATTCCAATATATGAGCCAACAAGTATTGCTTTCCCTTTTCCATATTCAGCGTAAGTAGCGGCAACTCCACCGGTATCAAACGTAGCTAATTCTTTCGCACCGTTTAATTTAAAAGTCTCCTTTACAAATGAACCTTTTATCGGAGTATCAATTTTGAAAATATTTTTATTCGGTATTATCATTGCATAGTTTTCGTTTTTAGCCGGATGTACAACATCTTGCTTAGCCTGAAAAACTTCATCTAAACCAAAGCCGGGAACAACTTTTTCATGATGACCGCGATCCATATTCCACCCGCCGAAATAACTTTCGCCTATTAAAACACCACCTTGCTTTACCCATTCTTTAAGCAATTCAGCTATATTTTTATTTAACACGTAAGGGAAAGGATAAACGATCACTTTATAATTATGGAGCAGTTCCTCACTAAATTCAATAGGATGAATAAAATCGATCACATGATTATTATTATATAAAGCACGATGCCAACCGAGAAGTGAATCTGTTGCAGATTTTTCGTTGCCCGTAGCTGCCCAAGCGAATACCTGATTTTCTGGATTATATATAATTGCTACTTCTGCTTTCTTTGGCTCTGCATGATTATAGTATTTATAATTTTTATTTATTGTTCTTCCAATTTCAGAATAACTATCTAGCCACGAAGTCATTTCACCATCAAGATAGCTAAGTCCCCATGTAGGAGTTTCTCTTCCAAGAATTTCAGGGCGATACTGCCAAAAGATAAACCCTTTCAGATTCCCTGCAATTCCGCTAAACACAAATTTTTTAATATCATTTTCATCAATGTTTTCAGGCATATCGAGCGTATAGCCCGGAAGCATTAACATCTCAGCAGAAACGACAGGTTTCCCTTTTGCGCATGAACGAAGTATATCGATCATTCCAACATCATCCATTTGTGTAAATCCATGAAGGTCTCCAAAACGTCCCACATTCCATGGATCGCTCGCAGTCGATGTAACAGGGAATCCTTGTATAAATACGTGATGACACATCAAAGGATGTTTCCCTTCGTCAATTGCCTTAGCAACTTCAAATCGTTTCTTTACGTTTTCTCCTAATGTATAAACAAAAAACATTCTCCAATCGATTACATCATTAAACGTATTTCTTGTTTTTGGTATCTCAATTTCTTCAATTGATTTATAATTTCTATTCCAAACAGTATTTAACTTTTCGAGCGAACCATATTTATTTACAACCCATTTCTTGAATTTTGTTTGACAGTTATCGCAGTAACATAACATATCGCCCATCTTTTCTGCATCATCTGCATAAGCACGCATCTCTGCCATACTGCTTGTTAATTCCGGTTCACTGCCTACATTCCAGATTTCAAGTGCAGGATGATCTTTATATCTTTTTAATGCCTCTTGCAAGAAACTAAAAAAATGTTCCATTACGCCATCATGATTAAAGCAATAACCGAGTCCGCCAATCTGACGGTGTGGCTGTGTCTGCGGTCCGATAGCTCTGCCCGATAATGTAATCATAGACGCATCAGGATATTTTTTATATATCCATGCCGGAGCTACATCAAAAATTGTATTAAGCATCACCTTTAGATTATACTTAAGTGATAGCTCCATTAATTTATCTATATCATCAAAATAATATTCTCCTTCGGCAGGATTATTCCATCTCCATTGTATCCAATACTTTATAGTATTAAATCCAAGCTCCGACATTTTTTTAAGGTCTTTTTCCCAATCTCCACTATGCGGGGACGGCGCTCTATAATATTGACTTCCATATTGGAAATAATCTTCTAATAACTTTTCTTTCATCTAATTCCTCTATCTAAAAACTCAAATAAATTTTGATAAATGTTTATAACCTAGTCCAAGACCTTCTTTAATTTTTTCTACTTCACCTTCGTACATCGGGTCTTCATGCTCAATCGATAATACACCTTCATAACCGTTGGCTTTTAATTCAGAGATAAATTTACTCCAATCGATTTCACCAAGTCCTGGCATACGATATTGCCACCAGCCCGATTTCCAGGGTATTGGTTCTATCTGTCGTCCGAACACACCGTAATCATTCTGCCCATCAATTAGCATCTCAGTATCTTTGGCATGTGTATGGAATATCTTCGGAATAAATTCTTTTATTAATTTTATATGATCGATTCCAAGCCAGTAAAGATGTGAAGGATCAAGATTCAATCCGAAATTCTCGGCCGGTACTTCATTAAATAAAGCTCTCCATAATTCAGGTGAATAAGCATAATTACCCGGAAGTCCAAATTTCACCCAATGATCCATAGGGCAGTTTTCTATCATCAATGAAACATTCTTATCAGCAGCATATTTTGTAAGTTCTCTGAATACTACTCCGATCTCTTTCATATTTTCTGTCGGTGTTTTATCTGGACGAGCACCTACAAATGTTCCGACTAACTTAACTCCAAGCAGAGATGCCGTATCAATTACTTTTTTCAAATGGCTAAGAAATGCTTCTCTCTGTTTTAAGTCCGGATGAAGATTGTTCTCATAAAAAGCCATTGCTGAAATACCAAGTTTATGAGCCGTAAATAATTCATTTACTTTCTCAGCATCATCTTTTGTAAAATTAGCTGCATCTATCTGACGAGCTTGATAATCGCGGTCGGAAGCTACGGGCCAAGCTGCTAATTCTAAAGTATCGAATCCGCTTGCAGATGCAAATTTTACTAATTCTTCTAATCCAACATTTGGAAGGCAAGCTGTTAAAAATCCTAATTTCATTTTATATATCTCCTGCTTAATTAATTTCTATCCAGCGTTCTTCAGTGCTGCTTTTTATAATTGCTTCAATAATTTTATTTTCATATAGACCATCTTCAAAATCTGCAAAAACTTTTTTCTCGTTTTGCGGATCTTTACCAGAACGTATTAATTCATATACTTGCATAAATAGATTCTTCGGTCCATCAGGATATCCTTCAGGATGCCCACCCGGATAATGAGCAAATCTACTTGCTTCCGGATCTAATAACGATGGATCTTTTATTAATATTTCATTTGCCTTTTCTCTATAACCCAACCATAATTGATTCGGTTCTTCTTGATTCCATTTTATTGCTTTCTTACTTCCATCAATTCCGAACTCAAAACTATTTTTTCTACCGGCACTCACTTGCGATACTGTAAATACACCTCTTCTTCCATTCTCGAATTGGAAAATTATATTTCCACCATCTTCTGTATTAATCTTTACTTCATCAGAGTCAAATGAAGTATCGATCTCTTTTCCTTTAAATGTTTCTACTGCCTGCTTTGGTTTTAATCGTGTATTATGGATCGTAAAAATATCTGCAAATACTTTTTTGATTTTCATCCCTGTTATAAATTGAATCATATCGCACCAATGCGAACCAATATCTGCAACTGCTCTTGAAGCACCACTTATCTCCGGTTCTAAACGCCAATTATAATCGGTCTTATAAAAAAGCCAATCTTGGAGGTAATGACCATGAACCATATATATTTCTCCAAGCTCTCCCTTCTCTATAATTCTTTTTGCATGTTGAATCAAAGGATAAAATCTATAATTGAAATTAATCGCATTCACAAGTTTATTTTTCTTTACCAAGTCAGTAAGAACTTGTGAATCAGCAGCATTAGTTGTTAATGGTTTTTCGGAAATAATATGTTTACCTGCTTCAGCGGCAGCTTTATTAATTTCAAAATGTAGATAATTCGGTGTGCAATTATGAATCGCATCGATCTCCTTATCTTCCATTACTTTTTTGTAATCGGAATAAACTTCCGCGATAGAATATTTTTCTGCAATCGATTTTGCCGCTGGAATATCATCAGATACAATCGCTTTAATATTTACTCCACCGATTCTTCTAAGTGCTTCTATATGAGCCGCACCCATAAATCCCGATCCGACAACTGCTGTATTAATAATCTTCATATTATCCCTTTAATCTATTTCCTCTTTTAATCATATTCCTTACTTTTGGCATATCGAGTGCTTGTTTATTATTATATAAACAAAGTGCTGGTATAACATTTAGTTTTGCATAGCTTTCTTCCTGCAATGCAAACATTGGATGTTCGGGATGCTTAGTTAATAAATGTGCAGTGTAACGACAATATTTTCCAAATAGATAAGACGATATCGGATGTGCCTTACGCCAATTGATCTGCCCTTCCATTCCGTGTACTTCCGCGATACTATCGATACCATGTATCTGCGCCATCGGAAGTGCACAAACATTTAACTCATGCAATCCTTCTCCGGCAAATAAAACCTTTGGATAACTGCTTTGAAGTTTTTGAATATGATTAACCATTCCTTCAATAAAATCAGGACCTTTAGAGATATTGAATGCAAGAAGTGTCTGATCTAAGAATACACCATCTAATTTATATTTCTCAATTAACTCACCTAATACTTTCGACATGTATTCTCCCCATTCTTTGAATCCGGGATTCATATATGCAAAGTAAGGTTCGGTAAGCCAATCGCCATCCATATCCATTGCCCAACCCTGTTTGCGATCGAATGCATCTATCACTTGATACTTCTTAAATTTTTCATACATTGGATGAGTGAAAGTCATAGCTAATACATTCGTATGAATCATAACCTTGTAACCGAGTTTATGTGCGTGTTTTACAAGGATACCAAATTCTTCTTCTCCGCCGCATTGCTTACTTGGATTGTAGCTTGGAGCATTTGAATCGATTCCATGCTCTGCAAATCCGGGAATATATAACAAAGTTTTTTTAGGATTATGTATTTTTGCGAATTGATCTACTCGATCTCTCATCTGCGAAAAACTATGTTGTGGAATTTCTTTATCTCTTCGCGCACCCCAAAGTTCTAATACGAAATTTATATCCGAACCCCACTTAGGGAAATG
>JALNXG010000085.1 GCA_023230485.1 Melioribacteraceae bacterium
AATTACTCTAATTTATGGAGGCTCAACACTATCCGAAAATCAGAAAAATGAAATAATTAAAAAAGCGAATGACTTTAATATTAAAGATGCTACAATTAGTATCCAACAAGGATTAACTTTTAGCAATATTGATGATGCAAATATTGAATCACTCAAGCTTAAAGAGCAGATTATAAATCTGAATGATTTATTAAAAAAGCAGAATTCTGAAATCGACAGTATAAGAAATAAACAAAAATTCGGAATAGAAATATTAAATGAGATTAAACCTTTATTTCAACAAATTAATAGTTGTTTATATTCTGAATCATTAGACTTTAGTGATTCACTTAAATCACCACACATAAAACCAATTGTAATTTTGTATTCTAATACGATAATTAGAAATTCTGATAAAACGAAAATTAATAATTGGCTAAAACAAAGATTAAAAAGTAATAATATAAAGGTTTATTATGAAAAAAAAATGCGTAAAGAATGAAGCACTAAACATAAACACATTGTAAAATTATATTATGGATAAAAAAACGAATATGAAAAATATTTTAATCATCTTATTTTTTTTACTTTAGAATTAATCATGTGTGAATCAAACTTCTGTTTTATTTATTAAAAATACCAGCCGATTTTAATCGATGCTTCCGGCGTAAACACATGTTGTAAATCGAGAGGTCGATGCCGGTTATATCATTTATTTGATTTATCATCACTCAAATTGACCATTTTCGTTTGATTATTTCGCGAAATATTTTTATCAATATTTGTAATTAAGATTTGTTTATTTATGTTTTATACCCGCGATTGCAGTACCCCCAAACTCAATAGTAAATGTAATCTTTTCTACTTACAAATAGAAAACAAAAAGGATTTTAGTGTTAGTTCAAGCATTGCAGCCCGGTAAAACATTTGTGTAAGTAGATTTGAGAGTACTCCTCAACCTACAAATAAAGGAGTTGAAATCGAACCCTTTGAAAAACATGACTCGACTATCAGTAAATCATAATTTGAACGCAATCCACAACAGAACCAAGACCTTTATGCATCACTCTTATCACTTAATTAATCTAATAACTTTTCTTTTGAAGGCATCTCCTTAATGTACAAATCACGTTGAGGAAATGGGATTTCAACGCCGGTTTCCTTAAACTTTTTGAATATCTCAAAATAAAGCTGACTCTTCAACGCAGACGGTTTAACGGAATAAGTGTTTGTCCACACACTTAAATTAAATATCAATGCGTTATCCCCGTATTCCTTAAATAGTATTGCCGGTGGCGGATCACTCAGTACATCAGGGTTGGCTTCGGCTATTGTGAGTAAAATATTCCTAATATTCTCGGGATCCTCTTTATAAGAAACTCCGACAGGGAAAGCAAAACGCACAGTTTTATCGATATGGCTCCAATTAATTACTGTTGAGGAAATGAACTCAGAATTTGGTACTATAATAGAAATATTATCGTTCGTTAAAACGGTTGTTGCACGCATAGATATATTTATTACATCACCGTTCACTTCACCAACCTCAATCCTATCTCCAACTTTTATAGGCCTTTCAAATAGTATTATTAATCCACTTACAAAATTATTGGTAATATTTTGCAAACCGAAACCGATACCAACACCAAGAGCACCAAGTAGAACTGTCAGACTATTCAAATTAATGCCTACGGTTTGAACAATAATTATAAATCCAATTGTTAAAATTGCATACCGTACTATTGTACCAACAGCAATGCGGACACCTAATTCAATTTTACTTTTAGCTAAGACCTTGTAAACAATTATTTTACTCAACTTGGTTGTGATAAAATAAAAAACAATAATAAGAATCAGCAGATAACTCATTGTCCAGATCGTGATGGTGGATTTACCCATCGAGAATACAGGTACACTTAAAAACTTAACAATGCTCTCAAAAAATGATTCAATCCCATCCACAACTCCTCCTTCATGGTAAAGTAACCCAATGATTTAGAAATAACTGTTAATTAACTGATTGTATAATACAATTTTTGTTAGACTTTTTACTCATCCTAAAGATGTAGTTCGTTATTCATCCCATTAGACGATTGAATTTCATATCCAGATAGTTTAATATATTTTCATACATGGACAATTAATATGAAAAAGCTTGATGAAAAGGGAAAAATAGGATTAACTACTAAGCGTACAAAATTATTAATGAAAAAAGTATTTTGTAATAGAATAATTCTTCCTTCATTTACTTTTATCGTTTGTTTATTTGTTACTTATCTGATCTGGAATATTGCGGTTACAAATAGAAAAAGTGAACTACATGCATATCTTGAATATCGCTCTAATGACGTTTATAACCGAATCGAACAAAGGATTTTAAATTATGAGCAAATACTAAGAAATATACGCGGTTTATTTTATGCATCGGATAATGTAAACCGCAGAGAGTTCAGTTTATATTTTAATTCTCTTGATATTGATAAGAACTATCCGGGAATACAAGGTATTGGCTTTTCTATATTAATCCCCACCAATCAAATAAAAGAACATATAGCCGACATTCAGAATGAAGGTTTTTCTCAATACAAGATTTGGCCTGAAGGTAAACGGGAAACTTATACTTCTATAATTTATCTCGAACCATTCAAAGGACTTAATCTACGTGCTTTTGGATATGATATGTTTTCTGAACCTGTTCGGAAAAAGGCTATGCAGACTGCACTTGATTCCAATAAAACTACTATATCCGGAAAAGTAAATCTGGTGCAGGAAACCGGAAATAAAGTACAAGTCGGTTTCCTGATTTATTTACCCATATATAAAAACGGTACAACTAATTTAACCATTGGCGAGAGACGTAAGAATATAATTGGCTGGGTTTATTCTCCTTTCAGAATGGGTGATTTTATGGAAGGTCTTTTTGGTGAACGGGGCGAGGATATTCATGTTGAAATTTATGATTGGAATAGTATCACAAACGAAACAAAGATGTATGATTCCAAACAACTTGATAATAATTTGGATGAAGCTCCGGAGATAAAGAAAGAAATCCATTTTAATGGAAACAAATGGACCATTCTCGTTAAATATACACCGCAATTAGAGTTAAGAATGGGGCATAATGCAGCAAGCACAATTCGAATTGTTGGAATCATTTTAAGTATTCTGTTTACAATAATTACATGGCTGCTTGTAAACAAAAAGATATATACCATTAAAGAAGATGCGAAACACAAATTAGCGGCAAGCTATTTGAAGAAGCTTCAGCAAGAACAACAGATATTACTAGATAACATACCTGCATGGGTTTTCTATAAGGATACCGAAAATAGATTTATTCGTGTTAATAAGACTTTTGCTGATGTAATGGAAATGTCAATAGAACAATTAGAAGGTAAATCTCTTTTTGATATTTTCCCAAAGGACCAAGCAGAAGCTTACTCAAAAGATGATAAGGAAGTGCTTACTTCAAGCATACCTAAATTAAATATTATTGAATTGATGGAATCTCCAAAAGGAAATTTTTGGGTACAGACAGATAAAGTTCCTTATATCGATATAGAGGGTAATATTGTAGGCATAATTGGTTTTTCTCTAAATATCACTGATCGAATAAATTCGGAAAAATCTTTACGCGAATCAAATCAAATAATAAAAGAAATTATAGACTCAATACCTTTAAGAGTTTTTTGGAAGGATAAGAATCTTGTATTCTTGGGGTGTAACAAATTATTTGCACTTGACGCCGGATTTACAGATCCGAAGGAAATCATCGGGAAAGATGATTTTCAGATGGGGTGGCATAATCAGGCGGAACTATATCGCGAAGACGACCGCAAGGTTATCGAAAGTGGTCAATCCAAACTTCTTATCGAGGAACCACAAAATACTCCGGATGGGAACAACATCACACTTCTTACTAGTAAGATTCCCTTACTGAATTCTGAAGGAGAAATTATCGGTGTACTCGGAATATATTTTGATATTTCAGAGCGTAAGGCTGCAGAAGAAGAATTAATGAGAAGCCATGAACAGTTGACAAAACTCAACGCCACTAAGGATAAATTCTTTTCTATTATAGCTCATGATCTAAGAAGTCCTTTTAATGGTTTTATAAATCTAACTGAACTAATGGCAGATAGTACTGAAAATTTTTCTCATAAAGAATTTGTTGAACATAGTAAATCGATGAATAAAGCTGCAAAAGATCTTTATAAACTTTTAGAAAACTTGTTGCAATGGGCTCAAGTTCAAGATGGGTCTATAGATTTTTCTCCTCAATATTTTGATTTATTAAAAATAGTTTCGCAAAGTATTGATACAATTTACCAACGTGCCAATCAAAAAGGAATTACAATTATAAACGAAATCGGTAATTCTCAAAAAGTTTTTGCGGATGAAAAAATGATTGGAGCTGTACTTAGAAATCTTTTATCAAATGCAGTTAAATTCACAATGAAAGATGGGCAGATACTCCTAAAATCCAAACGTTTTGATAATGGTGCAATAGAAATATCGGTTGCCGATAATGGCGTTGGGATATCTGCAATTGATGTTAAGAGAATTTTCAAGGTGGAGGAAAAAGTAAGTTCGCTGGGTACCGAAGGAGAAACGAGCACAGGACTAGGTTTATTATTATGCAAAGAATTTATTGAATTACACGGAGGAAATATTTGGGCTGAGAGTGAAGAAAATGTTGGCAGCACATTTTATTTTACTCTTAAGGGAAGGAATGAAGATGAAAACGAATAGCAAAAATGAAAAAATATTATTAAAAAACAATGAATCTTCTTCAAAAAATAAAATTAAATTCCCGGATGAAGCGGGTAATTTCGCTGAAAAAATATTCAATACAGTGCGGGAACCTTTACTATTATTGGATAGTGAATTAAGAGTAGTTAAAGCCAGCCGCTCATTCTATGATTTTTTTAAAGTAACCTCTAATAAAACAATAGGAAAACTTATCTATGATCTCGGAAATCGCCAATGGGATATTCCTAAACTTAGGGACCTATTGGAGAAAATCCTACCAAAGAAAACAACCTTTAATAACTATGAAGTTGAACACGTGTTTCCGAAAATCGGTAAACGCATTATGCTTTTGAATGCCCGGAAAATTCAAAGAGGAGAATTAAAAGAACAAATGATTCTTCTTGCTATAGAAGATGTAACCGAACGAAAACACAAGGAAGAATTATTAAGTGAATCTAATAGACTGACACAAGAATATTTGGATATTCTTTTCAATCGCACTCATATCCCCATAATTATTTGGGATTCTTTATTTTCAATAACGCATATAAACCATTCCTTTGAGAAATTATGCGGATATACTTGGAAAGAAATAAAGAATAAAAATCTTCGTTTTCTCTTCTTGCAAGAGAAAGCTGAACTTATAATTGAATTGTTAAAAAACAATTTATTGAGTGAGGATGACGAAATTACTGAATTAGATATTCAGACAAAAAATAAAGAACTCAAAACAATTTTGTGGAACTCAACAAATATCCTTGATAAAGATGGGATTAAAGTTGTTGCAACAATCGCGCAGGATATAACCAAACATAAGCGGGCAGAGGAAACATTGATGATTTTAGAAACCCGCTACCGTCGTCTTTTTGAAACAGCAAAAGATGGCATTATTATTCTTGATGCTGACACTGGAATGATTATAGATGTTAATCCTTTTTTAATTGATTTGCTGGATTATTCGATAGAAAATTTTATTGGGAAAGAACTATGGGAACTTGGATTTTTTAAAGATATAGCTGCCAATAAAAACAAATTTCTTGAATTACAGCAAAATAAATATGTCCGTTATGAAGATTTGCCACTTGAGACTGCCAATGGCAGAAAACTCTATGTAGAATTTATTAGCAATATTTATTTGGTAAATAATAAAAGGGTAATTCAATGCAATATTAGGGATATTACAGAACGTAAACTTGCAGAAGAATCAAAACGAGAGATTGAACAAAATTATAAAACTCTTGCTAATTCCGGGACAGCCTTAATCTGGACGGCAGGAATAGACAAACTGTGTAATTATTTTAATGATGTCTGGCTTGAATTTACGGGACGCACACTTGACGAAGAAATGGGTAATGGTTGGGTTGAAGGGGTTCATCCCAATGATATAGAAAGGTGTTTCGATATATATACTACTGCATTTGATAGACGAGAGAATTTCAGCATGGAGTATCGTCTGAAAAGACGCGATGGTGAATATAGGTGGATACTTGATGACGGATGTCCCCGTTATAACTCTAAAGGTGAATTTATCGGTTATATCGGTCATTGCTTAGATATTTCTGAGCGAAGACATTTTGAAGAAGAAAATACAATGCTTGCACAGTCATTAAAAAGTATAAATGAATGCGTAAGTTTAACCGATTTAAATAATAATATAATATTTGTTAACGAATCATTTACAAAAACTTATGGATATAATAATAGCGAACTCATTGGGAAAAATATTGATATAGTTCGCTCACCTAACAGTTCATCGGAATTAAAAGAAATATCACTAGCAACGCTGCAAGGAGAATGGCATGGAGAGATATGGAACAAAAGGAAAAATGGAAGTGATTTCCCGGTATATCTTTCTACAACGAAAATAAACGATAGAGAAAACAAACCATTGTGGCTAATAGGAATTGCAACAGATATAAGCGAGAGGAAAGCTATTGAGAGGGAATTAATTGAGGCAAAAGAAAAGGCAGAGGAATCGAATAAACTGAAAACTGAATTCTTGGCTCAAATGTCTCACGAAATTAGAACGCCATTAAATGCTGTACAAGGAAATGTTGAATTCCTTAATGAATTGTTTATTGATAATAATAATGATGAGGCGACCGAATCTTTTGAAAGTATTATACTAGCTTCCAAAAGAATTATAAGAACTATAGATTTAATTCTTAACGTGTCAGAATTAAAAACCGGCGGCTACTATCCTAATTATGTAAATATCCATCTCGATTCAGAGATTCTAACTTGCTTGTATCAAGAGCATCAACTTTCCGCCAAAAGGAAAGGATTGGAACTGATTTACAAATGCGAATTAACTAATGACATTGTAATTGCAGATATGTACAGCATCAAGCAGATTTTTTCCAATCTAATTGAAAATGCTATTAAGTACACAAAAGAAGGAAAGGTTGAAATCATTTTAGGAAAAAACAAGTCAGGTAACATTATGATCGAAGTAAAAGATACGGGAATTGGAATAAGCAGCGAATTCTTAACAAAACTATTTGAACCGTTTTTACAGGAAGAACAAGGTTATACGAGGAGTTTTGATGGAAATGGATTGGGATTATTGCTTGTAAAAAATTACTGTAAAATAAATAATGCGATTATTGAGGTTGAAAGTGAAAAAAATGCAGGGTCTACTTTTAGAGTTATTTTTAACGAAAGTATTGGAGAGTCTTCAAAATGAAAAAAATGCTAGTTATTGAAGATGATGATTTATCCGTAAGAATATTAAAATTGATTTTTAAATCTGATTTTGAAATTGATATTTGTAGATCATCGCAGGAATATTATGAAAAGTACTGTAAAACGAATTATAGTATAATAATAATGGATATATCAATCAGTGGGAATATAAATGGATTGGAATTAATGAAACAGATCAAAAAAGATCCGGTATATACAGGTACGCCAATTCTATGTTTAACCGCTCACGCACAGCCGCAAATGCGCCATATAGCAATCGAAGCCGGAGCTGATATTTTCTTAACAAAACCGGTTAATAACAAAATACTAAAAAAAGCCGTTGAATCACTTTTGTAATAAAGGAGATGTAAAGTCATTCATACATCCGCAACAGTTAAATATTATTTCATTTTTCAAATAATTCACCCAAACGATGATTTTCTTTTATACTGTCTGTTAAATACTTTATTACTTTGGGATTTACGGTTTGATTATCTATAATAAAAATTTGAAAGCAATCCTCAATCGAATGAGAAGAAGGTGTCCGTCTCTTTAATAATCTCTTCTATTATACTCTATTCTCTTATGTGTCATTTCAGCATCTGAAATAAATTAAAATTATCCTTTTCTTTAATTTCTGCCGCCGCAAAAGTAATGAAATCTATTTACTTCTTCTATCTTGAAATGATTTTTCTTTGTTGCTGTTTTTGTTAGAAAACTGACGAGACTTCGATGATAGTTATGGATATAATGGATGTATTGGAAGATTTATGTGAAGACCAAAGAGAGTTTATATTAAAGGCGTTAATAGATCAATTTAGTGAAGTTTCGAGTATATTCTTTACGAGTCTCAGCTTGAGTGGGATGGGACTTTGCCATTTGAACAGTTTATGAAGCATCAGAATAAAATCATTCGTGAGTGCATAGATTTTGAAACTTCACCATTTGGAAAAATTGTTAGAATAAGAGAAGAGCTTCCCCCTTTTACTATTTTAACAGAAATAATTATTTAGCAAATTTTATTTCTAATGAATCCTTTTTGCGCATTCCCTTGTCTAACAATAAACAAAATGAGGCAGTTATGAAAAAATCAGTTTTAAGTATGTTTATAATTATTGTACTTTTTTCCGTTTCTATAATTGGAGCCCAAGGGGGAGATAGAGTTAAAGACCAGTTGAAAACACTAAAGGAAAAACTCACTTTAATGCCGGAGCAAGAAACAAAAATTTCTAAAATTCTAAATAAATATGAAGAACAGATGGAGCAGCAAAGAGCCGCTAATGGCGGAGATAGAAAAGATCAAATTCAATCTCGTAAAGCAAATATGGAAAAAATGAATAGTGAAATTGAAACAGTTTTAGATGAAAACCAAAAAATGATTTTTGAACAGTACAAAAAAGAGCAAGCTGAAAAAATGAAAGAACGAATGAAAGATATGATGGATAAACGCGGCAGCGGTATGAGACAAGGTGGTGGAATGAGACAAGGTGGCGGCGGTATGAGATAGGGATATTACCCATAAATATTAGATTAAAAAAGACTTTGCTGAGATTTTAGCAGGGTCTTTTTTGAGAAAATTATCAGGTCATTATTAATTATTACAATAATTCCGGAATTAGATTTTACAGCGTAAATTTCTTACCTGCTCTTTAGTCCGATAAAAAGATGAATGTAGCACGCAAAATCACCGATTACTTTTCTATCATTACCGAGATGAAGTCTCCAATCTGCATTCTCCCCTTCTTTAATCATTGCTCGACTTAGAATATTACAACTATCGATAAATAGGTTATGGATTCGAGTGCGCTCTTCATCAATTTCCCTTTTCGTATCATCATCAGCAAAATACCATTTTACACGAATTTCAGAATAGCGAATTGCATTTTCAATAAGATCATCTCTTAAAGAATGCAACTTAGTGCAATCGAGTGCATCAAAAATTATTTTTGCTTGATCGTAAGTCATATTGAATTTTAAGAATCCAAATTTTTCCAGATAATTGCATCAAGAACGATTGATTCTAATTTCCCTTTTTCAATTTGGGAAACAGATTCTTTTATTTTAATTGCTTTTTCGAATTCACAATGACCCCACAACGAATCTGCGGCTAACATTAACACCTCAGAAGTGAGACTATCATTACTTACATTTGTCCTAAAATCATCGTAAAATTCATTTATCTTATTTTTTGCTTCTTTATAATTACTTTCAAATTCGAGAAGAATAGAATCGTTAATTATTGATTCATAAAAATTATTAGCTGCTGAGTATGAATGGTTTTCTTTAATTTTTGACAAGCATTTCTGATGAAGTTTTTCATCATTTTCATAAAACCATTTTTCCTGTTTCTCTATACCATTTCTTAATTCTAAAGAATGATGAAGTAATTGTGCGGATTCTAAATAGAGACCCAAATCAAAGGATACTTTTCCTAACTGGCTTAAATTTTTTACGTTTGCTGAATCTTTCCTTAAAGATTGTATAAATATTCTACGTGAAGTTTTTAAGTTACCATGATCTCTAAATTTTTGTGCTATGGTCCCAAGTATTTCAGATTTTTTTGAATCATGATCGTAATAATAGAGGTCGGCACACAATTTAAAGAAATGAGAAGAATTGATATTATCCATTGATTTTTCATAAGCATAAGCCACATCTTTTATTACTTCACGTAAACTTTCAAAAAGTTTTTCTTTTTTAATTTCGCTTAAATCATCGTAAAGTCGAATTACATTTTCGAACGCATTAAAGGCTTCCTTTAATTTGTTTTTATTAAGAAGATATTTCGTATATCTAAAATAACTGATACTAGATTTATCAAGAATTAGAGCTTTTTGAAATGCTTCTTCGGCTTTTTCTGATTCGCCTAATTCACTAAAAGAAAATCCTTTTTCGAAATAAAATCTTCCAATTTGTTCAATTAAATCAGAAGATGGATTATCGGAGGTTTTTTGTTCTAATAATAAAATGGCTTCTGAAAAAACTTCCGCAGCTTCAGAATATTTTTTAGACCAATTTAAATCAATACCATAATCCACGTAATTTTTATAATTCTCCGGTTCAATTAACTTTGCTTGCATTGAACAATATAATCGCATTGAAAGCAGTTTATTATAGAGCTCCGGCTGCCTTGATTGTTGAATTCGTTTCATTATTTTTTTAATTGACAAACGGATATTTGTAAAAAATATTGCTTCATTACAGTTCTCTAAAGTTTTGTCAAAATACAGAACTGCATTTTCATAATTATTTGTTTTAAGTGAGAGTTCTCCTAGACGCAAATAAATTATTGAAGGATCTAATTTTGTATCTTCACCGTGTAGATCGTTATAAACAGCTAACGCTTTATTATAAATTATTACTGCCATACTATAATCATTTTCATAAAAGAAATTATTCGCCAGCTCTACTAAAGTGAAATAATAATCAAATGGAAGGCAGGAATATTTATCAGCAATTATTATCGATTTATCTATACAGTCCAATGAGCTTTTGGTATCCGATTGAAAACTATATATCTTAGCGAGATTCAAAAATACTTTTCCTAAATGAAGCGCATTATGTTTATTCTCCTTTAATATTTCAATCGATTTTTTAAAAGAATCCTTTGCTAATTCGAGTAAATTATCTCTATCTGGTGAACCCAATGATTGTTTTAGATAAAGTTGCCCTAATTCATTTAAAACAATTGAGTTATGTTTTATTTCAAAGCTTTTACCCGATTCTTTTAAATAATTAATTGCCGAGTTGAAATCTATCGGTTTACTCTTAATTTTAGCTGCCTTGATAGTATATAAATATCTGCCTAATAAATGCAAAGCCATATAATAGGAAAGGCTTTTCTTACTTCTTTCATTTTTAATAAAATCCGAAAGCATGGTTTCGGCTTTAATTAAATTGTCAAAATTTCTACGGTATTTCGGTAAAATTTTTGCTTTATTAATTAGAAAATGGGCGTAATTATTAACGCTATGACCATGTTCAGGATATTTATTTAATATTTCTTCAAAAACTTCTTCTACTTTTGTGTCTATTTCAATTCTTTCTGTATAACTACTATACCATTCCGTCTTGGATTGTAAAAAATTAGCATAGGAATTTTTCAACTGCATCTCAATCCTCTGATATTGAGGATTATTTACAACATCTTTTAATTCACTAAATTTTAGTAAGGCTAAATTGAATTGTTCTTCTGCATTATCAAAATACTCTTTTGATTTTTTAGGATCTCTAACCCATTCGAACTTGGCAAGCTGCTTAAGAAATAAAGCATAAGCATTAATCGATGGAATATGCTCTGGGTCTATTTCTAAAGTCTTTTTAAATGCATCATCAGCTTCATTAAACATTCCTATTTCTTTATAAAATAATGCTTTGGTCTGCCAGATAATTTTATCCGTGTCATCAATTTCTAAAGCACTATTAATTAATTCGATTACCTTATTCTTCCAGAAATTGAATTCATCGGAATTATTCTTATGATGATAAATGATATGCTTAGTTATATACCCTGAATACGCTGTTAGATCAATCTTTTCAGATTTCAGATCTAATTTATCAAAGGCAAGTTCATAATATTTTTGTACCTCATCATTTTTATAATCTTTTCTTGCCTTCGTTGCATGTTCAATACATAACAAATAGAGTTTATTGCAAAGTGCTTCCAATAATTCATTATTTAGTTTTGTCTCTTTTCTTTTATCAACAAAAATGTTTATTGCTTTTTCTAAATTTTCTGGTGAGAGTTTTGCAAAATCATAACAATAATTAATATCCGTAATTTCTTTTAAACCATCTTTTAAATGGGTTTCAAGTTTTAATTCTATACTTTCTTTAGTAGTATTAAATTGCGAATTATTGATTTCTATGAATCTATCTACGGAGCTTCTAAAACTTAAATCTACCATCGTAGAGTTTTTCATTGCTTCAAAAATCGCAGATTTAAAATGGATATCTATTGAGTACTCTTTCAACTGGAAATTCAATTCTGAATGATTAGAGTATATACAGAAGGAATTAATAAAATTATTTATTAGTTCACGGTTTTTATTTCTCTTATTTACTATTTTATCAATTAAATGAAATAAATCAGAGGAAAATTTATACGTACTATTTATTAGTAATAATAAAATAAAAGGGAATGTACTGTCATCTTCTTTTAAGTAGCTTTTTGAAATTATTCTCCAAATATAATTGTGATAACCCTTTGGGATGTTATCAACCAATTCTTCATTAAAAACTGCTTGTGTCTTTTTAATATCTTCAAAAACGAGTCTTATATAAAATGGATTAGAATCGCTTTTATAAATTAATTTATTAATGGTATTTTCATTTTTGTCGTTATACTTAACTTCATAACTCTCAATATACTTTTCAATAATACTTTTTAGTTTTTTATCATCATTGCTGATATCAGTACTTTTAATTATACTTAGAGGAATAGAAGCCAATTCAGAATGACTAAGAACGCTTTCAAATTCATCATCTCGGATTGTAATAAGTATATTAAAAGGACCTACTATTTTATCATCAATTTCTTTTTCTCCTTTAACAATCGAAAACAACTGACTCATTTTTTGCACCACAATATCTTTATTCTCTAAACCGCGCCAAATTGCATCAATAACTAAAATAGTATTTGTATTATCGAATTTATTTATGTTTTTAATCCATGAATGATCATTTAAGAAGTTTACTGGATTTAAAAAAATAACCTGTTTAAATTGGTTATTGTCATCAGATAAGATATTGGAAATAGTCCAAAGTAAAAAAGTACTCTTTCCTGCCCCCGGCTTTCCTTTAATGAAATAAAATGAGTATGAATCGGATAACTCGATTTTCATTTTTTCATCAAAATAAATTTCATTTGAGTAAATATAGTCCCAGTGTTTATTATAAGTTGGGAAAAGAGGTGTCTCTAAGAATGATGTATCTGCTAAATTATTTAAGTCATCGGTACTTTTAACAAATGAAGTAGATAATGAAGTCGGTTCAATAATTTTATTGTTTTCGGAAGGGGGAATCTCAATTCTATTTTTATTTTTAACATCCTCTTTGTAATATTTAATAATTGTTACAATTGCAGCAAGAAATATCGCTAAATCGATTACTATTTTTACAATATTATTAATAATAGTAAAATTATTAATTATCTGATGAATGAAAAAAAGAGTAATAAATACTACTAGAGAGTATAGTATTTTCTTGTTTTGAAGCAATTCCTTATTAAATATTTTATTCATGTAATAAAACACCTATTAGACTTAATAAGTTATAAATTAGATATTTTTATTGTTACCCGCAATTTTAAAATCAGAAGAAAATAGGGAACTCGAAATGTCATTTAAAGCACAATTTAAAGCACAATCTCGGATATGGTAGGAGGGTTTAAAAGCAAAAAGCCTCAAAACTGTGTGTTTTGAGGCTTTTTTGTGAGCTGGCTATGGGACTCGAACCCGCGACCTGCTGATTACAAATCAGCTGCTCTACCAACTGAGCTAAGCCAGCATTAAAAATTTAGACTGCTAATTTAATCTTTTTACCAATTCATAGCAAG
>JALNXG010000086.1 GCA_023230485.1 Melioribacteraceae bacterium
CCATTGTTTTTCATGTAATGTTAATTCCGTTTTAATTGAATTTTATAAACACTACACAATTTTGATATTTCAATTAACTATTTACTTTACTATAAAAAGACGCATTTATACGAATATTAAATAAAGGGAGCGAATTGAAATTCAATTCACTCCCTGTAAGACTATGAGAAACTATTTAAGCAAAATCATCTTTTTTGTATTAACGAAAGAACCTGCTTGTATTTGGAAGAAATAAACTCCGCTGGATAATTTGGAAGCATTAAAGTTTATTTGATGTGTACCCGATTTTTGGTTTTCATTTACTAATGTAGAAACTACTTGACCGAGGATATTGAATACTCTTAGAGTAACAAATTCAGGATTTGAAAGGCTGTATTCAATCTTAGTAGTCGGGTTAAATGGGTTAGGATAGTTCTGTGATAGACTATAACTAACTGGCATTGCATCTTGATACTCATTTTCAACATCGGTTAAAATTGTGCTTTGTGAGAACTGATCTACACCTTCTAATTTATCTATTATAACTGTGTATTCTGTAGAAGTTGCTTGTGGATCTCTAATGTAAAATCTGATTTGATCAATATTAGCTAAATCACCATATAACTGTTCATTTGTACCAACATTTGTAGAAAAGATTGGATTATCAGTATTGTTTCCTAAGTATCTGAAACCACCTGTAGAATCAGCTTTGAATTCGACACCCACGTGAATCCAGTCAGTACTCTTAAGAGAAAATGGAGCACTTTCCCACATTTCATTTCCATTCATTAATCTAAGTATAATAGAATTATCAGATCCATCCCCCTTTACCCAATACTGCATACCAGCTTTAAGATCGGAAAAATTCAATCCCGGTAAGATATTTCTTTTTCTTACAGCTGTATATCCATTTGCGCCAACATAAGTGATAGCCATCGATTTAGAACCGCTTTTTACTTGGGTTTCGTTTAGAGCTAAACCAATACTGCCACCACCAAATTGATTCCAAGCAGTTTTAAGATTATCTGAATCAGAATAATTTTCAAAATCATCTGCATTTTCAGGTGCTAATGGTGGGAAATTATCAACAGCGTAAATTCCATCTATACAAATTGATCTTCTAACTGTATCAATATATGCAGGATGTGGTTCATTTACATAAGGAGGGATTGGAGTATTGAAAAATCTTTTATCAACACGTACTTCCATCAACATATCTAGACTTGCTCTTAATTGTTCGATTGTCCCCGGATTACCGTCCCATACAGTTTCATCAGGATTATTACCTAACCAACGGAATCCATTAGTAGCACTTATCTTAAATGGAATAGTAACCATGTGCCAAGTAGTATCTTCTATTGATATCCAATTTGATCCCCAGAAGTTGTTTTGTGCGTCCTGAAGTCTAAAGAAAAATAGATCTTTTGTTCCATCGCCTTTTAAGAGGAACTGGAAACCGCCGTTTTCACCAACTGCTCCAAGTTTTGGAATTTTGTAAAGTACTTGTCTACTTCTAAAAGCAACACCCCAAGTGGTTCTTTCTTCAGTTTGGTAAATCCATGCCGCATTTTTATAACCTTCGGGTGCAGTTTCATCTCTACCCAATTCATAATCTAAAGTACCATAACCAAATCCCTGCCATTTTGTAATAAAGTCTTCTGATTCAATATACTGTTCGAAATCAGCAACTTTAATAGCATTAACACCATGAGGCGGCATAAAATCAACAGCACGGAAATCATCAAAATAAATTCTATGAATTGTTATATCTGTTTTATCGGGATTATCTAATAGCACTTGGAAACGAGTAATGTTACCTATACTCGCAGCTAACTGTTCTTCTGTTTCTTCGTAACCGCCTTTGTTATCCCATAAATGAAGTCCGTAATACCCTTCTTTATCAAGTATAAATGGGACATAAACAATATGCCAGTTTGTATCTGTAAGTGAAATCGCTTGAGATCTCCAAATAGCATAAGAATCGACACTCTTTTCATCATAAAGTCTAAGTCTGATAACATTATTAGTGCCATCTCCTTTTAGATAAAATTGAACGCCTGCTTTTGTAGTGCTCAAATTCAAAGGGAAAAATGTTGCATCAGTAACTTTCCTTTCTGCAACTCCTCCCCAAGCACTTGTCTCGGTACCGTAAACATATTTAAAATATTTTGTCCCACCGGGAGCAACTTTTGGCATAGTATCTGTGACTACTTCAAAATCTTTTGAAGCAGTACCGAATACCCTCCAGTTTGCACCTAATTCAGTATTTGTTGTGTAGCTTTCAAAATTTTCAAGAACTCTTGTTTGTGCTTTACTATCAATTATTGAAAGTAAGAAAATAGACATTGTGGTAACTGCCAGAAAAAGTAATCTTCTTTTGTTCATTTAATTCTCTCCATTTTCTTTAAGAATGTTTTTTTGCGAATAGTTGTAAGGTATTTTCTAAATTTTTTTAGAGAAAAATAGCCCCGCGCAATAAATTATTATTACTTTAGGAATAAGATACCATATTTCAAGTGTTATGTCAACAACTTTTTATATTTATTATAATAAGTATCTACTTTTACAAATCATACATGCTATCGTTTTGATATCTTATTTAATTACTATATGTCCCAATCACCAACCCGATATGTTAAGGAAAGTGATTATTGTACTTATAAATAAGATACTTTTGGTGCAAATTGAGATGAGATTTTGACCTAAGTACCTTGTCTTGTCGATTAAAGTGAGACGTTGCTATTGGGGCATGTGGAATTTAATTGGTATAAAGAGAAGAATAAAAGACATACAAAATATATGTAGTTACCCAATCATTCATGAATATTCTGTAGTTTTCTCATCTTAGTAATGAGTATACCAATTGATAAAACAAATGAAATTAGGCATAATATTACAGTACCAATTATATAATGGTATTCACCATTAAAGCCATTTGCAGATAAATGCTTAAATAATATTCCACCATAAGCCCAAATAAGTATTAATAAATATGCACCGCATTGGTCTTTTAGTCCACGAATATTACCTATTACTGCACCGACTATCGATATAACAATCATCCAAATATAATCCGGAATACCAAAACCATTCCACTCTAAGCTAACAAGAAATGCAGTTATATTAGCAATTGTTGCAACAGTAATCCACCCGAAATAAACTCCGAATGGCATTTTAATCATTGCTTTTTCAGTCATCGTTAGAGTGACCGTATTAATAATATCGGCTACTCTTATAAGGCATACGAGAAAACATAACATTAATAGTACGGATACTGCAATATATCTAAAGTGCCAAGCGAATATCCATGATGCATTAATTAATGAAGTAACTATAAATAGTAATGCTATTTTATCGAATTTTTCTTTTTTTATCGGGTCTAATATTTTATGAGATGCTGATATATAATAGATAAGATAAACTAAAAGTAAAAGATAGATAATTCCCCAAATTGAAAAGGTAAGTCCTGCAGGGGTGAAAAGATTTGGATAAAAATCTGAAAGTTCGCCGGTAGTAAATCCGTTTAGGGGTAATGCATTAGCTAGATAATTAGCGGTTAACATTATTACATAAGAGATTACAGAGGTAATTTTGAGATATAAACTATTTGTTTTCATATTCCGTCAAATTTGTTTTCAGAATCGATTAATTAATAGGCGTTAATATTGAGTTTGCCACTCTGCTTAAATATTGCCATATAAAAGAATAGTACAATTAAGAAAATAGAAATAAGAGAATTATTAATCAAACGGTTTTACTGATAAAAAAAAAATCGCCAGCCTCTTAATTATAAAAAGAAAGAAGCTTCGGCGAATAGAGTTCGTTCGATTACGTTTTTGAGGACGCGAGAGAATGCGCAATCGATTTCAAACCATTAAAATTTCAATACTCCCCAATATAAATATAAAATTTTATATAAATAAAAAAACTGCCAGGAACCTTTTCAGGCAACCGGCAGCTAGTTTACAAATTAAATAAATAACTATTTTACTTCTATAGTTATTTCATTAAGATCATCTTCTTTGATTGAGCAAATTTTGATTGCCCATCGACTGTTACCATAATACGATAGACATAAAATCCTGAACTCAAATTAGAAGCATTCCATGTTACATTATAATTTCCTGCATCTTGTAGTCCCTGTTGAATTGAAGCAACTTCACGACCAAGAATATCATATATCCTTAAATCGACCATTCCTGAAACCGGTATTGCGTATCGGATAGTTGTAGTCGGATTAAATGGATTTGGATAATTCTGCATCAAACCGAAATCCGTTGGTATCACTACTTGCTCTGCTATCTCAACATCAGTAGCAACGTCTTCCCAAATTCCTGCTTTTACCATTTCATTAAAGATGAATCTATGTCCTGCATTATTTATATGAACACCATCGCCTGAATTATATTTCGATTTGACTGTTCCATCTGCATTTGCTAATTCATCGAATACGTTTATGGCTTTGTCTTTGAAATAAGCTAGAACAGAATCTCTTACGTCTTTTTGAGTCTGCATCTGCGCTGCCGAAAGATTTCGAGGTTGTGTAGTTGTTACCCACATAGGAACTTTATCTACTTTAGCAGTACCTGCTATTACTCTGTAATTATCCATCTGCTCTTTAATTGTATATCCATTAGTAACATCATTGCTTGGTAAGTTAACGATAATAGCATCCGGTTTGAATGTCATACCAAAAGTAATATTATTGTTTACCTTAGGTGTTGGTCTGCCGGAAGGAGGAGCAAAACCTGTTGGCATTAAGTCATAAGTTGTATATCCGCCAATAGCTAGATTAACTACCTGCGCATTAATATCTTTTGACTTAACATAAGATTTATATCTTGCTACCCATGAGCTGTCATAAGTAGTAGCACCTGCACCTGCGGCGGTTGATGAACCAATAACAACAATCGTATTAGTATTTTCGTTATCAATTATTTTACTTCCTTTCATTCTCACTTCATCCATGAACCATGTTTGAGGTGATGCGCTTACTTTATCTTGTCCAAAGAAAATTGTTTTAATTCTTGTAACGTCAGCTTTACCTGGCTTTGCAATAAAATCTTTTAATGGAATAATAATTTCCGTCCATTTATTAGCAGGAATACCTTGCGAATAATTTGAAAGAAGAAGTCGATCTGTTTTTTGATTACCAAGATCTTCCAAGTAAATCAAAGGCATATCTGCAGAAGCCGTAGCCGTTTGTGAGAATACACTTATTGAAAGTGTATCCTTGAAATTAAGATCACGTCCGGGCCAATCAATACCGGCAACTGCTAAACCCCAATCACCGCCTGTTTGTGATAGCCAATTCATCATAATAGAATAGTTGCCTGCTAATGAATATTCGGAAGTTACTGGAGCTTTACTACCATTTAATAAATATAAATTACTTGGAGCATTAGCGTATCCCCAGCTTGGATCGTAATATCCTTTGGTAGGGCTATCACTAAAGAAAACGTAATCATATTTACTTTGGGTATTCGGAGTGACTAAACTAAATGTATGATCACTTTTATCATTTACATAAGGTTCTTCCACACTTGATACTCTTACTATATATTGATTGCCTTTAAATGCGGCGGTAGTCCAAGCATATTCGCCGGTTGCAGGTGTGGAATCAATAACTTTATTCCAAGTGTTTCCATTATTATAAGAATATTCAATTTTTACGTTCTGAACATTTTCTGCCATATAAAGAATTTTTCTAGGTGCGGCTGTATCCCATTCTTGATAGCCATTTGGAGATACAACATTAATTTCACCAACTAATACCATTATCTTAAATGCTTCATCGCTTACATCTTTCATAGTAGCATTTGTCAAATTGCTAATTCTTACTTTTGCTGAAACTGTTTCAGTTGTTGGAAGCGTCCATTCATATTTGCCTAAAGCTGCTTCAACTACTGCAAGTTCAATCCAAGTAGTTCCATCTAAAGTATATTCGATTTTTACATTATCAACACCAAAGCTGCTCCATTTAATTTCTTGAGTAGAACCAACTCCCCATTCTTCATTTCCATTTGGAGAAGTGAGTTTTACAAAAGCACCGGTTTGTTTATCAACAATAAATCTTAATACACGACTATTGCTATAATCAGCAACCCAGATATTTCCTCTTTCTTCATCAATATACATTGCTCTTGGTACATTGAAGCCGGAGGCGGTTGGAGGATTAGGAATTACTTTAGATACAAAATCTCCCTGCCCTAAAATACCATCCGCATCAGCACCATTTGCTTTATTAGCTGCATCATTAAAGATCAAGATTCTGTGATTATTTTCTTGAACGGTATAAATTCTTCCTGCGCTATCACCCCAAATAAATCGTGTCGTGCCTGATCCGTTCTTTGTTGTGGTCGATGCTTTAGTTACGAAATCGGGCTGACATAAAACGCCATCCGCATCTGCACCATTTGCTTTGCCTGCGGCATTACTAAATTTTAAGAATCGATTATTGCCATAATCACTTACCCATAGATTGCCATCTTTATCTACATAAGCACTATTTGGATTAGCCATCTTCGAGGCTGAGAGTCCGCTCGAGTTTGTTGCAAAGTCTGGCTGTCCTAAAACTGCATCTGCATTTGCACCATTTGCTTTGTTTGCTGCATTATCCCAACGTGTAACTCTATGATTATTAAATTCACTTACCCAAAGAGTTCCATTATCATCAACATATATTCCGCATGGACCGGAAATTTGATTAGCATCTTTGCCTGCATTCTTGGAAACGAAATCGGGCTGACCTAATACACCGTTCGCACTTGCACCACTCACGATATAGGAAGCCATATCAAATCTCAATACTCTATTATTTGTAAAATCACCAACCCACATACTACCGTTTTTATCTATATAAATTCCGATAGGGTTATTGAATTGATTAGCTGATGTGCCAGTTACTTTAGTTGAGAAATCAGCTTGACCAAAAACTGCTTCGGCTGCCGAACCATTAAATACAGCTGTACCTGAGCTATATCTTAATATCCTGTGGTTGCTTCTATCGACAACAAAAACTTTTCCTGTTTCTTGATCGACACCAACTCCATTAGGTCCATTTAAAGTAGTAGCACTTGTTCCGGAAGCTTTGCTTACTAAATCCAATTGACCTAATACGCTAGCCGCTTCTTGATTATCTGCTATCTGAGGAAATTCTTTTTCTTCTTCTTTGCCAATATCAAATCTAAGAACACGGTTATTGCTATAGTCAGCTACCCATATCTGATCACTAAAATTATCAAAAACCATAGCTCTCGGTACACTTAAGCTCGCGGCTGTCGGTGGATTGAGAATAGTTTTAGTTTCATAATCAGGCTGACCTAAAATAGCATCTGCATCAGCACCATTTGTTTTGCTCATCGCATTAAAATAAACTAATATTCTATTATTACTTTCTTGAATTGTGTAGATAGAACCAAATCTATCACCCCAAATAAAACGTGTAGAACCTGAACCGCTTCTTGTAGTATTTGATGTTTTGGTTACGAAATCCGGTTGCCCTAAAACTACATCCGCATCTGCGCCATTTGCTTTTTCCTTTGCATCAGTAAATTTCAAAAATCTATTATTACCATAATCACTTACCCATAGATTGCCTACAAAATCGACATATAACCCATTTGGATTAGCCATCTTTGCGGCAGATAATCCACTCGAGTTTGTTGCAAAGTCAGGCTGCCCTAAAACTGCATCTGCATTAGCACCGTTCGCTTTTGATGCAGCATTATCCCAACGAGTTACTCTATGATTATTAAATTCACTTACCCAAAGTGATCCTTTAAAATCCAAATAAATCCCGCAAGGACCGGAGATTTGATTTGCATCTTTACCTGCATTCTTTGAAACGAAATCAGGCTGACCTAGTACTCCATCAGCACTTGCACCGCTTGCAATAGTCGCTGCATTATCGAATCTCAATACACGGTTATTTGTAAAATCACCTACCCACATACTTCCATTCATATCAATATAAATACCGATAGGATTATTAAACTTATCAGCAGCAGTTCCGGTTGTTTTGCTTGTGAAATCGCTTTGACCAAAAACAGCTTCTGCCGCAGATCCATTGACCATAGCATCACTAGTACTCCAACGTAATATTCTATGATTGCTTCTATCGACAACGAAAATTTTTCCGGTAACGGGATCAATTCCCACACCATTCGGACCATTAAGTGTAGTCGCTGATGTGCCTGCTACTTTTGATACAAAGTCTGTTTGTCCTAAAACACCGCTTGCTTCTTGGTAGTCTTTTACTTGACCTGTTACCGGAATCGTAACCATCAAAAAAAGAATTGCCAGTAAAATCGTTTTGACTCTAACTAACATGGTGCTCTCCTTGATTTTGGATATAATATTATTTTGGAACTTTTTTATAGGAATATGCCTATGTAAATGTTTACATAAGAATTTAATTTAATCCAACTTCTATAAATAATCAAGTATAATCGAACTTAAATTAAGTCTTAATCAGACCATATAACTCATTATATACCTAAATGAGATTTATATATTCATTGGAATAGCTGCAACAAAGTTACCCAACCATCTTATTTTTTACGGTATTCTCGCACCACCCTTCCATACCGATATTCCTATTCACTTTTATTTGTAAACATAAAAAATATCAGAATATGAAGAAGATTTATTTTATATTAAGCTGTCATTGAATCAAACTATTTCCTTTAACAGAGCAAATTAACTTGTGTAAAGAGGTTGGAATATGCCACATCACAAAAAGAAAACCAAATCAGATAAGCACTCAAAAAAGAATTCAAAAAAAAACTCCGATAAACAAGACGATAATAGTATGAAAAAACATTTTTCCGAAGAAAGCGCTAATCAAGCTAACGATAGTAATGAAAACAGCGATCAAGAAAATAGAAAAAAAGAAAAGAAGATTACTACAAAATTTTACAACAAAGAATTAGATAAGCTAAGCATCGAACTCGTAAAACTACAAGAATGGGTGAAGCATAAGGGTTTGAAAGTAGTTGTAATATTTGAAGGGCGTGATGCTGCAGGCAAAGGTGGGACGATTAAAGCAATTACACAATTTCTTAATCCTCGTGTTTGCAGAATAGTAGCTCTCGGCACTCCAACTGAAAAAGAAAAATCAGAATGGTATTTCCAAAGATACGTGCCTCATTTACCTTCCGCTGGCGAAATGGTTTTCTTCGATAGAAGTTGGTACAACCGTGCAGGTGTTGAGAAAGTTATGGGTTTCTGTACTGAAAATGAATATGAGGAATTTCTTCGTAGCTGTCCTGAATTTGAAAGAATGATTATCCGTTCAGGAATTATATTAATTAAATATTGGTTTTCTGTAAGTGATGAAGTTCAGGAGAAACGATTCTTAGAAAGAATAAATGATCCCACTAAGCGATGGAAAATTAGCCCGATGGATTTGGAATCGAGAAAGCGTTGGGTAGAATATTCGAAAGCAAAAGATAATATGTTCGCTTATACTGATATAAAGCAAGCCCCTTGGTATGATATTAATTCCGATATTAAAAAGAAAGCCCGATTGAATTGTATCACTCATCTGTTGAGTTTAATTCCGTATGAGGATGTTCATAGAGAAAAACTAATTCTTCCACCAATTCAGGATAACGTAGGATACGTAAGACCGCCATTAAGCGATCAGAATTATATACCGGAGGTCTATTGAAACTATTAAGTGACTAAGAGTGTGTTACGGAGGTTTAATAATTGTTTCTCCCGCCCTCTTAATTGAAATATTTCTTGACATATACTAAATAATTACGTATCCTAAGTAGGAATTATTCCTATTTAATAATAATTACTTATGAAAAAAGAAAATTACGAAGTTGATCTAAAAAATAGTAACCTGAAAGTTACTCCTCAGAGAATCGCAGTTCTCGAAGCGCTATCACATTTAAAGAATCATCCCACTGCAGATAACATTAAAGAATATGTAGTAAATAATCATCCCAACGTTGCTGTCGGTACTATCTATAATACTCTTGATACATTCGTGGAAAAAGGATTAGTGAAAAAAGTAAAAACTGAAAAAGATATTATGCGCTACGATGCAATTCTCGATAAGCACCATCATTTATATAGCGCAGACTCAGAGCATATAGAAGATTTTTTCGATGAGGAGCTAAACAATCTGCTTGAAAACTATTTTAAGAAAAAGAAGATAGCGAATTTCAAAGTAAGCGACGTTAAGCTTCAAATAATCGGCACTTTTAAAAACAAAAACAAACTACTTAAATAATATATCGTAGAAAAATATATTCAAAAAGGAGAAAGGTAAATGAACGAAGAAAGCAAATGCCCTGTAACAGGCAGCAAATCTAATACTCCCCCGAAAAAAAGAGGTAATCTTGATTGGTGGCCTAATGCACTGAAAGTAGGAGTGCTTCATCAGCATCCGCCTATTTCTAATCCTATGGGTTCTGATTTCGATTATGCAAAAGAATTTTTATCACTCGATCTAAACGCAATTAAAAAAGATTTATATACGCTTATGACCGATTCGCAAGATTGGTGGCCTGCAGATTGGGGTCATTATGGCGGGCTATTTATTCGTATGGCTTGGCATAGCGCAGGAACGTACCGTACATCTGATGGACGAGGCGGAGGGGGAAAAGGTAATCAACGTTTCGCACCCGTTAATAGCTGGCCTGATAATGGCAACCTCGATAAAGCACGCCGTCTGCTTTGGCCTATCAAACAAAAATATGGTAATAAAATTTCATGGGCTGACTTGATGATTTTAGCAGGCAATTGCGCACTCGAATCGATGGGCTTTAAGACCTATGGATTCGCCGGTGGAAGAGAAGATATCTGGCAGCCGGAAGAAGATGTTTATTGGGGCTCCGAAGATACATGGCTCGGAGATGAGCGATATTCAGGTGATCGCGAACTTGAGAATACTCTTGCAGCAGTTCAAATGGGACTAATCTATGTAAATCCCGAAGGACCAAACGGTGAACCGGATCCTGTCGCTTCTGGAAAGGACGTTAGAGAAACCTTCGCTCGTATGGCAATGAATGATGAAGAGACCGTAGCACTTGTAGCCGGCGGACATACATTCGGTAAAGCACATGGTGCCGGAGATCCTTCTTTAGTTGGTCCAGAACCTGAAGGTGCTTCTATAGAAGAACTTGGACTTGGGTGGAAAAATAAATTTGAATCCGGTAAAGGTGCTCATACTACAACAAGCGGTATTGAAGGTGCATGGAAACCGAATCCAACGAAATGGGATAATGGTTATTTCGATATGCTATTCCGTTACGAATGGGAATTAGTAAAAAGTCCAGCTGGTGCTTGGCAGTGGCTCGCAAAGGACGTTAAAGAAGAAGACATGATTGAGGATGCACATATTCCGGGCAAGAAAAATAGACCGATGATGACAACAGCAGATTTATCACTAAAGTTCGATCCAATCTATGAACGAATATCGCGCCGATTTTATGAAAATCCCGATCAATTCGCCGAAGCATTTGCCAAAGCATGGTTTAAATTAACTCATAGAGATATGGGACCTAAATCACGTTATCTTGGCAATGAAGTTCCGAATGATGATTTGATTTGGCAGGATCCAATTCCACTTGTACAGCATGAGCTTATCGATACGAAAGATGAAGCTGAATTAAAATCTCGTATTTTGAGTTCAGGTCTATCGATTTCAGAATTAGTCTCAGTGGCTTGGGCTTCGGCTTCTACATTCCGTGGATCGGATAAGAGAGGTGGTGCCAATGGTGCACGCATTCGTTTAGCTCCGCAGAAGGATTGGGAAATTAATGAACCGACGAAGCTTGCGAAAGTACTAAAAGTCTATGAAGAAATTCAGAAAGAATTTAATACGAATCGCAAAGACAAAAAGAAAGTATCGATTGCAGATTTAATTGTACTCGGCGGAAATGCGGCAGTGGAAGCTGCGGCTAAAGATGCAGGCTACGAAGTAAAAGTTCAATTCTCTCCGGGAAGAGGCGATTCTTCGCAAGAGCAGACAGACATTGAATCATTTGATGTAATGGAACCGGTAGTTGATGGCTTCCGTAATTATCAGAAAAAGAAATTTACTCTTTCCCCTGAAGAAATGTTAATCGATAGAGCTCAATTGCTTACATTAAGTGCGCCGGAAATGACTGTTCTTATTGGAGGATTACGTGTTCTTGGTGCAAATTTTAATGGTTCGAAAAATGGCGTATTTACAAAACAGCCCGGTAAACTTACCAATGATTTCTTCGTGAGTCTTGTTGATATGAATACTGGTTGGAAACCGGTTTCAGAAGATGCATTAGTATTTGAAGGACGTGACCGCAAAACTGAAGAAGTGAAATGGACAGCTACACGTGCCGATTTAATCTTCGGTTCTAATTCGATCTTACGTGCCCTTACGGAAGTATATGCTCAGAATGATGCTAAGAAAAAGTTCGTTGACGACTTCGCCAAAGCATGGAGCAAAGTAATGAACTTAGACAGATATGATTTAAAGAAGAAATAATAGAATACACGTTTGAGGGCGATGCAGGTAGAGGAATTTAATTAGCTATTCACATCGCCCTTTTTATATTTTTGGAATTACTATAGATAAGTAAAACCTGCTATTGTCACCTTTGAATAATATTTAACTAAATATATTCACAATTAATATATAGAACTGCAAAAAACAACTTCTTAACAGGGATTATAATAAGAATAGAAAAATTCACATTATAATTCAGTTTTGATAATTTTTTATTGTCAATATTTTTCTTGCTTCGAACTATTTTTTCTATTAACTTTGTAATTAAAAGTACTTTGTATGAAAAAACAAGAAAATTATATCCAAGAAATTTCAGAGATACGCTCAATGATGGAGCGTTCATCAAAATTTTTATCTCTATCGGGATGGTCAGGTATCTTAGCTGGGATTTATGCTCTAACTGGAGCTTTCATCGCCTCTTACTATTTGAATTTTAATCCCGACCGGCTATTTTATGATGTAAATAGCAGTTCTTCACTCATACCTATTATTCCGAATTTAATTTTATTAGCTATTCTAATATTATTTTTCACATTGTCCACTGCTATTTTACTCTCTTATAATAAAGCTAAAAAAAAGGGTGAAGTTGTTTGGAATGCAGCTTCCCGTCAATTATTAATTAATCTATTCGTTCCTATAATTGCAGGCTCAATTTTTATTTGGCTTCTTTTTATTAATAATATTGCCGGTTTATTGGCTCCTGCTTCTCTTCTCTTTTATGGATTGGCATTATTTAATGCAAGTAAGTTTACATATGGTGAAGTGAAATTTTTAGGTATTATTCAAATATCGCTGGGGCTAATATCTTTTTACTTTATTGAATATAGCTTGATGTTCTGGGCAATCGGATTCGGAATTGTACATATTTTATATGGCATTTTTATCTATATGCATTATGAACGAGATTAAAAGTGAAATCACCTCTCGATAGTTTTGAAAAAATATTTGAGAGCCGAATAAGACTCGGTATTATGTCTGCTCTCTCGGTTAATGATTCTCTCGATTTTATTTCATTAAAAGAATATCTGAATGTTACTGATGGAAATCTTGCTACTCATCTTAAAATGCTCCAAAAGGTATGTTTTATAAATGACAAAAAATCTTTCATCAATAATAAACCTAATACTAAATATTTTTTAACTGAAAA
>JALNXG010000087.1 GCA_023230485.1 Melioribacteraceae bacterium
CTTATTTCTATTAAGTAGTTCGTTTTTATATTTGAGTAGATGCTTATATATTGCTGGATATTCTTTACTAAATGCTTTTTCAGCCAACGAAGAAGCTCCTTTAATTGTTATATCATTATGCAGTGGGAAATGCCAAGGAATATAAATTAACCATAAATCAGCGAAATCGTAACTATATCGTTTTATATCTCTGCCACGTAAAATCGGTCGTATAATTTCGGCAGATTTTGGATCTTGAGAGATTAACTCATCTCTCTTCTTACGATCTATTATAAATGCTTCATTATAACCAGTTAAAATTCCACGATTGATTTTTATATCCCAATCTTTTAGTGGAGTACCAACTTTTTCAATTTTTTCTTTAATTCTTTGCTCTATAGGGTTCAGAATAACCCAGTTATTTCTTTCAGAAAACTTGATTGATAATGAATTCTCATGAATATAATTTGATAGATTATCTCCAAAATGACTCTTAACAATACAAGCTTTAGTTGGAGTCTCATACGTCCCATTGTTAAATAAGAGAATATTTGTATCGACAGTAGCTGCTTCAAATATCTTTTGTCCTGCAAAATCAATTAATAATAACGGATTTGAATTATTTGCCAAATACTTCCTTAGAGATTCTCCATAACCTGCTCGCATCCATTTATTAGAAGTAATATAACATAATATTCCTTTTGGACTTAGCAATGTGTGCCCTCTTTCATAAAACAAACTGTAAATATCGCCGGTGCGTTTAAAGCTTTTATACTTTTGATCTTTATATATTTCAGCTAGTTTGCCTCCGTTATTTTGAAGCTGGGCATAAGGTGGATTTCCAATAACAATATTAAACCCGTCATCGATTCCGAACATCCAAAAAGGTTCGAACCAATCAGTTTCTTCAACTTTGAATGGATTCCATCTTATTAATTTTGTTACCGCTTCAGTATTCTTTGTTGACCATTCCCTCTGCTTTTCTGCAATTGTTTCTTGTAAATCTTTAAATTCTTCTTCAATTATTATTTTACGTTTTGCCGAAGCTGTGAAAAATTCTGTTCTTAAAGATTTTAGTTTTTCAAAATCATCAGCGGAAGTGCCAAGAGAATCTTGTAGCATAGGCGGCAGACTGATCAATGTATTTACACAAACAAATTTAAAATCAAGATTTGGGAGATATGCAATTCCCCAATTTGTTTTTTTCTTATCTACATCTTCATCAATGATCAGACTTAACCAACAACGAAGCCTAGAAAGCTCAACTGCCATTGGCTGAATATCAGCTCCATAAATGGATTTGAGTATCGTCTGTAACTTAAGATCATATAATGAAATTTCTTTTTTACTTTTATCGGAATCTGTTATCTTTACTTTTAGAGCAATTAATTTTTGCAGCATACCAATTGGAAAAGCCCCCGATCCGCATGCAGGATCTAGAACTCTAACCTTATTAAGTAATTCTAAAATCAGATTAGAATGCTCATTTAATGATAATGGAAATTCCTCTGTATGAGCAAAATCTTCAATGAGTTTTTGTGCATCTTCACTAAGAGTAAGATTAGATTTAATATATTCAGAAATACTTTGTTCAACCATATAATCAACAATTTCACGCGGAGTATAATATGAACCGGTTGATTTTCGCGCAGATTCGTGAGTTTCAGGATTTTGTTCAGCTAATAAATTTTCAAATATTCTTCCGAGCATTTCAGGATCAATTGCAATTTCTGAACTTGAAGATGTGTTTTCGTCAATTGTAAAATTATACTTCTCAAGTGTATCCCTAAATATCGAAATGAACCATTCATTACTTAATAAAACTTTTCCTTGATAATCGCCTTCCTGTGCTTCGAATAATCCACCATTCAGGAATGGGTAATCTTTAATCTCCTCAGGTAATTTTCTCCTCTCTTTTTGCGGGGTATTGAAAACTTCAAAAAATAGTTTTTCAAGTAAATCAAAATAATATCTGTCATATTTCAATACAGCCGAAGAGGAAAGTACAGAATCTGAAATTATGTTTTTCTTTTTTAAGAACCAGCTAAATATTATTCTACCAATTAAACGAACTGTAAATTGTTTACGAGATTCTTCATTATGAATAACACCCTTTAGAACAGGATCATTAATCAGTGCATCGAATGCCAACTTAATATCAAGATAAAATTTCTTATTAACTACTGATATATCAAAAGACTTCCAAAGAGACTTCCATAACTCATTCGGTTCAACAAATAATTTTGAAACTTTCTTTTGCACTTCATCAAGTATAAAATCATAAGTCTTATAGTACGGTTGATTAACACCAAACGGAAGTGATTTGAGAACAATTTTTTTACCTTCTCTACCTGAAAGCACTACTTTGAATTGAGTATTTGATGGATTACCAAGAAACCAAACTACATATCTTTCTGCTGCTTGACCACCAACGAATTTTTTAGCGATTTTTTCAATATTAGCTTTTGAAAGTTTCTCATCTTTTAACTTTGCAAAAAGGACAAGCATTTGAGAGGAAACACCTTTTTTTAGAATAATAGTTCTAATATCTTTTTGAGAAGAAAAATTTGGATGGTCTGCAAAAAGACGTAATGCTTCGCCTCCAAACAAATTTTGCTGAATTGATGAGGGAATAACTGCATCCCAATTAATAGGGTCAGAGACTCCAAATTCACTTATAAGCGATGTAGTGATTGCCTGGTAATCTAATTGTGATCTATTTTCTACTAGGTTTCTTATTGACATAGTTCAATTTACTCGAATTTAGGATAATAACCATACCAGAAAATAGGATCAGGTAGGATTTCTGTTTTTTCATCTTTTAATAAATAATTACTAATGATAGCAAGGTTATCTAAAAAATCGATCGATATTTTATTATCATTTCGCCTTACGAAACTTCTTAATCGGTTATCTAATGGCAAATAGTTTGGACGCGATAATAGTATTCTTATTCTATTTATATTATCAACTGAATAGCGATCAAGATTCTGGTTTAATAGCAATAATAATTCTTCTTTATAGGATGAAAGTGATGAAATACCACCTGTTCTTCGTACACCTTGAAAATCCGTTAAGTCTTCAAAATCCATAGTTAATTGAAAAGATTTTTCTGACTCGAGAAACTTAAATGCTAACTCTTTACTATCATTAATTTCGATATCCGATAAATTTACTTTTTGACGCTTCTTATCAAAACTGCGTATAAGTGTTAATGCTTTTAGGTGATTTTTTTCTTCTGCTACTTTTCTTGATTCTTCTTTAATAAATCTAAATTCACCTTTTGCAATATTAAAAACCATCATTTTTTCTTTTGGTTTTAAAGCATTAAGTTCGCACCATTTATCAATATTGAGATTACGAATATTCTCTTTTTCATCATCAGAAGCTTTACGCATAAAAACTCGAAGATCATTTTCGAAGACTTCATCAAAAGCTAAATCATTTTCTCTTTCGAGGGTTTCGATAGCTTCTTTCTGCTTTTCGGGATCGCTGCTATAAATATTTTCTATTAATCCAAATTGTTTGGGAGTAATATTTTCTCCAAGCACACTGCTATCAAGACCTACACTTGCTCCAATAATTTTAATTTTATCTTGTAATTTCAACATTAGTCTAAGATACTTATCAAGTTGGTCTTCCGGTCTGAAATTATAAATTTTCACTTGATCGTATTTAGAGCCGAGGCGATTAATGCGACCATTACGTTGAACCATTTTAACAGGGTTCCAATGAAGATCGTAATTAATTATGATACCACAATCTTGAAGGTTTTGACCTTCGCTAAGTACATCGGTAGAAAAAAGAACTTTAATTTCTTTCTTACCATTTACTTCACCCTTAATTACAGATTGATTTTGAGCGATCGGCGAAAAGCGTTTTACATATTCTGATTTATTATTTCCGGTTTTACTTTTTAGAAATGCTATTTCATTTTCAGATATTTCGAGCGAATCAAGAAAGTCTTTATTCATCTCCTTTTTAAGATAATCGATAGTTGTAGCAAAATATGAAAACACAAGAACCTTACAACCTTTTAATTCCAATAGCAATTCTTTTAAACGAAGAAGTTTGGAATCAACCGTAATATGCGATAGTACCTTATTGATTAGCTCAATAATCTCTTTGTCTTGATTAATGTATTTCCGGATATTGTTAGCATTGTACTCGTCAAGATCAATTTTCATCGAAGCATTTTCAATTGGCAATTCACCATCTGAATGCCGCTCATTAAATTTTTCTATTTCCTCATAAATTAAATCGATTATATCTTCATCAGGTTCATCATCTAATCGTAATAACGCTTTTGATATAATTAAGGGTTTAACGAGAATATTTTCTTCAAAAAATAAATTTTCAAACTGTTCAAGATATAGAGAATATTTTTCAATCCTTTTTTTGAATGTGAAAATTGAAGAATCAAAAGACTTGAACATTGTTACTTTCATTACGCCGGTAAGATTCCTTCTAGCAAATGCCTGTATTTCTTCTTCACTAGATAATATTTTTTTTTCGTTCAAGTAACTATAAGGAATAAGTTTTAATCCTTTAATAGCGCGATCGATAAAATGGAAAACGGATTCATATTCTGTTTGATGTTTGCGAACGATCTCCTTTTTCAATTTAAAAAATTCTTCGAGACCAATTTTATCCACTTGCTCCTCTTCATCTTCTGTGGAATCAATTGTAAAATGATTAAACAAATTCGGTTTTATTTTTTCCGATAGATTAATCTCTTCACTAATTTTTTTGCGAATTTCTCTACTATCTAATTCAAATAGAACATTCTCAAGTTTTTCTTCAGGAAAAATTATTTTTTCTCCATTCAGAGTTGCATCAGGGAAATCTTTCTTAACCTGATGCTTTGTTCTTTTTACCATAATTCTATTAAGGATAGGATATAAGCCTGAAAAGACTTCTTCGGAACCTTTTTTTTGGAAATCACTTTGAATGGATCTAAAAAAATTAAAAATGCTTTCAATACCAAAAGAAGAGAAATACTTATCATTACCTCCTTTAGCTAAAAGTATTTGATTAGCAAGGTCTTTAATTCCATTATTAACGGGAGTTGCAGAGAGCATTAATACTTTAGGATAATGCTCACATATATTTGGGTCGGCGAAGATTTCTAAAAGATGTTTAAATGATTTACTTGCTCGTGTTTTCAGGTTATGGCTTTCATCAATCACCAATAGTTCAATTGCATTATTTCTTTTAGAGGTTATCTTTCTCTTTAATAATTCAGTTTTGATTCTTTCGAAGCTATTATCTAAACCAAATTCAGTGATCGAATAAATCGGAGCATTAAGAGAAATATCTTTAAGATGATTTTCCCAATCTTCCCTTAAAGATGCAGGACAGATAATAAGAATATTCTGCCTTCCGAAATAACCAAATTCTTCGATTACCTTTTTAGCTATAAAAGACTTTCCTAGACCGACACTATCTGCTAAAAGGCACATTCCGATTTTAGGATTTTGAAGCCGAGCAATAACTTTCTTTACACTCTCTTCCTGGAATAATGTTAAGTCCACCCTTGTTTCAAAAAATGTTTCAGCACGGAGCTTTTCTTCAATCTCAATATCTTCACCATAGATTTCGTAAAGGATTTTGATGTATAATTCATAAGGGGAATAGCTAAGATTTCCGAATTTGCTCAAACCAAGAATTTCAATTTTGAATTGTTCTGTCCAATCAATACTCGCTTCATCACTCCATAATTTCTCAAACCAACTTCTATGACTTGGATCTTGAAACATCGTTTTTGGAGAGTAATTTACTATTCGGTGATCGTATTCAACATCATTAAGTTCGGCATTACCAAGTAATCCATTTCGAGTAAAATTAGAACTACCAATAATACCGATTGCATTTTCTGCTTCTGAGCCAATTATATAACATTTAGCATGAAGAAATGATTTCTTATAAAGCTTAATTTTTATTCGACCTGTTTCAATATATTTCCTAATAAAATCAACTACATTACGATATTCAGGTTTGAAAGGTAAATCCGATAGGTCAGCTTTAAGATATTTTTCGGGGAACGAAGTGTCCAATTGCGAAGCTCTAATTTTTGGTTCTTCGCCAATTAGAAATCTAATTTCTGAGAAAAGATTGTTATTTAGGAAAAGCTCTAAAGCAGGTTTCAGTTCAAGCAGTGCAGGCAAATCCCAGTAACCCGTAGCTACGCTAAATTGAGTGAATTTGCCAGATGATAAATTCTCTGATAGGAATTCCTTTACAGAAAAAGAATCAGAGGAATTATCTAAAATTTTTGAATCAATGCCCATAGGATAAATGATTTTGTGATTAACAAAAATAGCAATTAATTCTATCCTATTTCAAAAATATATTTTAATAATATTTTTTTGTTACTCAAAACATTTCATTCGTCCAATTCTACTAGTTTTTTTTGATATTGCCTATCGCGCTCGATCTAGAAATTAGCAGGAATACCTAATACCTTTTCGAGAGCAGTAGCAGTTGATGTTGTAATGGGCTCCTTTCGTTTAATAATTTGACTAACATTTTTAATGTTTTTTCCAAGACGATCAGAAAGTTCACACTAAATCAATTAATAGCATTAATTGTTTCTTGAATTGTATTCCCCGGAGGAGAATGCATTTTATTAAGTATATATTTTATAGTCGTAATATTTGTCGTTATTCCTCCGGCATGGTCATGCCGTCATCCATCTGTTCACGGTTTTTATAATTATTTATGTTAAACCTTAAATTCAACATTACCATCGGTGATTCCCTTTCTGATGACCGGAAATTATAAAAGTCAAATGATTCATTGGTCATTTCCCAATTTGATGTTCCGAATAGATCGCGTACATTAAGACTAATTGTCAATAATTTCTCGAATAATGTCTGTTTTACTGCAATATTAGTCATAAAAAATCCTTCTCTACTTCCCTGCGCACTTTTTGAAGGACTATTATACATTGCATTAAATTGTAAAACTGTTGATGTTGTTAATTTTATGTTATTATTAAATCTAAAATTCCAATTAAAACTATTTCTACTGAAATCTTTTCCTCTAATTGCACCTTCAATTTTATAATTATAAAGGTTACCCATAAGGTTCACATTCCAATTCGTGATTGGATCAAAATTAAAGAAGAGTTCTGCTCCGATTGAATAATCTTTTCCGATATTTTGAGGAGTTGTAAGAGTTATATTTTCAGCGTAATAAGATTGAATTCTTTCTGTTTTATTATGTGTCATTCTAAAATAGGTATCAATAGATATTAAACTATTGCCTATTACTTTTTGAGCACCTAATTCATAAGAATCGATATATTCGGGTAAGATATCGGGATTACCACTTCGTACGTTATAAGCATCCTGCCATGTAATAAATGGTTCAAATTCCCAACCTCTCGGACGTCTGATACGGCGTGTATAACTTGTCATTAATTGATTGCCTGATCCTAAATCGTACGAGATATGGGCAGTGGGAAAATAATCCCAATCTGAAAGTGAGAAATTCTGATTCTTAGAATCGATTTTCACTTCCCTGCCTGTATATTCGGCTCTTGCGCCAAGCTTAAATCCAAAATCACCCAATTGATTCGAATAAATCGAATAGAGTGCATGCTGATCGGTGTAATATTTTACATCATTCGAGAATAATGAGTTGAAATCGTATTGACCGGTCAAAGTGTTATAAGATTTGAAGTCATTTTTTTCGTTTGAATATTCGAGTTCGCCATTATAGCCGGCTTCGAACTTAGCTTTATCAGTTAACGGATAGACATAATCAATTTTAGTTTGGAATTGATTACCCGGACCCGATTCAGTGGATATTTTACCTTCTTTAATAATTCCTTCTTGAATTAAGTTTGTTTTCGAATAATCCTCTCCATCCTCAATTTCGTAATCCATATCGATTGAAATTTCATGTCCATTTGTATTAAACGGATGAACATACGAAGTTGATAGTTCAATATCGTTTCCGCTTCTTTCGCCATCATCGAGGCTTCGATAAATATTTTTATCGGGTTGAGCGGTAGTCCATTGCTCGTAATCGGAGTTCCCATGATTACCCATAGTTCTATCGCTGTATCTACCGCCGAGAGTGAGAATATTCTTATCTCCTAAATCCCAGGAAACTCCTCCGCGAAGACCGAAATATTCCATTTTGCGATATGAATCTCCGAGTGAATTGTAGTATGAATATTGCCCGCTATTATTAGTCCAATTGCGGGTCTCGTCCGATGAGGACATACTTCTTTTATTATAATTTACTCCGAAATTATATTGAGTGGAACCGGTTTTATAATCGCCCATAAATTCGGCACCATATTTATCTTTAAGACCTGCGTTGATTCCCGCAATACCGCTGATCCCTTTTAAAGTATTTTTCTTCATCACGAGATTAATAATTCCGGCAGTTCCTTCGGGATTATATTTAGCCGAGGGATTAGTAATAATTTCTATATTTTCAATTGTAGTAGCGGGCATCTGTTGAAGTACGGTATTCCCATCTAAAAGAGTGGGTCTGCCATCGATTAAGACCGTAAAATTGCTGTTGCCGCGTAAGCTTACATTGCCATCGATATCGACCGTTACAGAAGGAACATTTTCGAGTACATCGACTGCGGTACCTGTAAGAGCTGTGATATTTTCTCCTACATTAATCACTTTTTTATCGATTTGGTAAGAAATCTGAGTACGTTCGGCATTAACGACTACATCATCGAGATTAATTACTTTTGCAGATAGATAAATTTTGCCGAGGTCGATTTGCGCCGAACCTTGTATGTTAAAATCTTTTGTAAAAACATTTTCGAAACCGATAAAACTTATACGGGCATAGAAAGTACCGCCTGGAACGTTTTCGATAGTAAATTCGCCTTTAGCGTTAGTGGAGCCGCCTGTAACAGCGGAGCTGTCTTTGGCATTAAAGATCATAATTGTGGCAACTTCAATCGGTTCGGAGGTTTTTTTATCGAAAACCAAACCTGTAACGATACCGCTTCCGGCTCTCGCTCCAGCACCGCCGCCGGGTCTCCTTTGGGAAAATATTGTAAATGGTGAAGAGAACAAAATTATGAGTAGAAATAGGAGAATCTTTTTTGGAGCGAGCATAGGAAATCCTTTCTTTAATAAATTAGTTTACAGATTAGACACAGGGAATTAAGTAATGGTTTAAGCTGAGGGTGTAAAAATAGCAATTATTTTTTAGAAATAATATAGGGGGATTTTTGTACCAGTTCGATCGGGTAAACGAGGGATAGGTAATATTTAAGATCTTTTTTCATTGATTAAAGGTCATCGGGACAGTAGATGTTAAATCCCTTAATATTTTTGAATATGGAATCGGCAGAGACTATCGATCTTACTCCTAATCTTTCTGCAATTGCTAAGAATAGTGCATCATTAGTGAGTAATCCATATTCTCCTTGAAGGGACATTGCAGAAATAATATCCTCCCTTTGAAGAGGTTCCAATTGCAAACCGATAGACATTAAATCGCGAATCGAAATTTTATATCTACTCAATGACTTTACCAGTTGAATATTGCCGGATAGTTTTTTGGCGGGATTAGACCCTTTCAAGGCACCAATTTCACGAGCTTCGTGAATCATAAGAACGTGTATAACCTCAGAAATAATATGCGTAGTTAATATTCCGGTAACTTCTTTATTAACACATCGCTCTAAGAAATCCATACTCTGAACTGATTTCCCGGTAGTTGCATAAACTAAAATGTTAGCATCAATAATAACGCGCTCATTTTGGGTTATTTCGAGTAAATTCATACGTCGTAAATATCCTCGTCTAAAATTTCATTTATTTCACTTAGACTAAGTGTAGATGGTCTTGAGCAGAATCTTTTAAATGCTGCCATGCGGAGTTCTAAACTTTGCTGATCATTTTCATCGTACTGAACGAGTGCATCATGGATAATATCGCTGATAGTTCTTCCCTCTCTAACTGCTCTTTCTTTTACTTTTCTAAGGAGGTCACTATCAATCACAGTCCCGATTTTTACTCTCTTATTTTTGTGTTTAATCTTTGTAGTCATTTCGCTGCTTATTAATTTAATTTCATATTCGTATATCAAAATAAAAAAAGGTTTTCTTATTTACAAGATATTTCTTGACGCCGTCAAGAATTCTAATCACTATATAGAAGATAGCAATTTACTTAATTAATATCATTGTTTTGGAGATTGTGCTAGGGGTGGAGGTTCTATAATGAGGGGCGGGATCGAAAAGAGTAAAATATTCCCATGCAGTACCGAATGGTTTCTGCCAAATCCAAGCAGGCTTCCAATCAACTCTTGATAATTTATTTTATACCTCTATTGCTATTGACTCGCTGGGTATACATACACTATTGAATTAATTTATAAGTTTTACCCCATCCATTTCCGAATTGCACAATTTTGGTTAAGCCAACATCCCTTTTTAGTGAAATATTTACAGTGGATATCAACGAACCGGGATTATTATAAGATTTCTCAATAACTCCATTTTGCTCTTGACGGGAGTCTATATTCCTATTGAATGAAACACCATCCAATACCGCTGACTTGAATGAAATTATATTTACATTGCTTTCACTTATAGTAAAATTTGTAGTAAATGAATCAACTCTTTCAGAATAAAGCGGAGAAAAAGTTTTATGAGTAAATATTATTTTTTCAAATACATCATATACTTTTGAATTTTCGACAAGCTTTCCTGTCGATATGGTCCAAGTTGCTCTGCCACTATCTTGACCCGGATATCCTCCCCCATAACTAGAAAAATAGTCATATATTTTAATAGAATTCTCTTCGATTGGGAAATAATTAGATTTTAAACCATAGAGGTAAATAAGGATAGATGTATCTTTTGAAACAGAGATAGATTTTGAGAAAGGTTCATAACTTGGCAAAGTAACTCTAATAGTATGATTACCCTCACTGATTTTATTAAATATAAATGTTCCATCAACACCACTTATTGTTGAATCTTTATCAATAAATATAGGTGCACCTTTCTTAACCCCCGGACTATAATCACTGCTAACAACATCAAGAACAATTCCGGAAACAGAATAAGATTTGGTTAAATCTACTGGAGATGTACCATCATCTTTACAATTAGAAAAAAAGATAATAATTAATAGCACAAAGATGTATTTCAATATTATTTTCATAATCCTTCCCTTATAAATAAACGACGTTAGGCAAATACTCAGTAATTATATCTGAAATTTATTCTATATGATAGCCCGGGTTCAATAACTCTCATACCGCTTGCAAATGGATCTCTTACATATGACAAATGTTTTGAATAATTATGATTTAAAATATTTTCCGCATCCATAGATATTGAAAAACCGTTCGTATTATAAGTCATTCCAAAGTCAATTCGATTCCAAGCTCCGCTGGAATATTCCAATAAGGTTTTATCTGTTCTCTTTTGAGCATTTTCATATGTATGTTTTATCGAAAACCCGATACCATAGATTCTGGGGAAATTGATACTGTTTGAAACATGCAAAGGCAATATTTCTATTAGCGGTTGATTATTTGATCTATTTTCGCCGTATGTATAAGATATTTTAGATGAAGCGAATTTGTAATTAAATTGCAAATTAAAGCCAAGTATTAAAGCATTTACATTACCATAGGTTTGATATTTCTGCATTCCAACTTGAACTGAAGTCAGGTAAACATAATTTAATATGTAGGAACCATATAAATCCAAACTGATATTTGACAGAGTTAAGTTGGTTCGTAATGTTGATCTAAAGGGTTGAGATAAATTTGGGTTCCCGCTCCAATATGGTTTCCCCATCATTCTTTTAACATTTATAAAAAGCGCCTCAGCTTCTGGCGCCTCTGAAGCAAAATCTATCATTCCGTTAAGAGAAAGAGTATTCCCTAACTGTTCTGATTTGGATAAACTAATTCCTATTAATGGAAATACTCTGTTATTATTTGCTCCGGAATGAATTGGTTTATAAAAATCCACCACTCCTTTATCCTCTATGTTGAAATATGAAAATCCTATTTTACCGCTCAAATCAAAACCATAGAGATCTAATTTCTTGAATAAATTTGCAGAATATAAATTTATATCCGGCAACATATGATTAGTAATAGGCATAGTTCCGTTAATCATATTCATTTTATTTTGAGCATTCCAATTCCGGTAATAAACCTCGGCAAAGTCTGAAACAAAACCTACCGTCAGGTTTTTAGCATCAGTTTCCATAAACATATTGCTAATTCTTAAGTTGTTGTTCATCAAATGATCTGTATAGTTGAAGTAAAGTTTATAATCATGGTAAGAGATTGAAGAATTATACACAACGCTTTTTATTTCATCCATTTGCAGATATGGAAAAGAGACATTTTCCGAATACATCAATGAACCGGTATATTTTATATCACTAATTATTCCATTGAGGGAAGCTTCTCCAAACTTGAAGTTTTTATTTTCTTTGTAGCCATACAAATCCTTAAATGTTCTGTCATCCGCTATTTTAAAAGGAAGTCCTTGAATATATCTTAACGATACTCTTTGGCTGTATTTATCAAGTAACATTGAAATATCGGTTTCATTGATTTACCCAACATTTGTGATATGCTGCCGGAGAAGCCAAAATTATCGGTTGGTATTGATCTGTTTACTTCAATCACTCCACCTAAACCGGATTGTAAGTTGGAGGAAGATTTAACCAAATTAATAGATTTTACTTCTATTGGATTGATACGTGTTATCGGGGCATCCATACGCATAGGACAAGCGTTATGATATCTTTCACCATCGACAACAATAGTATAGTCGCCGCGTTTTAAACCATCGGCGTAAATATCTTGAGCAAGAAATCCCCCTTTTCTAATAATATTAAAACCGCCCAATTCCAGGACTTCTGTTAAATTATCTTTTTCAACAGGAAATTCAGTTTGATCAATTAAATATTTTTTACCAAATACTAATACTTCTTTTAAGTTATATGTTTTTAATGAATCTGAAACTTGAGAGAAGATTAAATTAACTGATAGTGTTGTAAACAATAAGATATACAAAAGTGTTTTCATTAAAACCTCTCTATTTTATTTTTGATTTGCATAACGACGTTGCAAATAAGCGGCGCCCATATCTACAATGACGCTTACGGCAACTACCTTTTTTGTTTTAAAATCAACTTCGTTTTACAGATCAACTTTGAACAACAAACTAACTTTGAAAAACCAAACCCAATAACTACATCAAACCACTGCATCATAGACGCGGTCGCTTTGAGTTGCGTGTTATGCCGTTTATTTTAACATTAGTCTTACTAAATTCCTGTGTTACTATATTACCTAAACCAATTCCCAAACCTAAAAGGCCACCTATTTTAATTGCTTGCTTCATGTAAAATAATAAGCCGAATCTTCCATCTACTTGATAGAACTGGTATATGTAAATATTTAGAATAGCCATTATAACATAGACACAAATAAAACCTATAAACCATGAAGCGATTACCCTTACCTTGGAATCCTTATAAAAACCTTTCATCTCATAATATGAAATGATAAATACCATAACACCAATCAGGATAAACCAATTTATGTTTCTGATATTTATAATAATATTTGTAGTTGGCTTGAAGATTACCAGTGC
>JALNXG010000088.1 GCA_023230485.1 Melioribacteraceae bacterium
AATGGTAATTTTCTTATTAGTAATGTACCCAAAGCGACTTATGATCTAAAAATTCAGAAAACATTTATCGATGGCTCCTATTTATCTACAACTTCATCTCTTGATGTTAATAATGATATTTACCTTAGTTCGCTACAATTACCAAATGGCGTAATATTATATAAAGCAAAAAATGTCTCAGCATCTCAAGCAATAATTTCATGGTCACCTACTAATGCAAATGATTTTCGTGAGTACAAATTATTTAGGCATATTTCTTCCGGTATTGATGAAAATACAGGCACATTGGTTCATGTTTCAACAGCAATAGCTGATACTACATTTACCGACACAAATCTAGAACCACTCAAAAATTACTACTACAGAATTTATCTAATGAATGAATATGGGAAACTTGGCGGAAGTAATATAATTGGGATTACTACCGAGAATAAGAATTTAATATCAAACGGAGATTTTGAAAATATTGGGACAGATGGATTACCAACTGAATGGATATTCCGAGACAATAAAGATATTTTTAGTACATTAGTCAGCTCCGATTCGTATAGTGGGAACAATTATTTATTGATAAATCCAACAAAATATGTGTATGATTTAAGTTGGGGTTCAATGCGCTATCGGATTCCATATACAAGTCTTGTACCTGGAGAACAATATACCATCTCCTTTTGGTACTATATTGAGGCTTTAGAGGGCAATTCCACTTTAATGATTGAATTAAAACCTGAACAATCAACTTTCATATTTGATAGTGTAACAGGACAAGAAAGTGGAGTATGGAAAAAATACGAAAGAACCTTTACCGCTCCTTCTGATAATTCTAAAGATTATTATTTGGAATTAGAAACCCAGGTACACATACCGTATAACCAAGAGCTTTGGAAAGTTCGCATAGATGATGTTAAGTTATTAAAAAGTGAATAGTAATTAATAATATTAATGAAAAAAATATTTTTTTTACAAATACTTTTTCTGTTTTCGAGTTTAGCGGCTCAGACAGATACCTTAAAAGAGGCATTAAAATTCTACCCTTTACATATCGGTGATTATTGGCAATATAATGTTAATAAGCATTCAGATGGACCTTACAAACCAGATACTTCATGGGTTGGTTATAAAGAAGTCATTGGTGATACAGTAATGGATAACAATAAAAAATATTTTATTATAAAAAATAACAAAATCCCTTTTCTATATGGCTATAATATCGAAACTCGTTTTTTAAGAGTGGATTCATCAACTGCACTTGTTTATGAATATATTAATTCCATTAAATCAGAAATAAAAATTGATAGTCTCTTATCACAAAAAGGGGATGTTTATTTAGGTAGAATATGTGCTTCAGATACAATTAAAGATTATTTCGGGCATCAAGTCAGCACAAAATTAATTAAACAAAACTTAATAAGTTCAACGAGTTATAGTGGTTGGGAACTGGCTAAAGGCTTTGGGGAGGTAATGAGATACTATGATGATATTTTTGTTTATTCTATACTTACTCAAGGTGATCTTATATATGCGATAATTAATGGTATTGAATATGGGATTAAGAATGATATACAGAAATCCGAAGTTTTGCCTAATGAGATAATACTTAATCAAAATTATCCCAATCCATTTAATCCTTCAACTACAATTAGCTATTCTATTCCCTCTACTCAGCATGTTATGATAGGTTTATTTGATATACTTGGGAAAAAGATTTCAACTTTAGTGGATGAAGAAAAACTTGCCGGCACTTATCATCTAATTTTCGATGGTACCAAATTAGCTAGTGGTGTTTATTTGTATGAACTCCTTTCGGGCAGTACTAATATTTCAAAAAAAATGATATTGATTAAATAATATCTCTTTCAATTTATTATCAAAAGATTACTCTATGGGGGAATATAATTTTTCTTTATCGGTTAAATTTTATATTTTAATAATGAATTTTGGTTCATAATTCTAATAACTATTCATGAGAAAAGAATATGAATAAATATTTTGAGAAGGAAATTGAGTTAAGATATTTCGAAATGAATAAGTTTGGCGATGCATCTCCGACTACCATTTTAACTCTTCTCGAAGAAACCGCCGCTGACCATTGTTATTCTATCGGTCATAGCTTATACGATCTAGAAGAAAAAAGTATCGGATGGGTATTAATATCCGGTATCATGCAAATGGATCGCTACCCTACGTATAAAGAAAAAATAAAAATTAGAACATGGTTATCAAGCTATACTGCGATAAAAGGAATTAGAGAAAATATTATATATGATGCAAAAGGTGGAATAATTGGCAGAGCTAAAGGAGTATGGATTTTCTTTGATATAAAAAGGAGAAGACCAATTCAAATTCTTGAAGATATTAAAGAAAAATGGTCTCAATATGAAGAGCTAAGCACAAATCATGATTTATCAAAAAAAATTGAAGCGATCGATTCATCAACTCTCGTAAAAGAATTTAATATTAATCGGTATGATGTCGATTCCTATCAGCATGTAAATAATATAAGATATTTGCAATGGTTAATAGAATCAATCCCTGAAGAGATTTTTAATAATTATTATATACACTCTCTTGATGGACGCTTTTTGGCAGAAGCCAAATATGGTGATACAATAATTTCATATACCGAGAAAGATGAAAATGAAAATTCAGAGAATGAAAAATCATTTTTATGCTCTATAAAAAATAAGAAAGATAATAAAGTCTGCGCCACCGCAAAAACAATATGGAAAGCAAGAAATTTATAAAATTCTTAAATCTACCTTTTAGGGTGAGATCAACGAGAATAATTTTAGAATAAAGTACTTTAATAAATATTAATGTATTTTATAGTGAATCAATTTTGAATGGGAATAGTAATTTTTAAAAATTTTAGAGCGCAAGAATGTTAGAAAAATAATTTTGTGGTTTAAAAATAACATATAAGTTGATATATCTATTAATATATAAAAAACCTCGGTCGCTAAAAAAGCAATCGAGGTTCTTTTTTGAGGTGCCGGTCGGATTCGAACCGACGAATAAAGGTTTTGCAGACCTTCCCCTTAAGCCACTTGGGTACAGCACCATAAAATCAATATAATACATTATAAACTAAAAATCCGCTTTAAGCGGATTTTTTGGAGCGGGAAACGGGACTCGAACCCGCGACATCAACCTTGGCAAGGTTGCGCTCTACCAACTGAGCTATTCCCGCATTCAATCTTTTAAGAACTTTCTAATTCGAGAAGTAAATATAACATATCATTAATTATTTCGCAAGAGTTGGCAGCGAAATTAATAACCAAATCTCTTAAGAATAATGTAAAATAATTATAATTTACAAGTACTTTTTGATCTGATATTTTTTAGCATATTCTTTCCGTTCGGATTCGGGAAGCGAATTCATAAAACTCTTCCAACCCGGACAAAAATTTATATGCCATCTCCAGAATCGTCCAAGAAATGATTTTGGATTATTATCATACTTGGCTCTAAGAGGACACGATGCACATTTAATATCTGCCATTACTCCTGCTCACTTTTTTCATTTGTGATAACTAATTTAATCTGATCTTTTAATTGCTTTATATCTTCGCAAAATTTTTGGAAATAACCGGGATTTATCGCCGCATTGTTCTTTATTTTATATCCTATAATTCCAAAATTAATTAAAGGATTTTCTTTTGAAAATCGTTCATTAATTAATTTATTCATATTCATAGTTAGAAGTTCTTCAGGAATATTTTTTACATTCTCACATACAATTGTTAGAATGGGTTTGTAAAGCAAAAAACTTTCATAAGCAATAATTCCATCTTCGGTGGCAATGAAATCGCCTTTAATTTCATTTTGCAATTCTTCTTGAATAGAAACCGCATTTTTCCCGGCTATCAAAACACAATTTTCCGACTGAATTACAACATGATCCTGATGATTCAAAAATTGAGTAAACCGAACAACAATATCTTGGATTGTGAATGGCTTTATCAAAAAATCAGTAATCTGTAATCGTTTTAAGTGTGCAAATGTGTGTGCATCAGAAATTGCAGAGATAATAAAAACAGGGATATTCTTTAATTTCTCATTCCCTCTCATAATCTCTAAAGTCTGAATTCCATTAAGTACAGGCATTGAAATATCGAGTATCACTCCATCAGGAATAAATTCGCTAACCATCTTTAGCCCCTCTAAACCATTGATTGCTCTTTTGATATTCACATTAAATTTAGATCTTAGAATAGTAGAAAGAAGCTTAAAAATATTATCATCGTCATCAATTATTAGTATTGTTTTTTTTAATTCCATCTTAATTTGTTTTTTCCTCTTCCTTCGGTTTTACAAATAATGATGCCACAATAGAAACTGTTAGAATCCCCAAAATAATCATTAATGAAAGAGATGTTGGGAACTGTCCACCATAAAGATTATTTAGCCACGTCATTTTCAGTCCAACAAATATAAGTATTATTCCAAGACCATACTTCAATAAGCTAAATTTATCAATTACACTGGCTAAAAGGAAGAATAATGCACGAAGACCAAGTATAGCGAATATATTGGATGTAAAAACTATTAATGGCTCTCTAGTAATAGCGAATATTGCCGGCACTGAATCAACAGCAAATATTATATCACTGACTTCGAGAAATACTAAGCACACCATTAATGGGGTCATATATAATACTTTATCTTTGCGAACAAAAAAATGATTACCTTCAAGACCAGAGGTTACGGGAAAGACTTTTTTAAGCAATTTAATTATTGGGTTCTTATCTGGATGAACTTCCTTTTCTGTTTCAAATAAGATCCGAATACCTGTAATAATTAAAAATATACCGAAAATTAAAATCACAGAATGATATTGCATTAATACAGAACCGATAGAGATAAAGATAGTCCTGAAAATTAATGCACCAATAATTCCAAAAAATAATACACGATGTTGATACTTAGCAGGGATGCCGAAGAAAGAAAAAACTACAACAAAAACAAATATATTATCAACTGAAAGCGATTTTTCTATTACATAACCGGTTATAAATTCAAGTGCAGATTGATATGCCGCTTTTTCCGGTATAAATCCGGGTAATGCCAATAATCGTGCATCTGTACTAAACTTCCAATCCGCATAATAATAAAAACCAAGATTAAAAAGGAGTGCTAAGCTTATCCAAAATATAGTCCAGAAAAGTGCTTCCTTAAATGAAACTGCATGTGCCTCTTTATGAAAAACTCCCAAATCGAGAGCTAGCATCATCAAAACAAATAGAGTGAAAACCAGATAAAATAACCAGTAATCATGCAAAGGGAAATAAAGTGCTTCTAATATCATAATTATCCTATCAATAAATTCAGAATCAATACATTGTAATTTTGTAAAATCTTAAGAATTAAATGTTGAGTGTCAGGAAGAAGTTAAGAGGGCTGCAATAAAAATCCTTTTAGCGAGAATTGGTATTATTCCTTTTATCAGAGAAAATCTCCTCTTCCACTCTTCTGGCTCCGGTATATCTTTTTTTATAATATGTTTCATCTAATGATGAAACAGTTACACCAAGAGTACGACTGGCATGAACAAATTGATTATCGCCAAGATAAATTCCAACATGTCCCGGATTAGACCTTCTTCTTGTATTAAAAAAAACTAAATCGCCAAATTGAAGTTCATCTTTGGAGGAAATCTTTTCGCCAACACCAAATTGCTCACGGGCAGATCGCGGGAGCGAAATTAAATCTGCTTTCTTATATACTTCTAGTGTAAATGCCGAACAATCAATTCCTATTTCTGAGTTACCCCCATATTTATATGGTGTATCCAAATATTTTACGACTTCGTATAAAATTTTATCTCGAGTAGTCATCTCGTTGCTACTATTATTAAAATCACCGTAATTCGCAAGTAAGCTGTTCCTATCAAATTCATTCGATGAAGTAGGCGGTTCTTCGTCAAATTCAACATCTTTGTCTATTAAGTCTTGAAGTGGTTCAGTAAAATCGTCAATATCTTTTACTGCGGTTTCATTTTTTACCTGTCGAGGAACTGGGGTATTATATCTAATTTTTTTGCTTTTTTTCCCTTTAGAATCGGCTACGCCATATCGATCAGCTGTAGTAGCTGCTCCACAACTTGTAAGTGTAAATACCAATAAAAAAAATATTATTGAAACTCTCATAATCCTCAAAATTTAACCTAAATATAATCTTAAATTTTTGATGCGTGAAGCGTGTTTTAAACTCTTAATAGCGTTTTCTTTTATCTGTCTTACTCTTTCAAGAGTAAGATTTTTCGGTATTTATAGAATCAATAATTCCAACAATAGAAGCATCTACGGGAGCCATTTCTACATGAAGCGGTATTACAGCTTCGCTCGAAGTGGCATAAAAAATTAATTCACCTGGTCCGGCTCCAATTGTATCTAATGCAACAAACGGTTCGCCAATATTTTCCATTTCAGCATTAAGCGGTTGGACAAACTGCATTTTAAAACCTGTAATAGTCTCATATTTTCTAGTCGCCCAGATTGTACCTATAACTTTCCCGATTAGCATTAGTCTTCTATTATCTCTTTAAGCTGTTCCTTGACACTAATATCTAATTTATCTACAATTGCCATTATAACTGCATCAACGGGTTTGTTCTTAGTGAAAGTAGTCTGCCGAGCTGAACTGCCTTGAGCTACTAAGACAATTTCACCATATCCAGCACCAACCGAATCCACAGCTACAACAGTAGATTTTTGAGGTTCTAATTCTAAATTAACTTGCCGAACAATTAAAAATTTCGAGCCGACCAGATTCTCATCTTTTCTTGTTGACCATACAGTCCCAATTACTTTTCCAAGCAACATTTAAACTCTCGGTTTTTAGTAAAAAACTTTTTTTATCTATATAAACTATAAAAAACTATTATAAAAGGAAACTTTCACCTTTTAAGGAATTGTTCACTTTAAAAAATTCTGCAACTGTCTGCGCAATATCCGAAAAAGTTTTGCGTGTTCCGAGTTCTATTCCAGTCTTATTCTTTGCAAAAAATAAGAGTGGAGTATATTCCCTGCTATGATCAGTGCTCTTTGATGTTGGATCATTTCCGTGATCTGCCGTTAATAGTAATCTATCTGATTCATCCAATGAATTTAGAATTTCGGGCAGTCTATTGTCAAATTCAATTAATGCTTTATAAAATCCTTCCGGATCATTTCTATGTCCATAATAAACATCAAAATCTACAAGATTCACAAAAATTAGTGAATTATCATATTTCTTTAGTGATTCAATTACGCCATTTACACCTTCGTTATTAGATTTCGATACGACCTGCTTAGTAATGCCTTTATAATTAAAAAGGTCATTAATTTTCCCAATAGCAATTGTATTAATTTCGTTTTTTTGAAGATAATCTAAAATAGTGTCAGAAAAAGGAGATACAGAATAATCTTTCCTATTAGTAGTTCGTGTAAAACTTCCTGGTTCACCGATAAAGGGTCTAGCGATTACCCTTCCAACTTCATACTCACCGGTTAGTATTTCGTATCGTGCAATTTTACAAATCTCATAAAGTCTATCAAGACCAAAATATTTTTCGTGTGCCGCAATCTGGAAAACAGAATCGCCTGAAGTATATACTATTGGAAATCCTGTTTTGATATGTTCCTCGCCAAGACTTTTAATAATCTCAGTACCGGAGGCAGGATAATTCCCAAGTATTCCTTTCAAGTGCGATTGAGAAATAAAATCATTAATAACATTATCTGGGAATCCATTAGGGAATAATGGAAATTCTTTACTGATTTCAAGTCCTCCAATTTCCCAATGACCTGTAGTGGAATCTTTGCCTTTAGAAATTTCAGTAAGCTTACCATATGAAGCAGTCGGCTTCTCAATAGGAACGATACCTCTGATCGGTATAATATTACCTAATCCCATTTTTTGTAAATTGGGTAAATTCATTCCACCAACATAATCAGCCATATTGCCAAGCGTATTACTTCCTTGATCACTATAGAGATTTGCGTCCGGAAGTTCTCCCACCCCAACACCATCCAAAATAATTATTACAAAATTATTCATAAGTTAGTTTATACTTTTAACTGAATTGCCGCCCTTTTCTACAGCTTTATTTAAGGCGAGTTCAGCATTATAGAGAAGGTCTTGTACATCGGTTCGATTATTGGTTGAGGCTACTCCAATTGAAACAGTGAATGTAGTCTGGCGTGAAACAACCGAGATTGGTTTACGGGCAATTTTAATCCTTAATTTTTCTGACCATAAAAAAACATCTTTAGCACTATAATTGAAAAAATAAACTGCAAATATTCGTTCATCCATTCGTCCTAATAGATTCATAGGAGTCATCTCATCTCTAATTAAACCTGAAATGGCTTGCAATACCTTTGGGTAAGGATCTCCTTCAAATAATGAATCTTGCTGAATAAAATCATCTATTTTTATAAGAGCAACTGCTCCTTGAATTTCTAATTCTTTCGCTTTTACTAAATCTACTGTTAAGCGTTCAACGAAATGGTCTTTTGTTAATGTTTTTGTTTCCACATCAACTGTTAGTAACCCTTTAATTAGCTGATAATTAATATTAGTATGGAATATAAAAGAGAACATTTTAAGAGTATTTTTTAAGAAAGCTACATCATCATTAGAAAAGAAACTTTTCTTTAAGGTTTCCAAACAAACTAATCCATATACCTTTTCGTCATATACAAGAGGAATAACAAGAAATGAACCATCAAAACTAATATCTTCACTTTTATCAAATCGAGGAAAGTCAGTTGCAGATGTATCATCTATTTTCACTGGAAGTCCGGTCATAATTGATTTACCTGTCAGTGTTCCATTCAAATCAATTTCAAAACCTTCTCCAAGATATTTGAGAGATGTTTTATTAATCACCTTAGTAATCTTAAATTTATTTTCAATAGAGTTATATGTAACCAAACTATATACATCATATTGAGAAAGAGAATCAACAGCATGTTCTAACCCGTCATAAACATCTGCATCATCTTCATATTTGCGGTCTAGACTAAGGAAAGAAAGTACCGATCTTAATCTCTGATCAATTAGGTTTTCAGAATGTTTTTCTTCAAACAGGGAAACAATAATAGAAATAACTCTTACTACTCTTCCGAGTTGAAATATTTGTTCAACTCCAAAGGCATCATTATTTTTACTATCAATAGCAAGGATACCTATAAATTCAGTATTATAAAAAATAGGTACTCCCACAAAACTTTTTATTGATTGAGGAGATAAATAATAACGCAAAACATCAGGTTCGGCATTCAATGTAATATCGGTTAATATTTCAGGTTCTTTATTTATAACAATTTTACTAAGTATATCATTTTCAAGATCGAATTTCTTTTTTGCAATTTGATCGCTTGCCGATTCAAATCGATCAAGTGAAATCCTTTTTGTCCTTGGGTTATAAAAAAAGAAGAGGGCTGAATGCGCCATAAATGAGAACTTGACTACATGGAGAATTTTATCTATTACAAATCCGAACTGCTCGCCCTGATTAATATTATCCGGAATTTTTTCTTCAATAATTTTATGAAATGCTTCGCGATAATCTGGTGGCATGTTTTCTAACCCACCCAAATTCTTTGGATTTTCTATTAATTCATTATCGCTATTATATTTAGGGTTAGGAGTTTTCTTAAGTATTACAAATCCTTCTCCATCTTCACTACTATATTCGTTTGTTCTTGAGGTTCGATTGTCAAATTCAGGTTCTTCAACGAAGTCATCGAGTTCATTTTTATTAGGGAGTAAGTTATTAACTGAATCTCTTAAAAATATTATAAATCCGACATAAATGGTGAGGATAATTGCAGCAGATATTCTTATATATGTTTCTTCAATAAATATTAGACATGCAACTAATATTGGAATTGCAGAAAATGTAAGTAACCTTTTTATATTTTTCTTGTTTAGTTGCATTTAGAAATATGAACGGCTGATTAGTTAGAAATAATAAACGAATAATACTAAACTTTACAATTAATTTCATTAGTTAAAAAGTCTGGAGAGCATTATTACAATCTCTTTTTTGCCCACACCATTAATACTAGAGAAATAAAATAGATTATCTCCGAAGCTTAAATTCGGGAAGAAATCTTTTATATTCTTTTTTGCAACGGCTAATTCTGATTGCTTTAATTTATCAACTTTATTCAAAACAATAATGTAAGGAATATCATTATTAACTAAATATTCATTTAATTCAAAATCTGTTTCCATAGGTTTATGGCGCGAATCAATTAAATGGATCGCAATTCTTTTATCAACCTTCCTATTGAAAAAATCAGTTACCATTCTTTTCCAAGAATCTCTTTCGGTTTTACTTACCTTCGCATAACCAAATCCGGGAAGATCAATCATAAAGAAATTATTATCCACTAAGTAATAATTAATTGAGCGCGTTTTACCGGGAGTAGAGCTAGTCTTAGCAAGATTCTTTTTATTAAATAGGGTATTAATAAAGGAGGATTTACCAACATTAGATCTACCGCATAATATAACTTCGGGGAAATCTTCCGTAGGTATTTCAGATAACTTATAAACAGGTTTTAAAAATACTATTTCTTTCATAAAATAAAAAAGAGCAGCGTTTTTTGAACAAACGTCTGCTCTTTTTAAAATCCTTAATTTTAAGGAAACTATACAGTCTTATTAGCAATTTGTGTTTTCTTGGCAGAAGATTTAGCTTTAGTAGAAGCAGATACTTTTTCCTTTTTAGGTTTAGCTTCTTTTTTTACTTTTGCTTCACCCTTAGCATCAGCTTTATCAGCTTTTGCTTTAGCAGATTTTTCTTTTTTCTCTTTATCTGCAGGTTCTTCGCTCTTCTTAGCTTTTGCTTTCTCAATAGATATTTCAGAAAAATCAACTAACTCAATAATAGCCATTTCAGCAGCATCACCAAGTCTTTGACCAAGTTTTACGATTCTTGTATAACCACCGGGGCGAGTACCTATTTTTTCTACAATAGTAGTAAACAATTCTTTGACTATCTCTTTGTCATTGATATCTTGAGCGGTTACTCTTCTATTAGCAACTGAATCAACTTTTGCTCTAGTAATCATCGGTTCTACATAAGTGCGTAGTTCCTTTGCTTTCGCTAAAGTAGTTTTGATTTTTTTATGTTCTAGAAGAGCAGTAGCTAAATTTCTTAAAGTAGCTGTTCTATGACTGGCAGTTCTTCCAAGCTTTCTTCCTTTAATTCCGTGTCTCATTTAAAACTTCTCCAGGTATGAACTAATTTTTATCTGATTTTTCTTTAATGTATTTATCAACGTCCATTCCAAATTCAAGATTATGATTTTCAACAATTTCAATCAATTCGGCTAAGGACTTTCTTCCGAAGTTTCTGAACTTAAGCATTTCACTTTCATCACGCCTAACTAAATCACCTAAATACTTAATATTAGCAGCTTTTAGACAATTATGAGAGCGGACGCTTAATTCAAGATCATCAACGCTAGTAGTTAATATTTTTCTAATTCTCTCGGTTTCAGCATCTTCTTTGCTTTCTTCTTTTTCTTCTTCTTGTTCGTTATCGAAATTTATAAATAAATTTATATGATCTTTAAGAATCTTAGCGGCTCCGGATAATGCTTCTAGCGGAGTAATTGAACCATCTGTTCTTATATCAAGAGTTAATTTTTCATAATCATTCTTTTCGCCGATACGAACGTTTTCTATATCATATTTTACATTGACAATCGGAGTAAAAATAGAATCTATCGGAATTATACCAATTGTCTGATCTGGTATCTTTTGTTCTATTGAAGGCACATAACCTTTACCAATACCAAAACGTAATTCTATATTAAATTTTGCATCACCGGTAAGCGAAGCAATATGCTGATCAGGATTTAGAATCTCAATATCAGGGCATGCCTTTTGAATATCTGCTGCGGTGAATTCTTTTGAACCATTTAAAGACAATTCACATGAAGTGGTCTTTTTGTTGTTTATTTTTAATCTCACTTTTTTGAGATTAAGAATAATTTCGGTTACATCTTCAACAACTCCAGGAACGGTTGCAAATTCATGCAATACACCTTCAATCTTTACTGCAGTAAAAGCAGCACCGGTTAAAGATGATATTAATACCCTTCTTAAAGAATTACCTAATGTAACACCAAAACCTCTTTCTAATGGTTGGATGAAAATTCTTCCAAAATTAGTAGAATTAGAGGAGTCATCAATTACAACACCTTCAGGAATTTTTATAAACGGATAGCTCATTTAGTATCCTCTTTATTAAATTTCAAATTACTTAGAATATAACTCAACAATTAGTTGCTCATTAGCAGTCAATGGAATATCTTCTCTTTCAGGAATCTGAATGAAAGAGCCGGATAATGCTGCTTTATCAACAGTTAGCCAATTATATACGTTATCTTTTGTTTTTCTTAATGAATTATGAATTACATCAAGTTTCTTGCTATTATCGCGAACACTGATTTTATCACCGGCTTTCAACAAATAAGAAGGTATATCAACAAGTGTACTATTAACAGTAAAATGGCGATGAATAATCAATTGGCGAGCAGCCTTTCTTGATGGAGCAAATCCAAGACGGTAAACTGTATTATCAAGTCTTCTTTCAAGAAGCTTAATTAAGTTTGTACCCGTAATACCTTTCATCTTGTTAGCTTTATCAAAAAGATTCTCAAACTGCGTCTCTAAAACACCATAAATTCTTTTAACTTTTTGTTTTTCACGTAACTGAAGACCATACTCCGAGAATTTAGATCTGCGTGACTGTCCATGCTGACCCGGAGGATAGTTTCTTTTTTCTAAAGGGCATTTCTCTGAAGTACATTTAGAACCCTTAAGAAATAATTTTTGTTTTTCTCTTCTGCATAACTTGCAACTAGAACCTGTGTATCTTGCCATCTAAATTTTCTCCTATTAAACTCTTCTACGTTTTGGTGGTCGGCAGCCATTATGTGGTATAGGCGTACTGTCTTTGATAGATAATATCTGTAAT
>JALNXG010000089.1 GCA_023230485.1 Melioribacteraceae bacterium
AAATACATATTTTTCGGCAGCTCTTCCGCCAAGCGCATAAGTAATCATTGCTTCTAAATAATCTTTAGCATAAGTATGCTTCTCGTCAACAGGTAAATATGTTGTTACACCAAGTGCTCTGCCACGTGGTATAATAGTAACTTTATGCACTGGATCAGCTTCCGGAATCATACGTGCAACGAGTACGTGTCCAATTTCGTGATATGCAGTAATCTTTTTTTCATTCTCAGAAATAATCAGGCTCTTTCTTTCCATACCCATCATCACTTTATCTTTTGCTTCTTCAAAATCATCCATCTCTACTTTTTTCTTATCCTTACGGGCTGCAAGTAAAGCGGCTTCATTTACTAAGTTCGCTAAATCAGCACCAGCAAGTCCCGGAGTTCCTTTTGCAAGGACAGATAGATCAACATCCACACTTAATGGAATCTTACGTGTATGAACTTTTAAAATTCCTTCTCTCCCTTTGACGTCAGGGCGATCAACTACTACTTGACGATCGAATCTTCCCGGTCTTAATAAAGCAGGATCAAGTACGTCAGGTCTATTTGTAGCAGCTATAATAATCACACCACTATTCTGTTCGAAACCATCCATCTCAACAAGTAGTTGATTAAGAGTCTGTTCTCTTTCATCATGTCCGCCGCCAAGACCGGCTCCTCTATGTCTTCCGACAGCATCAATTTCATCAATAAATATGATACATGGTGCGCTTTTCTTTCCCTGTTCAAATAAATCTCTAACACGCGAAGCACCAACACCAACGAACATCTCTACGAAATCAGCACCACTTATTGAAAAGAATGGCACACCTGCTTCACCCGCTACCGCTCTTGCGAGCAATGTTTTTCCTGTACCGGGAGGTCCTAATAGCAATACACCTCTTGGAATTTTACCACCAAGTTTCTGAAACTTAGAAGGCTCTTTTAGAAATTCAATAATCTCTTGCAATTCAACTTTTGCTTCATCAGCACCGGCAACATCTTGAAATGTAACTTTAGAAGCAGATTCAGAAATTAATTTTGCTTTACTCTTTCCAAAATTAAAAATTCCTCTTGTACCGCCTGCTCCTCCGGCACCTCCCTGCATTCGTCTAAAGAACAAGAACCAAACACCAATTATCAAAATCCATGGTAGAATGCCAATTATGATTGTCATCCAATCATTGGATTCTTTAATAAAAGTATATTTTATCCCCTGTTCATCCCATTTTTCCTGCTGTTTATCTAAAATACTTTCAACTAAAACCACATTAAAAGTTTCTACATCAATATAGTTACCATTGATCATAATCTTTTCAGGAGATTTTAATGTACCTTCAAGACGATAATCATTAATATCAGATTTGAAAACTTTTGCGTCTTTAATTTTATTAGAATCAAGCAGTTGAGTATATTGATTGTAAGTTAATTCGGCGGTGGATTTACCCCCGCCTCGCATTAATTGCATTACGATAACAGCGGCAATAATTACAGCACCCCAACTAAAAACAGTTTTAATTACTTTTGACCAATCAAATTCACCATCTGGCTTTTGCGATCCATTTCCGCCACTGAGACCTTTTTTACTTTGTTTTGGTTTTTCTTTTTTATCAGACATATTATTTTTATTTGTTTTTTCAGACATTTTTCCTAATTCTCTCCATTATTCACTTAAAGCGTATATAGATCTTAGATTACGATATTTTTGAGCATAATCAAGACCATAACCAATTACAAACTTATTTTGAATTTCAAATCCAATATAATCAATTTTCACATTATGTTTTAGACTTTCAGGTTTTAATAAAAGAGAAGCCACTTTCATACTCGCAGGTGAATGAGACATTATAAGCTCCTCTATAAATTTAATCGAAAGTCCTGTATCTACAATATCCTCTACAATTATTACGTTTCTATCTCTTATATCTGCATTTAATTCTTTTATTAATTTTACATTCCCGGAAGAAATCTTTGCATCACCATAGCTTGAAAGTTTGAAGAAATCGACTTCACAAGCCAAAGTAACATTCTTTAATAAATCAGACATAAAAAGGAAACTGCCATTTAAAACTCCAATAAAGATCGGGAAACTTCCCTTATAATCTTTTGAAATTTGCTCACCCAATTCTGTAATTCTCTTCTGAATAGTTTCTTCGGATAAGAAGAGTGAAAATTTTTCAACTCCAATTACAATTTCATTATTTCTATTGATCAACTCAGACATATTTTTAAGACCTTTTTACAATTATCATTTATTTTATATCTATTATCTATTCTTAAACCTACAACCCATACAATTTTGTTCCTGTTTTGTAACACTAATTGTTGTTTTTTTTCAAATCCCGAAATTTTTATATCGGTTAGAAAATCTGAAACATTTTTTAACCCCCTCATACCAAGCGGAATAAATTTATCGCCCTTTTTCCAAACCTTTAAAATAAAACAATTATCTAAATTATCACCACAAATATATTCAGTCTTTCCATCGGAATTAAAGTTTTTTGGTATTTTCTTTACTTCTTTTATGTGAATGGTCTTATCAAAAAGTTTTGTTTTCTCTCCAATTTTTATAACAACTTCATTCGGCTCTTCTATTTGATTCAAATAAAGGCGAAATGATTCACGTTCTCTTAAACAAATTAGTCCCTTCTTAAGTTCAATTGTTTTACCAGGCTGCATCATCTTAAGTTTTAGAAGAGCGGATATATTCGCTGATTCAATTTCAATCGAGAAATTTTCATTAATTATTTTAATTAATAGAACACTGATAACATCTTCACCGATATTTCCTAATTTGTCTATCTTTATTTCAACGTGATCTTTTTCTATTATCACAGAATCTTGGATAAGATAATCCACAAATTGATTTTGCAATTGATGTAAATCAATAGCGGTTCTTGATAGATTATTTATTACTTCTGAAACATTTGGATTTAGATTTTTTTTTAGCGAAGGAATCAGATTATTTCTAATAAAATTTCTTTTATATATTTCATCATTATTCGATGCATCTTCTCTATATGTTTGTTCAGTTAAAGTTAGATATTCTAAAATTTCCTTTTTGGTAATCGATAGAAGGGGCCTAATTATTTTTCCTCTTACGATTGGAATACCTGATAATCCTTTTAGACCACTTCCTCTAAATAAATTAAATAAAATAGTTTCTATATTATCATCTGAATGATGAGCCGTTACAATTTTATCATAACCCTTTGATTTAATTAAATCATCGAAAATCTTATAACGAATATTTCTGCCGGTCTCTTCAATTGATGTTTTTTCTCTGGCTGCAATTTTACCAACATTGACTCTAAATTTATAAAATGGAATTGAATGATTGTGGCAAAGTACTTCGCAGAATTTTTGATCTTCTTCAGCTTCATTTCCTCGCAATTTATGATTAATGTGAATAGCTGAAATTGTAATCTTAAATTTCTTAGCAAATTTGAGAAAAAATAAAAATGCGAAAACAGAATCTGCACCTCCACTTAACGCAATCAAGATTTGATCATTTTCATTTATTAGACAATTATCCGCAATAAATTTAATTACTTTTTGTTCAATTTTTGATTTACTATTTATGTTTAGAGATGACATATGAAAAGAAAAGCCCCTTAGGGGCTTTTTTACTCTATTGAAATGATTTCAAATTTAATGATTCCAGCTGGGACTTTGGCATCAATTACTTCACCTGCTTTTTTAGCATAAAGCGCCTGTCCCACAGGGGAAGTTATAGAAATTTTCCCTTGATCTAAATCCGCTTCTTCTGGTGAGACAAGAGTATATTTGTAAGTTTTCTTGTTGTTATGATTCTTAACCGTAATAGTCGATAATAGATGAGATTCATCTTTAGGCATTGTAGAAGGATCAATTATTCTTGCTTTAGAAAGCATCTCTTCGAGCTTACTAATCTTCAACTCCATTAATCCTTGCGAATCCTTTGCTGCATCATATTCAGCATTTTCAGATAGATCACCATGAGAACGTGCCTCGCTGATCCTCTCTGCCATTTCTTTTCTTCCTTTGGTCTTCAATTCAGCAAGCTCTTTTTCTACCTCTCGCATTTTTTCTTTGCTTAAATAGACAATGCTACTCACTTTTATTACTCCTATTAGAAAAATTTAAAAAAAATTGCCACCGCATCAGCAGTGGCATAGACAAACATAGTAATTTAATAAATAGATTTCAAGCTTATTAGTAGGGCAAAGATTCTGCGATTCGGCACATTTTAGAAAAATTGCAATTTTTACATGGCTTTTTATCCCCATCTAATTTAGTTAAATTAAAAATTCCGTTATCAATCGATTCTACATAATTTTTTATATGGCTTTTCGATAGCTCTATATAATAATCAATTTTTTCTTTATCCCTTTTGGTGGGAAATTTACTTAACCCAAAATCATTTACATTATATTTCAAAGAATAATAAGATACAAAATTAGGAAACATCTCTTCATCCAATTTATTTTTGAGTATTTCCACTGCGGCAGCAATATATATTATTAATTGTAGCGATAGACCATTTTTTACATCATTTTTAACAACTTTTGCAATGCTCTTTTTATAATCGATGATTCCGATTTTATCATCATAAATATCAATTCTATCGATTTTTCCTTTTATTTTCACATCATTAATTTCGATAGGGGGAGAATCATTCATTCCAAATTCCAGCTCAAAATAGGAAGGAATAAAATCTTCCTGATTTTCTCTTTCATATTTTACAAATTGATAAAGGATTGATTTTTCTCTATTCCCTTCAATGCCAAATATTTGTTCAATTTCAAAGAAAGATTTAACTCTATCAAATTTATATTCATTGATTGCCTCATTTCCAATTTTCATTATGATATCTAATGAATAATTAAAAACTTTATCTGAGCAGTTTTTGATGACAATATTTTTTTTAGAAATTTCTAAATAGAATAGGAAAAGTATATTATGGAGCAAACTACCCATTTCAAGAGATGTAATATTCTCATCCGGGTCTTCAATCGTATCAATATGAAGCATTCGTTCAACAAAATATTTATATGGGCACTTCGCATAGGTTTCAAGTTGAGTAATAGAATAGATTTTTTCAAATGCAGGGAGTAATAAATTATTTTTTGGTATTAAACCACTATATTCATTACTAATTTTCTTATTAATCCTTATTTTATCTATTTCAATTTCATTAAATAATTTCTCTATCCTAATCCCATCGATAATATCAGTCTCACCATAAAAAATATTGTATTGATTTAACTCAAGTCTCCCCGCTTCAATAAGAAAATCTTTTTTAGAAAAAATTGAATCGCTATATTGAATCAAGGTTTTCGATTCAATATCCAAAATTCTTTTTAATGCTTTGACAAGATATGATTCTTCGAAATTATTATTTTTCCCATACGAGGGAGTAGAAATATAAATTCCTTTTTTGTACATCGAAAGAGTTTGATAAAACTTATATGCATCCTTGCTAAATTGTATTTCTATCTGTTTTTTTACATCCCCGAAAAGAAAAATATCTGAATTTTGCTTAGTAGGGAGATCGCCATCACACATCCCACCAATAAAAATATAATCAAAATCCAATCCTCTAATTTCTTCTAATGTTGTAATTTGAATTCCATAATCAGAACGTTCCTTTACGTTGAACCGACTCCATTTGCAGATGGTTCTGAGTATATTTAGGTAATCAGAAAGTGAATAGAGTTTTGATTCTCCATCATAAGTTTTCATTCTAGTAAGAACTTCGAATATTGATTCATAGAAAACGGATAATGCTTTTATATTTTTTTCTGCATTCTCTGATTCGGATTTGAGCATCTTATGAAAAAGACCAGTCTTTTGAATCAAGTTTTTTAAATTTTCTAAGAATGATTCGATGGTTTGTGGTTCAGCAAATGGTTGTAAAGTTTTATGAACTGTAATAATTCCATTTAATGCCTCTCTTAACTCAAGGTCTTCACCACTAGCTAATTGAATCTCAATGGAATTGATCCAATTTTTATAACCTGAAATAATTCTTAGTTCAGAAGAAATTTTTAATAGCTTCGTGAAATCCGTATCCGAGATAGAAAGAAATTTTGAACTAATTCCCCTAAAGAACGATTTATAATAATAATCATCTTCTTCAATTTCTAAAAAATTAATTATAGAACTGATTACCGGAATTGTATCAAGAGAATATCGGTCGCTTAAATTAAAAGGTATTTCGTAGATTGAAAAAACTTCTCTTATAATTGGTGAATATTCTTTAATTAAATTAAATACCAATGCAATTTTATGTGGCTTAATCCCCTTCTTAATTAGTAATTTTATCTCTCTAGCATTTAATTCAATTTCTTTATATCGGTCTTCACCTTCTAATTTTATTATAGGGAATCTACTTTCTTTATTTTTCACTGAGCGAAGAAAATTTTGGGATAGAAATTCTGTTAGCAGATTTGAAGTCTTTGTTTGATCATTTATATCGTCAATTAAATTATATTCATACGAAATAAATGATTCATAAGCGGTTTTTAAATGTCTATGAAGCTTTTCATTGGCTATATTATAATCTAAATTAATAAATATTTTTACTTTATTAACGAAAGACAATCGATTTATAATCTTTAGTTCTAAAGAAGAAAATCCATTGAATCCATTGACATAAATATAGCTTAGGTTAGGGAAATGAAGAGTGAACAACTCAGAAAATTTTTCTTGTGGAAGATTAGCAATTATAAAATAGATGTCGCCAATCTCTATGCTTTTGGCTGCGAAACATTTTCTTGTATATATATCGATTATTTTTGCAATACCAACAGCTTTAGATTTTTCATATCCTGAAAGTTCTTCTGCATTTTCCAATAATCTCTTTGAATCAATTCCCTCTTTCTTATATTCTCCGATTACATTATTAAGCTCTTCAAGAGTTCCATCGGGTACTTCGTTTTTATAATTTTCAAAATATTCAATTTCCGCTTCTTGAATTGTCTCTTTCAAAAAGACATAACTTGTTGCAGAATTAATTAAATCGAACTTTTCATAAGATTGCAACAATTTCTGCGTAAGGGTTGTTAGAGTTTCTATATTGATTTTTTCTGATGTTTTATGAGGGGATTTATCGATTAATTCTTTTTTGAAATTCCTTGCCCATCTATTTGTAGGAACAATAAAAAGAAAAGAATCTAAGTTAACAGCTTCGAGCGAATCCCTTATCAAAGCTGACATATTAATATTTTTTATGTTTTCGCGTGAAAAAATCATTTATTGTAATTTATTAGGGTATTATTTTGTATGGTTGTTTTTAAACATTTTATAATTATTTTAAATAATAAATTAAGAGAAAATGGTGAATAAATGAAACGAATAGTTATGTTATTGATCTTAATGACAAGCGTAGTATTTCCACAGAAAATTGGGAAACTAGCTCCACCACCTGAACGAGAAATATTCCCTAATAGTGCTTGGGGAATGGATATTATGTTCGGCGAAGGAGGATTCGGACTGGGGACTTTCTTAAGAAGAGATGTAGCCGAGGATATTACCGGATTTATCGATTTCTCCTTTTCGGAATCTAAAGATGAACGTGAAGTTGAGTATATAGACTATTGGGGTGTTCCATATACATTTAATAAAGAGAATCGTGTATTCCTCCTTCCATTAAATCTTGGACTTCAATTCAGATTATTTTCTGAATCAATCTCAGATAATTTAAGACCATACATTAATTTTGGTGTTGGACCAACACTTGTTGTATCAACTCCCTATGAAAAAGAATTTTTCAGTTCCTTTGGAAAAGCACGTGGTTATCTTTCTGCAGGGGGATATGTAGGTTTCGGAGCTAATTTCGGTATTAGTAAAGATAATTTGATTGGAATTAATGCTCGTTACTATTATATCCATATGTTTAATGATGGCGTAGAAAACATTAAAAATCGCCTCAGAAAGGATTTTGGACATTTTTATATCACTCTTAATGTAGGTATAATGTATTGATACTTTACATATATAGTTGATTATACTTAGATTGGTATATACATAAATGGGTGAATGGTGGATACAAATACATTAATCAATCAGCTATATAAGAGATACGAAATTTATTCGGAACGGAAATTCACAAATAAATTTATCAAGCATCTTCTTATAAAAGAACTTATAATAGGCTTAGGCACTTCACCTCTCTTTGAGATATCCGAAATTGGAAAATCAGTTTTAGAAAAAGAAATCTATTGCATAAAAATTGGCAAAGGTAAAATAAAAATCTTACTCTGGTCTCAAATGCATGGAGATGAGCCAACCGCTACAATGTCCTTATTCGACTTCCTTAATTTTTTCTCTGCGAAGGATGAATATGATTCTTTTAGAAATGAGATTTTAGAGAAACTAACGCTTTATATCATTCCGATGTTAAATCCGGATGGTGCAGAAGTTTTTAAAAGAGAAAATGCCATAAATATCGATCTAAATAGAGATTATATAAAAGCTGTTAGTCCGGAAGCAAAAATATTAAAACAATTACAAAAAGAGTTAAAACCTCAATTTGGATTTAATCTTCACGATCAAGATAGTTACTACTCACCCGGCAATAGCTATAAGTCAACTGCAATGTCTTTCCTAGCTCCACCACAAGATCACTCGAACGAAATTACACCTGTAAGAAAAGAAGCGATTAGAGTGATTTCAGGGATTATAAGTGTTTTGCAAGAATTTATACCGGGTCATATAGCGCGCTATAAAGATGATCATGAGCCGCGCTCTTTCGGAGATAATTTTATTCTTAACGGAACCTCTTCAATTCTTATCGAATCCGGTTACTGGGCAAGTGATGATAATAAGTTTTTTATACGAAAACTTAATTTCGTTGCATTACTTTCAGCATTAAAAATTATTTGTACCGGAGAATATAAATTATGTGAAGATAAAACCTATTTCGATACACCGGTAAATATGGAATCGTTTTTTGATCTTCTAATTGAAGACGTAACAGTGATTAGAAACGACAATAATTATAAGGTTGATATTGGAATCATTAGAAAGAAAGAATTTGATATAAACAATAACTGTTACAAAATAAAATCGTTTATTAAAGAAATCGGAGACCTCTCCTTTTCAAATGCACATGATATTTTTTCAAAAAATGGTTTAGTTTTAGTAGAAGGAAATTTATCTATTGATGGTGAGGCAAACTTAAAACTTAGAGGCAATGATGATATTATTTACTTTTTTGAAAATGGATTATTGATAATCGGATAATCTGGTATCCTATTCCAAGTTATAATTATATTTATTAAATTAATACGAATAATAAGATTGAAGTTGACAAAAACGAGACAAAATACTACACTGGATAATCCATCAGAACAGCTATATGCTGATTTTGATAGAGAAGCTGTGCCTCATATGAGCTCGCTTTTGAATTTTGCATTAAAATTAACTAAAGATGAGGAAGATGCAAATGACCTTTTGCAAGAGACTTATTTAAGGGCATTCAGATTTTTTAATAAATTTGAAAAAGGAACTAATTGTAAGGCATGGCTTTATAGAATAATGAAAAATACTTTCATAAATGATTATAGAAAAATTATGAAAGAACCTGATAAAGTAGATTATGAAGATATTCAAAATTTTTATGAGACAATAAAATCATCCGAAGTAGAAGCAAGACATTATGAAGAAGATGCATTTGCAGGTGTATTAGATGACGATATAACTAGTGCAATTGCATCACTCTCGGAAGATTTCAGAACAGTTATCATTCTGAGTGATATCGAAGGATTTACTTATGAAGAGATTGCGGATTTCGTTGATGCACCGGTGGGTACAGTCCGGTCTAGAATTCATCGCGCAAGAAAAATGCTATATACAAGACTTCATGGTTATGCAGTAAAAAATGGATTCATCAAAGATGTTGCTTAATTCCAAGAAACTTTTTATCTTTAATGACATTTAATTTTAAAACAACCCAAGGCAGGTGAATTAGTTGGTCGGTATCACGATTCAAGAGAACGAGAACATCGATAAAGCTCTAAAACGCTTCAAGAAAAAATATGAACGTTCTGGTATTCTAAAAGAATATAAGAAAAGAACATTTTTTGTAAAGCCATCGATTGAAAAAAGAATGGACTTGATTAAAGCAAGAAGAAGAGCATCTCGAGAAGCAGCAATGCAAAGAGACAAATAGTAATTAACAAAAACCCCTTATTTCAAGGGGTTTTTTGTTAAATATTCTGTTATTTCATTGTAGGCTTGATCAACATTATTGCAGAAAGTAAATAGTTTCATATCACCTTTGCTGATAACGCCGTGCTCAATCAAAGCTTCAAAATTTATAATCTCTTTCCAGAATATCTCATCGTAAATAATAATTTTCATATTCTTTTTAATTTTACGTGTTTGAACTAATGTAAGAATTTCCATCATCTCATCTAAAGTGCCGAAACCACCAGGGAATACAACTAAAGCTTTCGCAAGATAGGAAAACCAAAATTTCCTCATAAAAAAGTAATGAAATTCATAAGCATTTTCCGGTTCTACATAAGGATTAACATATTGTTCGAAAGGGATACTAATATTGAACCCGATTGAAGGACCGCCTGCTTTCTTAGCTCCTTTATTAGCAGCCTCCATAATTCCGGGACCGCCTCCACTGCAAATCGTAAATCTTCTTTTATCAGTCGGCAAAGCACTAGACCATTTAGTTAATTTTTTTGCTAATTCATCAGCTTCTTCATAATAACGTGACATTTCTAATTGCTTTTCAGCTTGTTTAACAACTGAAGATTTAGCTTTCTTTTTCACAAAAAGAGCTTGCTTATCGCGCAAAATCTCTAAAGATTCTTTTCTTGATTTTAATCTCGCAGACCCAAAAAATACAATTGTATCTTGAATATTATTTTTTTCAAGACGTGCCTTTGGTTCATAATATTCTGCTAAAATTCTAACGGTTCTAGCATTAGAAGAATTTAGAAACTCAAGATTTTTATACGCTTTTGTTGTTGGAGGTAATTTAACTTGAGATAGTAATTTTGGATTTTTTTTCATTGTGGTTCCTTTTAAAGGGAAAACCCCCATAGAATTGGGGGTTTTTCGAATAGGAAAATTATTTTACAGGTTTTTGAGTTGGGACAGCCTGCTGCTGAGCAGGAACAGCTTGTCTTTTACCACTTTGAATAACACTTTCTTTACCATCTAAAGTTGACTTAGGAAGAAAGAAAAGGTTAATTACAAGAGCAAGTACTAATAGAGCACCACCAAGCCACCATGTAGCACGGCTTAGAAAATCAGCAGTTCTTCGTGCACCGAAAACAGAACCGAATTGACCGCCCGCACTTCCACCGAAAGTACCGGCTAAACCGCCGCCTTTACTCGATTGTAATAGTATTACTACAATTAATACAAAAGAAATAAGTATTGATAAAGATATTAATAATGTGTACATATTTTTACTCCAAAATTGTAGCGGGGGAGGGATTCGAACCCCCGACACATGGATTATGATTCCATTGCTCTAACCTGCTGAGCTACCCCGCCAACTT
>JALNXG010000090.1 GCA_023230485.1 Melioribacteraceae bacterium
ATAATCCAAGCTAACACTTCATTACCGATTAAGTTTGTCAGGAATTCGTACATTATCTATCCACTTCTCCTAATACTATATCAATGCTGCCTAAAATTGCCACGACGTCAGAAACCAAATGACCTTTACAAAGTTCACCAAGAACCGAGAGACTTACGAAAGAGGGGGCTCTTACTTTTACTCTAAAAGGACTTGTACTTCCGTCACTAATTATAAAATAACCTAATTCACCGCGTGGGTTTTCCACTCTAGTATAAACCGATCCTTTCGGAGGTTTAATACGTTTAGGGATAGCAGATTGAACGTCACCTTCAGGGATTTGATCCAATGCCTGCTCAATGATTCTTAAACTTTGTTCCATTTCTAGAACTCTAACGTAATACCGATCCCAGCAATCACCAACAGTACCAACAGTACCTTCACCGACAGGGATATCAAAATCAAAACGATCATATATAGAATAAGGGTCTTCTTTTCTGATATCGAATGCAAGACCGCTCGCTCTAAGATTCGGACCGGTCATTCCGAAATTGATTGCCGCATCAAGAGGGAGGATACCTACATTTGCAGTTCTTTCGATAAAAATCTTATTAAATGTAAGAAGGTTATTTACTTCTTGAATATTCGGGCGGAAATATTTAACGAACTCTTTAGTTTTACGAATAAAATCAGGATGGATATCGTGCGAAAGTCCACCGACCCACATATAATTATATAGAAGACGAGCACCGCAAGTTTCTTCAAAAAGAGTAAGTATTTTTTCACGATCGCGGAATAGATAGAGGAACGGAGTAAATGCGCCAAGATCAAGTCCATAAGTACCGATAGCAACTTGATGAGAAGCAATTCTTTGAAGTTCGCCCATGATTACACGAATATATTGAACTCTTTCGGGTACTTCGATACCGAGTAATTTTTCTACACCAAGAACGTAACCAAAATTATTATACATAGAAGCGAGATAATCCATACGATCGGTATATGGAATTACCTGCGGATAAGTCATAGCTTCAGCGTGTTTTTCAAAACAGCGGTGAAGATAACCGATATGCGGTTTAACGTTTTTAATTAATTCGCCTTCAATTTCCAGTTCAAGTCTAAGCACACCGTGAGTAGAAGGGTGCTGTGGACCCATATTTAAAACCATTTCTTCAGTTTTCAAAGCCATATCAGTAGGGCACCTTCATTCCGTGATAAAATTCAGGATTTTTATAATCTTTTCTTAATGGGTATGATTCGTCCCAATCGTAAGGCATTAAAATTCTTCTTAAATCAGGATGATTAAGGAAGATAATACCGAACATATCATAAGCTTCTCTTTCATGCCAATCGGCTGTTTTCCAAATGTTTTCCACCGATTCAATTCCCGGTTTCTCTCTATTAGTAGAAGCTTTCAATGTAATTTTATGTTTTAGAGATGTAGAATGTAGATGATAATAAACAGAAAGGGTGCCGCCGGTAATAATTTCTGTTCCTTCTTCATCTTTAGTTTTTTCACCATTTGCGTCATCAACTCCCGAAAGGGACATTAGACTATCGAACATAAGTTCCGGATTAGTTTTAAGGAATTGAGCAACTAAATGGATATTCAATGGGTCGATAGAGATAATCGATTCTACCGGCAGAGAAGCATCAATAGTAACTTCAAGATCAGGGAAGTTAAATTTAATTAATTCTAAAATTTCTTCTGGATTTTTCATGCTGATTTTTTTCTCAATGATTCATTACGAATTTTTTCTTGTAATTTTAATAGACCTTCAAAAAGGGCTTCAGGACGAGGAGGACAGCCGGGTACATAAACATCGACAGGGATTACTCTATCGACACCCTTTAAAACGTGATATCCATGATCCCAATAAGGCCCGCCACAATTAGCACAGCTTCCCATAGAGATAATATATTTTGGATCGGGCATCTGTTCGTATAATCTTTTTATTCTTAATGCCATTTTAAGAGTAACGGTACCTGAAATAATAATAGCATCTGCTTGGCGAGGTGTATTGCGGGGCATTACACCAAAGCGATCGAAATCATAATTAGAAGCAGAGGCTGCCATCATTTCGATGGCGCAACATGCTAGTCCGAAACCTAATTGCCATATTGAAGAAAGGCGCGCCCAATTTATTAAATCATCTACTTTAGCTACTACAATATTGCTATCTGAAAATTGTTTATCTAATAAACCCATAATTATTCTTTAATTTCTGATGAATTGTCAATTTGTAAATCTTTTTTGAAAAGTTTTTCGAGATCGAGAGCCTTAGGTTCCGGTCTAGCCCATTGAATATCGCCTTTACGAAATTCATAAGCCATTCCGAGAGTAAGGATTAATAAGAAAATAATTCCTACTAAGAATCCATAAATGCCATAATCTTTATAAGCGAGTGCCCAGGGGAAGAGAAGAACTACTTCGACATCGAAAATTAAGAATATAAGGGCGATAACATAAAAACGAATATTAAACTTAACCCAAGGAGAACCGACTGGGTCTTCACCGCATTCATAAATAGATAGTTTTTCCTTTGTAGGGCGTGCAGGTCTGATCAATTTAGCAACAAAAAGAGCTACAACCACAAAAATTGCTGCCAATAAGATGAAGACAAAGATCTTACCAAATTCTGTTAGCATTTTAAACCGAAATAATTTTGGAAAAATTAATATATACTACTGTTATAGTCAAGAAAATCAGATATAAAGATACAATATTTTTTAATAACTCATTGGTGTTAATTTTACTTTTCCTCTAAAAACCCAGTAAATGCTAATAGTATAAGCTAAAACAAAAGGAATTCCTATAATAGCTATCGTAAGCATTATACCTAAAGTTTTCTGCGATGAAGCAGCATTATATATAGTTAGAGAAAATTCAGGATTAGGATTGGAGATAACTATATCAGGGAAAAGACCAATTGCGAATAGAGCTAAAAGTGCTATGATTGATGCGCAAGAAGAAAGGAACGCAAGGAAATATTTTTTTAGATGGATCTCCCTTGGAATATTAGCAATAGCAAGCATATTCAAAACAGCAACAAAAAACAGCCATGGTTCTGATTTGAAATGTTCGGTCATATGTGGTACATATATTAGAGTGAACATGGTTGTTGTTACATAAGTAATAACAAAGAAAATGATTGTATTATTAATCCATTTTGTTACTCTTTCTTGAAGATGACCTTCGGTTTTCATTGCGAGATAGATTGAGCCATGCATCATAAAGAGGGCAACGGTTGTAATTCCAACCATGATTGCATAAGGATTAAGTAGCGATAAAAATGTTCCTTGGAATTCTTTATCTGCGCCGAGAGGGATACCGGTTATTATATTACCAAGAGCTACTCCCATGAGTAGAGCGATTAGTATACTTGAGACAGAGAATGCCACATCCCAACTTTTACGCCACCAAGCCATCGGCTGTTTGCTTCTAAATTCAATTGCGACTGCACGGAAAATGAGTACAAATAGTAGAAGCATAAATGCAGTATAAAAACCGGAGAAGACAGTGGCATAAACATGAGGGAACGCTGCAAATAGAGCACCACCGCCCGTTACGAGCCAGACTTCATTTCCATCCCATACCGGTCCAATAGAATTAATTAGAATTCTTCTATCTTCATCTTCTTGAACGAAGAGATGTAGAGAGCCAACACCGAGATCGAATCCGTCTAATATTGCATATCCAGCTAATAATACTCCGATAAGTATAAACCAAATTGTATTTAAGTCAAAAGTAAATTCCATATTCTTATTCTCCTATATTTCTATCTAAAGCGGTTTTCTGATGTTCATATTCGGAAGGAATAGTTTCAGGGTCATCCGGTCCATGTTGAATCTTTTGATTTAATAGAAAGATAAAGAGTATGAATAAGAGCAAATAAATTATACCAAAAAGGATAAGTGAGAAAACGATTTGGCTACTTTCTACTGCTTTTGAAAGTCCTTCTGAAGTACGAAGAAGGTTATAAACTATCCACGGTTGTCTGCCAACTTCGGCAGAAATCCAACCGAGTTGATTAGCTAACTGTGGACCGAGTACCGAAAAAACCAAAACATATAAGAACCATTTATGGTCGAATAGTTTTTTCCGCCACCAAAGGAAAATCGAAAATAAGGAGATAGCAATTAGAGCCATGCCTATTGCCACCATTAAATGGTACGATTGAAATACAATATTTACAGGTGGGATATCATTTTTTGCGAAAGCATTAAGTCCGGTTACGGGACGATCAGCATCGCCATATATTAGATAGCTAAGCATACCCGGGATAGCGATACCGAAATTTACTTTTTGATTATCTTCATTTACCCATCCGAATAGGTAAAGAGGAGCGACAGCGGATGAATCAAAATGTGCTTCAAAAGCGGCTAATTTTGCAGGTTGAGTTTTTGAAATCCCTACTGCACTTTGATGTCCGGTGAATAATTGAAATAGGGAAGCAAATGTAGCAACGATAAGAGCAATCTTAATTGAATTCTTTGCAAATTCAATATTTCTTTTCTTTAGCAAATAATAAGCACTAACGCTAATTACGAGGAATGCACCAGCTAGCCATGCACCTGATAATGTATGAGAAAGTCTTTCCATAGAAGAAGGATTAAAAACCATTCCCCAGAAATCTGTAATTTCGGCACGTGCATTAAGTCCCTCGCCTACGATATGAAAGCCGGCGGGTGTTTGCTGCCAAGAATTAGCTACTACAATCCATACGGCACTCATCATTGCTCCGAGAGCAACCATTATAGTAGCGAAAAAATGAACTTTAGGGGAAACTTTTTCCCAACCGAAGACGAGAATTGCAAGAAAACCGGATTCGAGGAAGAATGCGAAAATACCTTCTGCGGCAAGAGCACTGCCGAAGACGTCTCCTACGAATCTTGAATATGTTGCCCAGTTAGTACCGAACTCAAATTCCATCACTATTCCCGTTGCAACACCAAGTGCAAAAGTGAGGGCGAAAATCTTTACCCAAAATTTTGTCATTTTTTCATAAAGTGGTTTTTTTGTTTTAAGATACATGCCTTCCATTATGACGAGGATTACCCCAAGTCCGATACTAAGAGGGGGATAGATATAATGGAAACCGATTGTAAAAGCGAATTGAAGACGTGCCAAGATTTCAGTGGACATTTTCACTCCAGATTAATTTATTACTGTAAGAATTGTACAATTTTTGTAAATTTAAAAATCAATCTAATAAGATAAAGAATTAATGAGAAAATTTTATATTGTTTTTGTTTTTATTCTCCTCTTGTCCGGCAATGCATACGGGCAAAAATGGCTGAATGTTTTTGAAGACGAAAGACAGGTAGCAAATATTGATACGTCTTCGATTAAACAATACGAGAATCAAATTTCTTTATTAAGTATAATAATTTATAAAACTCCGCAACAAATAAGTAATATAAATGAAGAAGTAAAAAGTGTGAAATCCCAACTTCTGTTTAATTCCTTTATGAGGAAATATAATGTAATAGGGGTTTTATATTATAATGAAAAGAATAAAATAGTAGGCGAATCGAATCTCCCTTCATTCTCATTGAATAATGAGAACCTATCTACACCTATCGAGAACTCACCGATTATGAGTGCAATATATAATAAATGCGTTGATATACTTGGCGGAAGTCTTACGAAAGTGAAAATATTTAAAGAGCCTGAAAGTGCTGTTGCAAAAAAAGATACGACTAAAAAAGAGATAGCAAAAAATGATGTTGCAAAAGGTGAGGGTGTTGGTAATGATTCTGCTAAAAATAATTTCGGAAAAAACAATGTGCCCCAGGTAGATGTCGGAAAAGCTGATGCTAGAAAGGTAGTGGATGCTTCTAACGATGATGCCGGTAAGGGGAGAGATGTTTCTAAAACTGATACCGGAGACGCCGGGATAAATGCCGATAATGTTGCTATTCTTGATCCGGTTATATTTTCTGAATTAAGTAAAGATATAGTTAAGACGATTGAGGACAGATCAAGTCCAGAAGAGATATTAAAGAAAACCGTTGAAAACAATAAAGAAAAATTTCCTGAAATAAGTATAGAAAAAAATGCGGATGAAGCACCAAAAGCGAGCAACGAAAAAATCGATATAAAGATAAATAATGAATCACAGGAATTACCAAAAACCAAATTGCCTGATATAAAAATTGGGTCAGTAAAAAAATCTAATTCAACACAATATCAATCGGAGAATGAAACAAATCCTGAGGGAGTAGTATTTACAGACGGAAATTTATATTGCTTCCAAGTTTCAAGTTGGAAAAATAAAGCTACAGCAGAAAGTGAAGCTGATAGATTAATAGCCACAGGGCATAAAGCATTTGTACAAGAAGCATTTGTAAGCCAACGCCGTGGTACATGGTATCGTGTAAGAATCGGTTATTTCAATTCACTTCAAGAAGCAAAAGACTATCAGAATAATCTCAATTAAAAAAATCTATTTAGGTCATTAATAATTGTATGGATTATTAATCGACAATTTGTCATATTATCTATTATGAAAAAAATATTATTACTTATGGCGATAGTGGTTGGATGTACTCAACCGGAAATTAATCATCAAAAAGATGAGGTAAAGATTATGGAAAAAATTGAAAAGACAGATGCTGAATGGAAAGAGCAATTATCCCCAAAGCAATATGAAGTAGCTCGACAAAAGGGAACAGAAAGACCATTCACAGGCGAATATTGGAATAATTTTGAAGATGGGAAATATAGATGTATAGGATGCGGCGAAGTGTTATTTACTTCCGAGACAAAGTTTGATGCGGGATGCGGCTGGCCTAGTTTCTCTGCAACAGAAAATGCAAGTATGATTGAAGAGAAAGTGGATAATAGTCATTTCATGACACGCACAGAAGTAGTATGCAAGAGATGTGGAGCGCATCTCGGACATTTATTCGATGATGGACCACAGCCAACAGGTTTAAGGTATTGTATAAATTCAGCATCGCTCAAGTTTGAAAAAGAGAATAAATAATCAATTACTCTTAATGAATTTTACGCCGCTTACTTTTATTATACTAAGGAGCAAAATAGTTACACCAAACCATTGAACAGCCGAAAGAATATTCTGATGAATAAAATATTCGAGAATAACAGCTGTGAGAGGGAATGCAAGTTCGCAAATAGTAGCCACTGAGGCGGAGATTCTTTTAAGTCCATAGTAATAAAAAACGATTGCTATTCCACCGGTAGTAAGAGCAATAACTAGAAATATTATCCATTGATGAAAATTTATTTGGGAAACTGAGCCGAAATCATTCATAAAAATGTTAATTATCAACATAATTAAAGCAGTGATAGAGAATCTAAGATAAGTACCTGTTTCATACGAGACGTTTTTTAATGCTCGTTTTGAAAGAACAGTAGAAGAGCCAAAGCTTGCAGCTGCGATTATAGACAACCCTGCGGCGAGAATTGTTTTATCACCGGTCGTAAGAATTGGAAGTTTAAAACCAAAAGTCATTAAATATGCTCCGACAATAGCGAATGCAGCCCATAAGAAAAATTCTTTTGGTAGTCTTTCTTTAAGGAAAAGTGCTGCAAAAGTTAGAGCAAAAACAGGTTGTAGTTTTTGGATTAAAATAACAACTGAAAGGTTTACGAAATTCACATAAAAGAGGGCTTTGGTTATTGCCATTGTACCGATAGCACCACCAAGGAGGGCAACTCCCATAAAGGCGATCCAATCTTTAAGCTTTAATTGCTTGATGGATTTTAATCTCAATGCTAAAATTGGAGTTAATAAAATTGCAGCAATTGAGGTTTCAATTAGTACGACTAAAGGTACGGGGAGATTATAAAGTGCTGGGCGAAGAATAATACCATCGATACCCCAGAGGGAAGCTGCAATAATTACAAATACAGGTGCAAATTTATTCATTAAAAGGTCCTTTATGCAGAACAAAATAGAGGAAATATTGGTTTATCAGTTGAATGCAAAAATAAATAAAAAGAAAGGGTTTGAGAAATGAAATCTAAAAATGAAAAAGAATATTTTAATAAAGAGGTTTTAGTTACAACTGACTGGCTTCTACAAAATCTTGATAAGAAAGAGATAAGAATTGTTGAATCAAATGAGGACCCTCTATTATATTCAACAGGACATATTCCGGGAGCTGTTCAAATTGATTGGACTAATGACTTAAATAATCAATTAGTCCGGGATTATATTGGAAAAGAAGATTTTGAAAAATTGATGTCAAAGAACGGAATATCAAATGATACTACAGTGGTATTTTATGGAGATAAAAGTAACTGGTGGGCTTGCTATGCGTTTTGGGTATTTAAATTATTTGGACATACAAATGCTAAAATAATTAATGGGGGTAGATTAAAATGGGAAAAAGAGGGAAAGCCACTAACTCGCGAAGTAATTGTATATCAAGAATCGGATTATAAGTCAGAGACAAGGAATGATAATGATATAAGAGCATTTAGGGATGATGTTGTATTTCATATAAAAAATGGAATGTCATTAATTGATGTAAGGAGTCCGGAGGAATATACAGGGAAGAGATTACACATGCCTGAATATCCAAATGAAGGTGCGTTAAGAGGAGGTCATATCCCTGGGGCATTAAATGTACCTTGGGCAAAAGCAGTCAATGACTTAGACGGTACTTTTAAATCTGCAGATGAATTAGAGAAACTATATCTTGTTGAAAATCACCTAAATAGTGATGATGATTTAATAGTTTATTGCAGAATAGGAGAAAGAAGTAGCCATACATGGTTCTTATTAAAATATCTACTTGGATTTAAAAATGTAAAAAATTACGATGGTAGTTGGACTGAATGGGGGAATTCAGTTGGGCTCCCAATTCAAAAATGAGAATTAAATGATAGATAAATTAGAGAAGATAGTTGAATTTTTTGAGAATATGGATAATCAGGAAAAGATTGAATATCTTATCTCGTATGCAGATAGTTTTAAGGAAGTACCTGAAACCATTGCTTCAAAACCTTACGCATTAGATAAAAAAGTTGAATATTGCGAGTCTGGAGTTTATGTCTGGAGTATAATTAATGAAGTGGGTAATCCACGATTTTATTTTTACGTGGAAAATCCGCATGGAGTTTCAGCAAAAGCATTATGTTCAATATTAGAAGAAGGGCTTGAGAATACCGACTTACAATCAGTAATTACTATAAATACTGATATAGTATTCAGAATATTTGGGTATAATCTTTCAATGGGGAAAAATCTTGGATTAATAGGAATTATACAAATGATGCAACGGCAAGTTAAGAAATTGATCCAAGATTCTTAGAAAACAATAGTTGATCAGTTTTGGTTTTGAATCGGATTACTAAAAGTAGAGCTAGAATAGTAAGACCAATTGAAAGCCCAATCCAGATGCCAACTGTTCCCATATCAAGATAAAATCCAAAAAATAATCCGGCAGGGATTCCGAATAACCAGTAAGCGGCGAAGCTAAGATAAAGAGGGACTTTTACGTCAGTCAAACCGCGCAAAATTCCAAGTCCCGTAGCTTGAGTGCCATCGGAAAGTTGGAAAAATCCGGCAATTATAAAAAGATTAGCAGCTAATAGAATTACTTCTTTTTCATTAATAAAGATTAGTGGGAGATAGTTTCTAAATAGAATAAAAATAACGGCGAAGACTGACATTAAAGAAATAGATAGGGCAAGTGCAGAATAGCCGGCTTTTTTTACATCATCAATTTTCCCTTCACCGAGAAAATTACCTACACGAATAGTTCCTGCAGATGAAATTCCAAGAGTTACCATATAAGTTAATGAAGCAAGTGATATAGCTACTTGATGAGCTGCTAATGGAATTTTACCAAGCCAGCCGATCATAATTGCCGAAAATGAGAAAGCGGCGACTTCAAAAAGGTATTGGAAACCAGTGGGAATTCCGATGCTTATAATTTTCTTAATAATTTTTAAATCGAATAATCGGAAGTTTAAGCCCGGAGAATATTTTGCAACTCTTTGATATTTAAAGACGAAAAACATCAATGATAGAGCCATTAAAGTACGAGTGATGGTTGTGGCATAACCTGCTCCATCTAAACCCATTGGTTCAATACCAAACTTTCCGAAGATAAAAATCCAATTAATGAACGCATTAAAAAAGTTCGCCCCGATAGCAATATACATAGGCGGATTAGGAATCGAGAGACCTTCGAGAAATTGCCTATAAGTTTGGAATATTAAAAAAGGGACGACTGAAAGCGTGATAATTCGGAGATAACTAATGGCTAAACCTACTACATCTTCGGGTTGACTCATATAAGGGATTAGGAATGAAACACCCCAGAGAACTGCGACTATCACTACGGCGGTAACAAGGTTCACAATTAATGAGTTATTAATAAGAGAGCCACCTTCATTATTTGTTTTAGCACCGACTGCAATAGCTATTAATGGTGTAAGTGCATAAGAAACACCGATTCCGAAAACGAGTACCAAGAAAAAGAGACTATTTACAAGAGATGCAGCGGCTAAAGAAGCAGAACCGATTTTCCCAACCATCAAGCTATCGACAACCCCAAGCATAACATGCCCTAGCTGACCTATCGCAATAGGTAGTGAAAGTATTATAGTCTGTTTTAGATGTTTCTTAAAATCCATTATCTCTTTTCTTTAGAAAATAAGGAATAAAAATACAACCAAATTAGAAAGAAAGGAAATTAATTTTATTTTCAACGTCTAAAGATGTATAGTAAAAATGACATATAAAATGCCCTGATGTCGGGAAAGCATCATATACGACAATTAGTATGACGAAATTAATGTTATTACATTCAAAGTGCCAAATTGCTATAACTTATTGTTTTACAATGAATTACGGCTATAAAATAATTTGGCACGGAAATTTATTGTATATAAGTAAAATTAAACATAACAAATAAACAAAATGGAGGCAGAAATGACCTTATTAAGATATAACCCAACAAGAGAATTTTACAACACTGAAAGAGAATTTAGTAAATTCTTTAATTCAATTGGTGAAATGCTAAACAAAAATTCAGAGCAAGATTCAGAATCTTCATTATCGAACTGGTTGCCATTAACTGATATAACAGAAGACAAAAATCATTATCAGTTACATATAGATTTACCGGGAGTAAAGAAAGAGGACGTAAAGATTTCTTTCAATAACGGTCGTCTATCAATCAGTGGCGAAAGAAAAAGTGTAGTTGAATCAAAAGATATTCAAACTCATAGAACAGAGAGAGCTTATGGAAAATTCTATCGTTCATTCACTCTTCCTGAGTTAATTATCGAAGAAAAGATTGAAGCAGAATTTGTAGATGGACAGTTGAAAATCTCGATTCCAAAAGCAGAAGAAGCAAAACCGAAAGAAATAGAAATTAAAGTGAAATAATTCTTTTGTATTTTAGAAGCC
>JALNXG010000091.1 GCA_023230485.1 Melioribacteraceae bacterium
AAATTAGTAATAAAAACGGAATTACCCGAAGGGATAGCACCATCATAATATTCTTTTGTGCGTGTAAGAATAGTTTCGGAATTAATGCCGGTAAAGAAGAAACCACCTAAATCGGAATCCCAAAATTCATCTATCGCATGATTGGTTAATTTAATTGCATGCTCAAGATAAGCGGGCTTAAAAGTGGTTTGATAAAGCTCAACTAGTCCCGATACAAAAAAAGAATAATCATCGATATTAGCATCTAAAGAAGATTCACCATCGCGATATCGGTGAAGAAGTTTACCATCCGAATTTAATAAATTATCGAAAACAAATTTAGCAGCTCGCTCAGCTAGAGAAATAAAAAACTGATTATGAAACACCCTGCCTGCAATTGCAAGTGCCGTTATCATTAATCCATTCCAATCAGTAAGGATTTTATCATCTTTGAATGGATGTATTCTTTTATCGCGGTGAGCAAATAAAATTTTTCTGATTGGCTCAAATACTAATTCTTCTGCGGGAGAAAATTCATTTTTTAAAAATAAAATATTTTCACCAGTATTCTGATGAGAAGATTCATCATGGAAATTCCCTTCGGGGGAAGTATTAAAATGTTCTTTAACGAAATCAAACTGCGCATCTGTCAATAAAGAATTTAGTTCATTTTCAGACCATACATAAAACTTACCTTCGATACCTTCGCTATCTGCATCTTCGGCTGAATAGAATCCACCATCGGGGGAGGTCATATCTCGGCTTATATATTTTACGATCTCTTTGGCAGTCGATTTATAAAAATCATTCTTCGTAATTTGATAAAGTTCGGTATATACATTTAATAAAAGAGCTTGATCATAAAGCATCTTCTCGAAATGGGGGAGCAGCCATTTGCTATCGGTGGAATAACGATGAAACCCAAATCCAATTTGATCATAAATTCCCCCCTTCCTCATTTCCGATAAAGTTTTTTCGACTATATAAAGGGCATTTTTATTGCCTGTAAGATGATGATACCGAAGCAAGAAAACCAAATTATGCGGAGAAGGGAATTTGGGATGAGAACCAAATCCTCCATTTACTTTATCAAATCGTTCTTCAAAAAATTCGTATGCTTTTGTTAAAATCTCTTTATCAAGAATAACTTTCTGATCGATATCATCCGATTTATCTAAATATTTAGTTATTTCATCGGCACTTTTATCTATTTCATTTCGTTTAGTTTTCCATGCTGATTGAACATTATTAATAAGATCAATTATACCGATTCGTCCATGTTTTGAATGCTTGGAAAAATAAGTGCCTGTAAAGAATGGTTTTTTATCGGGAGTTAATAAGATCGTAAGTGGCCAACCGCCTCCGCCCGTCATGGCTTGGCAGATCGACATATAGATATTATCGATATCGGGTCGCTCTTCGCGATCGACTTTAATTGGTATAAAAATGGAATTAATAAGCGTAGCAACTTCTTCATCTTCAAAGGATTCGCGCTCCATTACATGACACCAATGGCAGGTGGAATAACCGATAGAAAGAAATATTGGTTTATCTTCTTCGCTGGCTTTATTAAATGCTTCCTCACCCCATGGATACCAGTCAACAGGATTATTCGCATGTTGGAGTAAGTAGGGGCTTTTTTCTTTTGAGAGACGATTCGGTTTATTATTGTTGATGGACATTAAATCCTCTTATAAAGAAATGAAAACATCTGAACAAATAGAATAATTAATTTTGCGATAAACAGAACATTAAATTAAGGAAAGACTAACTATGCTATTACGTAAATGTAATTATTAGTCTCTTCTACCTCTAAAAAGCAGTCCTACTACAAAAGAAATTAGTGCGGCACCAATAATAGACCAAACAATAGGAAATGCTTTATCCCCGATTTGGATTACCCACAACATTGGCAAATCTAATTTATGGGCGATAATTGGTCCAAGCCACGCACCTATAAAACCGAGAACAATAGAAACAAAACATCCACCCCATGAATAGCCTGATAAACCTTGTCCTATTCCACCTGCAATGGCTGCGATTACTAATAATATAATTACATCTAAGAAATCCATAATACTCCTACACTAATACGATATTTTAAATTAATTAAAAAAAATAATTAATGCTATAAAATATTTAATGCACATAAAAAACCCGGCTCTAGTGCCGGGCTGCAAGTAGTTTGGAATGTTTAAGATACACGAATCTAATAATTAATTTACACTTATACAAGATTCAGGATTTCGCTCTATAAACAGCCTTCCGTAATTAAAGCAGGAATAGCTAATTCACTATTTAAATTCTTCTTCTAGTTATTAATTTAATAATGGTTCTGTTATTAATTTAATAACTAATAAAAGTGACTGAGAAAAATAGTCGGTTTTTAGGTCAAAAACAAACAGCCACTTTGGTATCTTATTTGATATATAAAGCTAAGGGCTTACTTAAATATATTTTCCAAAAAAGAGGAGAATCAGATGAAAAAATCAGTTTTACTATTTTTATTCTTCATTAGTACAATTGCATATGGTCAATTTAGAGTTAATGGCTTTGAAGATGCAACAGCATCGGCAATGTTCAATCACCCGGTGCCGGGTAACTTAAATGGATTAGGCACAGGCGGAAGCACTATGACTTTAACTGATGCAACAGACGTAAAACATGGCGGTAACGCTTCACTTAAAGTGGAGTGGTTCGTTAATACTACCGAATCTTATGGCGGATTCGCTCAGATGATGCATCTATTTTCAGTCGATACACAAAATGGTGAATACTACGATTTTAGTATGGCAGACCATTTAAGTATTTGGTACAATAATACCGTTGCTTCAACACAAAACGGTTCTGTACATATGAGATTTAAATTACATGAAGCTGGTGGCGAAGCTACATATTATTCAGGCTCTGCTGCTGATCATGAAGATTGGTATTTTGAAACGGCAGTACCTTATGACGAAACTCCGGGCTGGAAAGAATTAAAAATTCCATTAAAAATGATTGATGGTTTTGATGGTGCCGGTCCAAATGCAGAAGGTTTTTCTCTTCCCGGATGGAGCGGAACACGTAATAACGGTGAAATGGATTTAGATAAAATCGTTGGTTATTCAATCGAATGTACTGCTCCGGTAGTTACCGGTAACGAAGCTTACGGTACAATATATTGGGATGATCTAACACTCCAAGGTTCTCAATATCCTCCAATCGAAACTTTTGATAATGTTGCCGCAATTGCAGATTATTATAAAGTTGATAATATGAGCTGGGGAACTCCTAATGCTAGCTTGACTGTTACAGATGAAAAAACTGACGTATTCGAAGGCGAATCTTCTCTTAAAATTGATTATAAAGTAAATGCTAATCAATCTTGGGGTGGTTATGTCAATATGGAACACATTTTCCCTGAACCAATTAAATTAGATGGCAATACTAATCTATATTGTGCTGTAAAAAACCTCATCCCTAATGAACTTAAAGGCAGATTACAATTCCGTTTTGTTCTTTATGATGATGCAAGCTCAGTTAGACAAAGCTGGATGCAGTTATTCAATGTAAATATCGATTCTGTTTCTGACTGGACAATGGTTAAAATTCCATTAGAATTTAATGAAGTATCTTCATGGGATTTAGTAAAAACAGAATTCATCAATCCACCGGATCAAGGCAATCCTGATACAAAGATGGATTTAGCTTCTATCGCTGGATATAAAATTGAGTTTTCAGTAGATGCAGAGGGACCTGTTGGTGCTGATGTTTATTCACAAGGTTCTGTATTAGTTGATTTTATTATTCCTGCAGGTTATAGAGAAACAGACGTTACACCTCCTGCAAAAGTTGAAGGAATCACAGCAATTGCAAGTAACTTCGTAAATCTTGTTACTTGGAACGATGTAACTGGTGAAGCAGGTGAAAAATATAGTGTTTACTATTCAACAAATCCAATTACAGATGTAGAAGCTGATGGTGTAGAAGTTGTAAAACTAAAAATCGAAGAGGGTACAGGATTAGTAAATCATCTTCTTAGAGCTCCTGCTACAGATCAAAATGTAACTTATTATTATGCAATTGTTTGTATTGATAAAGCAGGAAATAAATCTGAGATCGCTTCGAGCAGCTCTTCAACCACAAACTTAGCAAAAGGTGTTCCGGTAGTTTCATTAACTGTTCCAACTAGTTTTGCTGCTGATGGAAGTCTTGATGAATGGAATGCAATTATTCCTATCGAACTAAGTATAGATAAAGGAACAGCTTTCTTAGCTCCTAATACAAAGGGTGATGGGGATGCTGATCTTTCTGCTAAAGCTTATGTAGCTATTGATGCTAATTATCTTTATGTAGCATTCGATGTTACTGATGATGCTGTTGTACCTAGTACTAAAGCAGAATCATATTTGAATGATGCAGTTGATCTATTTATTGGTTTATATGATTGGCATGGTCCTTCGCATGTTGGTTTAATGCGTGGTGCTGAACCTGATTATCATTTAAGATTCTGTAAAACGAGATTACTAAATGAAGGTGGCGGCGGAGAAATCGATTCATTATTAACTCCGGGTGCTAATTACTATTGGGAAGAAAGATTCCCGTCAGGTTATGTAATTGAGGCAAAGATCTCATTAAATGATCTAATGAACAAACGTAATAGTCCTGATGCTCTAAAAGATCAAATTATGATTAGGGAAGGTATGAGAGTTCCAATCGATTTCTCTGTCAATGATAATGATACAGGCGAAAGAGAAGGGATCTTATGTTACTCACCAAACAACCAAGATTTTTCATATCAGGATGTAAGCCGCTGGTATTATACTTGGATTGGTGATAAATGGAATCCTGGTACAGGCGTTGAAGAAGAAACAATACCTGAAGCATATTCTCTATTGCAGAACTATCCTAATCCATTCAATCCAACAACTACTATTAAATATTCAGTAGCTGCTGCAGGATTTGTTACTCTTAAAGTATATGATGTTCTAGGCAGACAGGTAATGGACTTAGTTAATAGACAGCAGGATAAAGGCAATTATACTGTTAGTTTTAATGGTTCTAATTTGTCAACCGGTGTATATTTCTATAAATTAGAAAGCGGAAATTTTTCAAGTATTAAAAAAATGATGCTGATAAAATAGTGACTAATGTCGCTCCGTAAGTAGTTGTATTTAATGATTCACTTTGTGTAGTGGTGGTGCCTCTCCACTATATGAAAAAGCCCTGCTCAAGCAGGGCTTTTTTTTTGTTCACCCACCTGCACCCGCTTGCACTCAGTCATTCCCGTTCGCACTTGACTGCATCAACTCGCGCCCGACTTCCCCAGTCTGCACTCAGCTACTTCCATTGGCACTAGACAATCTTCACTTGCATTTTCTCGCACCCACCTGCACCCGCTTGCACTCAGTCATTTACGTTCGCACTTGACTGCATCAACTCGCACCCGACTTCCTCAGTCTGCACTCAGCTACTTCCATTGGCACTAGACTATCTTCACTTGCATTTTCTCGCACCCACCTGCACTTTCTTGCCTATTTCTGTTTTTTATTTCATATTGGTTTTTCAATTCTAAGTTATAAGGTCTCTTTATGATTGTTATGAAATTCGGCGGATCAAGCGTGGGTAATTCTAGCAGGATAAATTCCGTTATCTCTATACTTCAAACACGAATTACGAATAAAGAAAATATTACTGTCGTATTCTCTGCATTCCAAACCGTTACAGATAGCTTAATCGAAATCGGGAACATTGCTCTTAAACGAGACCTGAATTATAAAATAAAATTTGAATCATTAGAAAAACTTCATTACCAAATAATTGATGAACTGAATCTTGGATTAGATATTAAAGTATTGCAAAAGAAAGTAGCATCCCTATTCGAGGAGCTTTCAGAAATCCTTCATGGAGTTTATCTCGTTAAAGAACTTACTCCAAAATCACTCGACTATATTGTTAGCTTCGGCGAACAACTTTCCTGCACTATTATTAGCGAATCTATGATCAATCGTGGTATCGAATGCGAAAATCTTAATGCTTCGAAAATAATAAAGACCGATAATGATTTTGGAAAGGCGCGAGTTAATTTTAAGCTGACAAATAAAAACATAAGTAAATATTTTAAGAAGCATAAAATGATTCAGATTGTAACGGGATTTATTTCATCAACTGAAGAAAATGAAATTACAACTCTCGGAAGAGGCGGCTCTGATTATACGGCGGCAATCATTGGTGCGGCAATCGATGCAGATGCCATTGAAATCTGGACAGATGTAGATGGAATTTTAACTGCAGACCCTAGAAAAGTAACCGATGCGTTCTCTCTTAAATCTGTTACTTATGAAGAGGCAATGGAATTATCACACTTTGGTGCAAAGGTAATCTATCCGCCTACAATGCTTCCCGCTCTTGAAAAGAAAATAAAAATTATCATTAAGAATACATTTAATCCCGAATGCGCAGGGACGATGATAGTTGAAAAAAGCAAAGAAGAAGATGGAGCGAGAAGAAAATCAGATGGGTTTCTAGTTAAAGGAATCTCTTCTATCGATAATGTTTCTCTTATCCGCGTTCAAGGTAGCGGTATGATTGGAGTTTCAGGTATAGCTTCGCGTTTATTCACTGCATTGGCATTGCATAAAATTAATATCATTCTGATTACGCAGGCTTCATCAGAGCATAGTATCTGTCTCGCAGTTCTGCCCGAGCATGGTGAAAAAGGTAAAACTATACTTAAAAAAGAATTTCGATTAGAACTTTTAGATAAAATAATCGGAGAGATTACAGTTGAGGATAATCTTTCAATCATTGCTGTGGTAGGGGAGAAGATGAGACATTCGCCCGGAATTGCTGGAAAAATATTTATGGCACTCGGTGATAATTCAATCAATATTAATGCTATCGCTCAAGGGTCATCCGAACTTAATATCTCTCTCGTCATCAGTAAGAAAGATTTAGGCAAAGCACTCAATGCAATACATTCAGATATAATTATGAGAAGGGAATAAAAATGTTACCACTCCGATAATTTGTCGGTTTATAGTTAATACATTATTGTGATTAAATAGAATAAAAGAAATATATTGGGAAAAATAGTGGCAGATATAATGAGGAGAGTGTGAAAAAAATATCAGTGGCAATACTTGGTGCTACCGGCAGCGTAGGACAGCGTTTTATAGAATTATTATTGAAGCATCCTTATTTTGAATTGACTGAATTAGGTGCTTCGGGACGATCTGCCGGCAAAAAATATTCGGATGCCGTGAACTGGATTATGCAAACACCTTTGTCTCCAGAATTTGGAGATTTAGTAGTGAAAGAGTGCATTCCTAATTTTGAATCAAAAATTGTTTTTTCCGGTTTGGATTCATCGGTAGCAGGTGAGATTGAAACACAGTTCGCCGAAGCGGGCTATTTTGTTATTTCAAACGCTCGTAATCATCGATTTGATGCAGATGTCCCTTTGCTTATTCCTGAAATAAATTTTGAGCATCTTGAATTGCTTCGAGTGCAAAATTATAAAGGGGGAATTGTAACAAATCCAAATTGTTCAACAATCGGATTGGCAATGGCACTAAAGCCCTTGCATGATAATTTCGGTTTGGAAGCTGTGAATGTTGTTACAATGCAGGCAATTTCTGGTGCGGGCTATCCAGGCATTGCATCATTAGATATACTTGATAATGTCGTTCCATTTATCGGTGGCGAAGAAGAAAAATTAGAAACAGAACCTGCTAAAATATTGGGAAGAATAAGTTCAGCGAAAATCGAATTAGCTAATTTCAAAATCTCGGCGCAATGTAATCGTGTACCAGTTATTGATGGTCATACAGAATGCATTCAAGTGAAGCTCAAATCGAAACCTACTATGGAAGAGATAAAAAAAGTATGGCGAGAATTTAAGTCTGAACCACAGGAACTAAAACTTCCTTCTGCACCCATTAATCCAATTCATTATTTTGAAGAGGATAAATATCCACAGGCAAAAATTCATCGTAATTTGGAAAATGGTATGGGTGTGGCAATTGGTCGATTGCGTGAATGTTCTCTATTCGATTATAAATTTACTATACTTTCGCATAATACAATTCGTGGCGCAGCAGGCGGCACAATATTAATCGCCGAGCTAATGCAGGCAAAAGGATATTTTGATAGATAAGAAAATAGAAAAGAAAAAAATAATAGTTTGCGCTCCGGCGACCGTATCGAATGTCGGTCCGGGTTTCGATATTATGGGTTTTGCGCTCGATGTTGTAAGCGATGTAATCGAGCTTTCGATTTCCAAAACTCGCGGTATTATAATAAAAAAAATTACCGGCGATGGTGGAAAGCTCCCTTATGATCCCAAGCTTAATATTGCGTCTGTTGCCATTCAATCAATATTAAATAAATATAAAATCAAAACCGGATTAGAATTAAAGATTCATAAAAAAATCGGAATCGGGAGCGGATTAGGATCGAGTGGAGCTAGCGCAGTCGCGGCAGTTTTCGCTCTTAATAAACTTCTTGATTTATCCCTTTCTAAAAAAGAATTATTGGTACATGCACTTACAGGTGAGATTTTATCAAGTGGAAGTTTTCATGCCGATAATGTTGCTCCCTGTTTATATGGTGGATTTGTAATCGCTCGAGGTAGTTCGCCTATTGAAACACTCCAAATCGAATATCCCAAAAAACTTTATTGTTCATTGGTCTATCCTGCTATTGAAATAAAAACAAGCGAAGCTCGTAAAATTCTTCCTAAAAAAATTCCGCTCGGACTCGGTGTGGAACAGGCGGCGAATGCTTCATTTTTAATTGCAGGACTGATTACAAAAAATTATAAAATTATTTCTAGTTCGATAAAGGATGTATTTGCGGAGCCAAAGCGTGCTAAACTTATTCCTTGCTATGATTCAGTACGTGAGGCGGCACTTTTAAATGGTGCGTTTAATTGTAATATCTCCGGCTCAGGTCCTACAATGTTCGCATTTTCAGATTCACTAATGAGGGCAGAATTAATTACTAAAAAAATGGAATTGGCTGTTAAGTCATTTCGAATTAAGTATAAAAGCTATACTTCCAAGATTAATCAAAATGGACCTGTAGAAATAATTGAGGGGAAGTCTAATGAAAATGAAAAGAACCATTTTGTCTCTTCAATAACTAAAAAAGCAAAATCGCAGGATATAGACGAAATAATCTTCGGTATTAATACAAAGAACAATTATGAATAAATTAATAATTATTCAACATCTTATTTGTTCGATTATGTATCTCTTTTGATTGGAAAAAATGGAATGTTTTTATAAATATTGTAATCGCTCAACACTGTATTAAAGGAACCACCGATGAAGTATTACTCAACAAATAATCATAAAAAAGTAGTATCATTTGAAACTGCCTTAATCAATGGCATTGCTGATGATGGCGGACTATATATGCCGACTGAAATACCAACTCTCGAAAAAACTTTTATTAAGAATATAGAAAAATATTCTTTCCAAGAGATTGCATTTCATATTGCAGAGAAATTTATCGGTAATGATATAGAACCAAAAAAATTACGTGATATTATTGAAGATGCAATTAATTTCCCGGCTCCTTTGGTTGCCCTTACTGACTCCGGTATCTCTGATGCAATTTCCGATGTTTTACCAAAGTCAGTTTTAAAAATGAAAAACTTAAATACACAGGCTGCTGCTTCGTTTCAAATTCCGGTATCTTTTGCGAATCATGTTTCTTCACGAAAATCGATTAATTCTCAAAGTAAAGCCTTCACGCCCGAACCTATTCCAACCGCGAAATCTACTTCACCGGATAAAGAACTTTCAAATTCTAATATATCTTCGCAGAAAGCAGCAACTTTTTCCTCGTTTCCTACTGATTTATCGGTATTGGAGTTATTCCACGGTCCGACTTTAGCATTCAAAGATTTCGGTGCGCGCTTTATGGCTCGTGTTATGGGGCATTTTATTGCAGGCAGTGAAAAGGAATTAAATATACTTGTTGCTACATCGGGCGATACTGGCAGTGCGGTCGCTTATGGATTTTACGGTACTCCCGGAATTAATGTCTATATCCTTTATCCAAAAGGGAAAGTAAGTGAAATTCAGGAAAAACAATTAACCACTTTAGATAAAAATATTACAGCAATAGAAATTGATGGAACGTTTGATGATTGCCAGCGTTTAGTAAAAGCGGCTATGACCGATATCGATCTAAAAGGTAAAAATCTTTCCTCTGCTAATTCAATAAATATCGCACGATTAATCCCACAGATATTTTACTACTTTGAAATGTATAAACAGATAAAGAATAAAAAGAAAAATATTTTTGTTTCTGTTCCATCCGGTAATCTCGGAAATCTTACAGCGGGACTGATCGCAAAGAAGATGGGTCTTCCGATAACAAAATTTATCTCCTCGCTTAATAGCAATTCAGTTTTCGCCGAATATATTTCAAGTGGTGAATTTATTCCGAGAAGTTCAGTTCAAACTATTTCCAATGCTATGGATGTTGGTAATCCGAGTAACTTGGTGCGGATAGCTGAGCTATATAATAATATGGATGCAATACGAAAGGATATATATTCGGAATCGTTTTGTGATGAAAAAACGAATGAAGCAATTTCGGAAATATATAGGAAGTATAATTATATAATTGATCCACATGGTGCTGTTGGATATCTCGGACTGAAGAGTTATGTGCAAAAAATTCAGGATATAGATTCGAAGAAAGTGTCGGAAAGAGAATTCGAAAAGGATTTGAATAATAATTACACCGGAATAATATTAGAAACAGCACACCCTGCAAAATTCATAGAGACAGTAGAAAACGCATTAGCCACTAAAGTTCATTCACACTCCGTAAATCATAAAGATCAGGATGGAAACTCACGACCTCTACTTGCTAATAAGTCAGATGAAGAAGAAATTAAAATAGAGATTGTGATCCCTGAACGATTAGCGGAATGTTTATCAAAAGAGAAACAGATGATCTCCCTTCCCGCCGATTACCCCTCCTTCAAACACCGGCTCACTACTTAGCTTTGAACTTCACTCAGAACTTCACAAGTAAATCATAAATCCTTCGAATTGTTAGATGAATTTATTCCAAAACAACTGAGTATTCTAAAGAAACTATTGTAAATAAAACCTTACACTATGATTATTAATAATAATTGAAATTTTTTCTTATTTTTAATGTTATCCAAAATGAGGAGTTCCAGTGAAAAAGAATTTATTCGTAATTTTTACAATTATAGCT
>JALNXG010000092.1 GCA_023230485.1 Melioribacteraceae bacterium
AATATTACCAAATCCAGAAAAAAAACCCGAACCGGTAAAGGATAACGAAGAGATAATTATCTCAAACTACCCAAATCCATTCAACCCAACCACTACAATTGAATACACACTTCCGACAGAAGGAAATGTAAACCTTGAGGTATATAATTCCATTGGACAGTTAGTAAATGTATTAGTGGAGGAATATCAAAATGCAGGAAGGCAAAAAGTATCTTGGAGCGGTAAAGATTCTTTTGGTTGTTCAGTAACAAGCGGAATTTATTTCTACCGGATCAAAACAAACGGTTTTTCTCAAGTAAAGAAGATGATCTTAATTAAATAATTATTCATTCAGCGCCGTAGATTATCTGCGGCACCGAATATTTTATTAAGCATAAGAATTTCTTAAAAAATAATTTATAAAAAAGTTTATATTTGGTGTAAATATGAAAAAATATTTTTTTCTATTAGCCATTGTGTTGTTATTTCAATCAACACAAAATTTATTAGCCCAGACTTATGGAAAGATAATCTCTAAAGAAGAGGCAGATTCCTTATTTGGAGAAGTATTAGGATCCAAACTGGTATCAGTAAGTGATTTTATGTTAATATTGGAAAAATCGAATTCTTATCTCATGTTTTTATTAGAAGACGGAGAATTAGTTATTAAAAAAGAGGGGCAGGAAATCGTTTATAAAAGCGGCACTAATGAACTGAGCGGTGGAATATTCCATGTTTTTAGCAAGTCAATTATAATGGAATTATTATCAAGGGGTCAATCCGAATTTATTGTGATTGAAAGAAGGGAGAAAGTATTATGTATCTCATACGAAAATCATATTTTAGAATTTGGTATGGAATGTCCTCCAAACTGTATATAGTATAATATCAAAATCATTATGAATTTACTAAATGTAAATGGGATTTATACGAAATATTAGAGAAACTAACTTATAAAACTTTATATTATTTAAAAATATTAATTATGATTAAACTTATATATATCCAATATCTCTCAATGTTTATATGGCTACTGACTCCCTATAAACAATTTGGTACGAAGTATTTTTGGTATTTTGTTCTAATGGCTATTTCAGACCCATTGGCGTATATAGTAATAAAATATACTGATATTTCTTCCATGCAATTTTTTCTATTTATTCTTGCACTTCAATTTTCTTCATTACTTAAGAAAAAAAGAATTGTGATATTTGCTTTACTATCTTTTGTAATAAATTCCTTGATTATCATCTTTATCTCAAACCCAAATATTATTCGCTCAATAGGCGGAATATATCTTATTTCTATTCTTTTAGTCTTGGTCACCGAGCAATATTTCTACTATGAAATTAAATCTATCAATTTATTCCTATCCCTTATGATTCTAAATGTTCTCATTAATTTTATCAGATTTATTTCAATGGCTATCAGTCCTTCTTGGGGAGTTACTACTTTCTATATCGGCTTTATAGTTCAATTAGTTTTTGGGCTTCTTTTTACTTTTACAAATATCAATACTAAGTTTAAGACAAAAGTATGAAAGATTATTCTGAGGTAAAATATTAATACAAGTTATGAAATTAATTGCGATCAGTTTTTTACTCTCCTTAATCCATTATTCGTAGCTATTATTCTGGCGATAGCTATTACTTCTATTTCTATTTTATTTATCGTAAAATATATCACTCCATTAAGACTAAAAATAAAGAAGGAAAGAAAGAGTTATAATATTGAAAGAGCCGATTATTTGGAACAATTAGAACAATATAAAACTAATCTAATTTCACTTTCCGAAAAATTAGAAAAACAGAATCGTGTAATAAAAAGCTCTATCGGTGATATTCTTCATGATGAAATAGGTCAACAATTAACGATACTCAAATTAAAAATTACTCATTTAGAGCCGCATATTCAGGATAAGATTCTGCCCGATCTTCTTTCTATTCAAAAAAACATTCGCGAAATAGCCCATGATTTTTCTAAAACACAAGTTGATAATTTAGGTCTTATAACTTCCGCACAAGGATTAATAAATGAAGCGGCGAAAAATTCTGATATTTCAGGAAATATTGATTATTCAATTGATAACGAATTAGAGAATAATATTTCTTTTCAAACAAAAAATCTTGTTCTTAATTGCATTCAAGAGGGTTTGAATAATATTATTAAGCATTCAAGAGCGAGTAAATTTTTAGTTACTCTTACTATTCATGAAGATAACATAGATATTTCTATCGCAGATGATGGAATTGGATTGCAAAATAATTTTGATAAAATGGTAATAACCGAGGAAACGGGTATTGGATTATTCCGAATTAGAGAAAGAATAAAAGCAGCAAAGGGGTCTTTCGATCTAGTCGATAGCGATGAGTATTCGACTGTACTATTTATTACTATTCCGATAGGTGAACTCAATGGAAAAGATTAAAGTTTTATTTGCCGATGACCATAATTTAGTGAGGCAGGGAATTATTGGGTTATTAAGCGAAAGTGAGGATATAATGGTAGCCGCAGAAGGGGAATGCGGAAGAGACCTAATTGAAAAATATCCTCTTGTTATGCCGGATGTGGTTCTTAGTGATATAACTATGCGGAATCTTTCGGGATTCGATGCTTTAAAAGAGATATTAAAAACTTATCCCGATGCTAAATTTCTTTTTCTTTCGATGTTCTATAGTGAAGAATATATTTATAAAATTTATTCGATCGGCGGTAAGGGACTGATTTCAAAAGATACGAATGTGAACGATCTCGGATTAGCTATAAATACGGTTTATAATGGTGGTTATTATTTCAATGGTTTATCAGATGAAGAGATAATGGAGATTATAGGAAGATTCGAGGCATTATCGAATAGAAGTAGAGAAGGGGCATCAGAGCTTTCGCCTAGGGAGAAAAAAATTATGAGGCATCTCTCAAAAGGGAAATCGAGCGAAGAGATTGCCATCGAAATCGGAATCGGGAAACGCTCTGTCGATGCCGCACGCTCTGCAATTATGAATAAGCTGAAGATTACTACCTCCGCCAAGCTGCTAGCGCATGCGGTAGAACATTATAGCGTTGATTAATATTATTATTTTTGCATTACTCTGGGGATGTTATTACATTGTATGCACGTAATTAGGAGGTATTATTAATATGAACGCTAAAATAATAAAGATCGGCAATTCCCGCGGAATAAGATTTCCAAAGTATATATTGAAAGAAAGTGGTATTACTGATGAAGTGGAATTATTAGTAAAAGAGGGTAAAATAATTATCAAACCCGTTTTGAAAATTAGGGAAAATTGGGATAAAGCCTTCGCTAAAATGCATTTAAATAAAGATGATATTTTGCTTGATCCAAAAGCAATAAATTATTCTACAAAATGGGATGATGAGGAATGGGAATGGTAAAATTCTCCCAATTTGACATTTTCTTAGTCAATCTTGACCCAACTATCGGGTCCGAAATAAAAAAAACACGACCATGTGTAATTATATCTCCGAATGAAATGAATGAAAATATATCCACAGTAATTATTGCTCCAATTACATCAAAGATCAGAAATTATCCTACAAGAATTAATTGTATAGTGGAAGGGAGACATGCACAAATTGTTCTAGATCAAATTCGAACTGTTGATAAATCCCGATTGACTAATAATTTAGGTGTGCTTAATACTGAGAGGAGAAAAAAAGTTGTTACAATATTAATTGAGATGTTTTCTTTTTAAAAATCGTCAACTTTTTTCTGGACGGGACACAAAATTTTTGAAATCTCCAAGTTGACTTAAATTGAGGTTACTACTATTGCGAATGTTTCTGAAAACTGTTTATTCCCTTTGCCGCTTGCAATAGGGAATTGTTTACCGATGATTATGAGCTAAGAATAAACCTCTATTCGCCTGCGCTGTATCTTGCCCATATAGTATCTGAATATGCTATAACACCATCCACATAAGCTTGGTTATGATTATATGAATATATTGCATCTCGGCGGCTTTTTTCAGAAGTACCGTAATTGCCAACTTCTACCAAATAATTTGCAACACTGAATATAGCATCACTAAACTCAAATAAATCAATTGTACCATCGCCATCGCCATCAACTGCATATTTTAAATTAAAGGGCATAAACTGAACATAACCGATTGCTCCACCCCAACTTCCGGTTTGTTTTAGTGGATCTAATTGTTTCAATTTCGATTCTCTTAATAAGGCAGCCAGATTTTTCCCAGCATCTTTTCTTCTAAAATCAAGTCGATCTTTTTCCTTCGCCTTTTTAGCAGGATCATCTAATGGATTTTTTTTACCTGAATTTACAATCTTGCGAATCGCATATTTTTGTGCATAATCCATTAATACGATTTGTTCTAATAATACATTAAAAACTTTAAAATTCCCTGTATATTCACCAAGCCCCGATTCCCACATCAATATAGAAACAATATCCTGCATTGGTACGTTATATTGATTTTCTGCCTGAGATAAAATCGCATTATAATTATGCATGAATTTTATTCCCTTTAAAATTCTCTTTTCTTGAAGAAATACTTTAGCATAGTCCTCATGCTCTTTAGTCTGAATTTCTTTACTCAAAGGAGTTGCATATCTAATCAATTGCTTTACATAAATTTTATTTGCTCCCGGTTTACTTAAAAGTTCTTTAAATTCTTCTCTCGTTAATGGCAGTCCTTCTCCCTCAAATGATTCAAGTTGTTTAAGGAAATTAGCTATATAAATATTCCTCGGTTCGCCATTGCGATCAAAAATAAATTTTACTGAAAGCTCCCATTTATCACTACTCGTAACCATCTCTTCGTTATTAATTGCGTATTTAGGATTAATCTCTTCGTATGAAACGGGCTTCTCCATTGCAGGAGCTTCATTTGGAATTTCTTTTGGGGCTTCATTTGGAATTTCTTTGGGATTTTGGTTTACTGTTTCCGGCGATGCTTTTTCTTTCTCACCGGAAGAAAAATAGATTAATAAAGCTGCAATAGAGATAACAGCAACTCCCCCGGCAATTATATATATCATTTTATTTGAAGATTTGGAGTCTGATGATTGTTTATATTTTGTATTAAATTTTCGATCAATTTTCATAAAATAATTTCCGCTAACTATTAATTCAATTTACCTGTAATTTCAGAAAAATCAAATTCACAATTGATGAAGTTAAGAGAAGAGAGGATGTAAGGAGAGGGGAGAAAATATATAATTTATTCCCCAACTTTGATTTACTGATATTTTCTCCAAATACGATTTTATGTTTTTTTGTATCTGGTTTAAGAATATCGAATGTTTCATTTTTATCTATTTCGTAACTTTTCTAGTATTGTTTTTTGAGAGTCAATTTGTAGATGGAATTTTCAATTAGTAATTATAAAACATCTTGACCTTTACGCACTTTTATGATAAGTTGATATTAATATTTGGCTTGATATATTTTAAGGATTTGAATAAAATGAAACGATTAGTCATTATATTGAATATTACAATTATGATGTCATTGTCTTATGGGCAAAATATCAGTACATCTAAGGATACTTTAAAGTATCTAATGGACACTTCATTTGGTAATCCTGATAGTTTATATATATACAACACCGGTAATGAAACTCTTTCGATTGACTCAATTAATAATTTCAATCATACTTATACTTATACTTATTGGTTAGATTATTGTAATCAAGATAGTATAGTGCAGAGTGGATATTTCGGTTCTTATTCAGATGTATTTCCTAATGGTAGCTTATTCCCTATTGAAATATCAGCAAATGATTCTGCTAAACTTATCTTTCAATTTATCCCTCCTGTAACAAAAAGATCAGCGTTCGATGAACTAATGAAAGATTCATTACACATATTTAATAATTCAAAAAATCGACCAATGGTTCAAATAAATGTACTCAACGATATACCTATAAATGTTGATGAAGACAAGAGATTATCAAATGAGTATGAGCTAGAACAAAATTATCCAAATCCATTTAATCCGGCAACTAAAATTGTTTTTAATTTACCAAAGGAATCATATATCTCGCTTGTAATATTTGATGCGGTGGGAAGAAGAATTCAAACGTTAGTAAAAAATTATATGGATGTCGGAAAACATGAAATAATATTTGATGGGACACGATTTTCAAGTGGCGTTTATTATTATCAATTAATGGTTGGCAACAATATTTTTACAAAAAAGATGCTGCTAATAAAATAAAAGATGCATATAACTAGTTAATTAGGCGAACGCCGTTTTTGCTTTTGGCATTTTTTTAGATGTAAATAGTAGCAAACAAGGAAGTAAAACTTTCACAAGAAAGAAAATAATATGAAGCAAATAAATAGCATTTGGAAAAAAGGACCTGGCAAGTTAGGTATTCTTAAACCACTACTTGGTTCTTGGCATGCTCAATCAGAAACATCAATGGGTAAAGTAAGTTGTTTTCGGACATTCATTCCTATTCTAAATGGCAAGTATGTTCAGCTTAATGCGAAATGGGAATTTGGAAAGAAAGTGTATGAAGAGTTCGCAATTTATGGTATTTACAACAGTAAACTTTCATTCTGGTCATTTACATCAGATGGCAAGAGATCCGAGGGGGTACTTACTGATGGAAAAGATATACATCCTGAATCAATTGCATTTGAAGCAGAAATGCCAGCTGGTCTTGCACGAATGATATATTGGCCAAATGCGGATGGTGGCTTTAATTGGGCAGTGGAATCAAAAAATAAAAATGGATGGAAACGATTTATAGAACATAAATACAAGTCGATATGAAGAAATAGACTTAGTAAGTTATAAAAACCAAGTGACAAAATTCTTCAACATATTCATCGCTAAATATTTGCAGGCGTGTTCTTTGGATTTTAAGCGTGTTATATCCGAATCCAGTTAAAATATCCTGATCTTCTGACGGACTCAGTTAAGCGTAGGGGCTTATAACACGCGTCTATTGTAAAGGATTTTGTAGTCGCTAAATCCTACCTTCAAATTTGTTAGTATTATTTTCTTTATATTTGAAAATATAGTAAACAATATTGACTGGTTGAATTTAAAAACAGAAAAATTAAGTTAGCGGCTTAACTCTTAGTACTTTTAATGGAAGGTAAGATCAGTTCAAGTTTGTACAATAAAAAATTTTTAATAATTATCAGCGTTGGTAAGTTAAGAAGCATGCCAGTTCTGGGGTGTTGCTTAAAAACCACAGCGTTAGGTGTTTACAAGTATATTTAAGAAGACAAAATAAATAAGACATATTTGGGTTGCAAAAAAAAAAGAAAGAAGGGTTGGTATGGTTTTTAAATTTGGTGAATTGTTCTGTGGCCCCGGGGGTCTTGGTTTGGCAGCAAAACTCGCTAAAGTGAATAACTCATCTGAGCAATTTAAAATCGAGCACGTTTGGTCAACAGATTACGATAAGGATTCTTGCAATACTTATATGAAAAATATTTGCCCGGATAATCCGAAATCAGTTATACATAAAGATATTCGAAAATTAGATTACAATGTTCTAAAAAATATTTCTGAAATTGATGCACTTGCATTTGGGTTCCCCTGTAATGATTTTAGTGTTGTTGGTGAACAAAAAGGTATAGATGGTGTTTATGGACCATTATATTCTTCTGGTGTTAAAGCTCTGGAAATATTTCAACCAAAGTGGTTTCTTGCTGAAAATGTGGGCGGTCTTCGAAATGCTAACGAAGGAAAGACCTTCAATAATATATTACAAGATCTATTTGATACTGGATATTCAGTTTATCCTCATCTATATAAATTTGATAAATATGGTGTGCCGCAATCAAGGCAAAGAATAATCATTATTGGAATAAGAAAAGATTTGGATATTGTTTTCAGAGTTCCTTCTCCAGGTCCTTATGAGGGTTTTGATATAAGTGTTAGAAATGCAATAGAAAACCCTCCAATTACCCCAGATGCTATGAATAATGAGCTAACAAAGCAATCTGAACAAGTAATCAAAAGACTTAAGCATATCAAACCTGGTGAGAATGCTTTTACTGCAAATTTACCCGAAGAACTTCAATTAAATGTTAAGGGTGCAAAAATTAGTCAGATTTATAAACGTCTTGAACCAAATAAACCTTCTTACACAATTACCGGCAGCGGTGGAGGTGGAACTCACGTTTATCATTGGAGAGAAGATAGAGCGTTGACCAATAGAGAAAGAGCTAGATTGCAGACTTTTCCTGATAACTTTGAATTCTGTGGTTCAAAAGAAAGCGTTAGAAAACAGATAGGTATGGCTGTTCCACCAATGGGTGTAAAAATTATTTTTGAAGCTTTGCTAAATAGTTTTGCAAAAATTGAATATGATTCGGTTGACTGCAATATAACTCCTTTAATACATCACCAGCATCAAGAAATCTATAACATCTCTTCTATTAAGGAACAATTTTCAATATTTGAAAAGCCTGATAATACTTATCACAAATCATCTTGTGGAATTTAATGATTACAAATAATTTATTTAATCGTATTCTTATCGACCCTGTTCAAAGAGACTGTAATAAATTACTCATTGTTTCGGGATATGCTACATCGGCAATGGCTTTTCATCATTTAACGGAATTAAATAATATCGGTAGAACAGATATCGATATTAAGTTAATTGTTGGTATGAGTTCTGCCGAAGGTATTTCTATAAGTAATCACAATGGTTTTAAACAAATCGTAAATGATTTTGGTAGTCGTTTTCAGTGTAGTTACAGAACTTCTTATCCACCTGCTCATTCAAAAATGTATGTTTGGTTATCAAACGACGAACCTCGTTTAGGTTTTCTTGGTTCTGCAAATTATACTCAAACTGCTTTTAATGAAAGACGACAAAAAGAAATTTTAACAGAATGTAATCATGTTGATGCTCTTGCTTATTATGAAAGTATGGTTGGTGATTCTATTTATTGTGAACATCCAGATTCAGAAAATTTGATACAAATTTTTAATGACAGAGTATATCGAAGAAAACCAAAAGAATTAGTTGAAGTTCCAGTATCAGAAACTACTCCAATCTTTCAGCCGGACTTCACAACTTTAGAAAGCGTTACTGTTTCCTTATTAGACAGAAATGAAAATATCCATAATAAAGGGGGATTAAATTGGGGTCAGCGAGATGGTAGAGAACGTAACCAAGCGTACATTCAACTTCCTCCATATGTTTATCAAAGTGATTTTTTCCCAATAAAATCAACTCATTTTACTGTCCTAACTGATGATAATAAAACTCTCATTTGCACAAGAGCTCAAAAGAATGATATGGGTGCGGCAATTGAAACACCTCAAAATAATAGTCTTCTTGGAGAATATTTTCGGCATCGTTTAGGTTTAGCAAATGGTGCTTTTATCACTAAAGAAGATTTGTTGCATTACGGAAGAACCGATGTATCATTTTATAAAATTGACGATGAGAATTATTATATGGATTTCTCTATTCACTGATGGACAATTTAACACCTGCACAAAGAAAAAAGAATATGCAAAATATTCGCTCAAAAGGAACTCTTCCTGAAAAGAAAATAATGAGCGAATTGAAAAAATCTAAAATATACTTTCCAACTCACGCTAACAATATTATTGGCAAACCTGATATAGTTTTTAGAAGAAAAAAGATTGTTATTTTTATAGATTCAGATTTTTGGCATAAACATCCCTCAAGATTCAGTCTTCCTAAAACAAATACAAATTATTGGATTAATAAAATAAATCGAAATCAACAACGAGATAAAACCGTTACTAAAGAGCTTAAAAAAAATGGTTGGCGTATTATTAGAATTTGGGAGTATGATATTAAAAAATCTTCTTCTAGATGCATAAATAGAATCTTAAAAGAATACTGTAAGTAAAAGGCCTAACTTGTTATTTAAGTAAAAAGACAAATAAGATAATTTATACCCACCACAATAAATTTGAAGACATGTTCTTTGAATATTAAGCGTGTTATTCGATTCTATTATTGTTCGCGTTGCCTTTATTTCATTCCATAGAAAGGAAAGATCAAGTATAGAACAAAAATTTGCTCAAAAAAGAATATTCTATCGTTTAGATTTGCAAATATTGGACTATTATTAGAAATATTGTCTATATTTTGAAAAGTACCTTTGTTTTATCCAATAAATAGAAAATGAAAACTCCACCGTATATTATTCAAAATCTAAATTTATGTGTTTTGTTTCAAAAATGAATTATTACCTATGTATGAAAATTTAATTATATATGGAACAATATCATGGCTTACATAATTGACTCTTGGATCGAAATATGTAGTTGTTGTGAATGCAGAGCTAGATTCACTAAATGGAGTTGCGGCTGTTTAACTGTTGAAATCCTTGATGAATCTAAAACCGGTTGGTGCTCAAATTGCGATAATTTTTCTTCAAGAGCAGAAAATTGTGGAAAGGAAGGTTGGCCCGGACATGATTAATATTTATAATTATAAAATTATACAAAAACCCCTACTGCCGAAAAATTCAACACTTAGGTGTTGAGAAAATCCACACTTTTTTGTGCCTCAATCGTATAGTAATTCCACACTTTTTTCTAACCCATTGTAAATAAACAAGTTACAACCCCAAAAAATTACCAAAAGACATTGGTATGCTAATTGCTTTATATAAGTTACAATTAAATGTATCAGGAGGTTGTTATGGTAGTTTTCTTATTAGCACTTGTAGCTGTTTTTATTGTCGTTGATTTATTAGTTCGCTTCGTTTTTGAGCCAATGGTTGATCCTTCAAAGAAAAGAATCAAAGCTCCAAAATTGGCAACAAATAGATTCGATCCTAGAGTGAAACTTGCCACAGAAACAATGTTTGATGGCGGCAAGCCTCATAAAGATGCCGATTCAGTAAAAGAATCAGAAAGCAAATCAACAGAAGAAAATGAGACTAAAGAATAAGAAAATAAAACTAAGCGGTAGTTTCAATAATTAATTTAATGTTTTCATAAAAGGATATACTATGGTCGCAATTTTTGTACTGGCGGGATTTATCTCAATATTATTACTGGATCTTCTTGTTTTGAAATTACAAGGAA
>JALNXG010000093.1 GCA_023230485.1 Melioribacteraceae bacterium
ATTGTATCCCCTTTTTTCAAGTGTTCCGGTTTTATAATCTTCATGAAAATCTACCATTTAGTCTTTTGGAAAATATAAAAAGTTTTGATAAAAGAAAATAGATGATTTTAAGGTTTTTAAGAAAAAAAAGGGTGCCTCTCTTATGGCACCCTTCAAGATTGGAAGGAGAGAAGAGACTTTTTATTTCAACAATGTCATTTTCTTTGTTATTATCTGTGAACCGGTTTCAAGACGGTAGATATACATACCACTTGATAAATTACTGGCATTCCAATTTATTGTATAATTTCCACTTTCTTTATATGAATTAATCAAATTTGCAACTTCTTGACCTAAAATATTGTAAACTGATAATTTTACCATACTTGCTTGTGGTAAAGAGAATTTTATAGAAGTCGATGGATTGAAAGGATTAGGATAATTTTGAGACAATTCAAATGTAGAAGGAATTTCATTTTCAAATTCTTCTTTTACTGATGTAGGAATCTCGAACTTAAATGAGCTCCAGCCATCTGTCCAATCTTCTCTTCCAAATGCTCCAATGAATGTGGAAGTAGCGTCAAAGAAACCATCATTTGGAGGTGTGGCCCCACCGGTGAAAGCCGGAGACATTGGAGGAATCGGCATTGCATTTGGGTTATCTAAATTGAATGGATCTGCAAGGTACAATTCTGCTGTTGTGGTTAATAATTTACCATTATTTGCTCCAAACCATGCAGCCATACCACTTTCAAATTCAGCATCAGTCGAAGATAATTGTTTTGTAACTGAACCTGCTATGATACTATTATTAAAATAACTAACATTTGTTTTTGCATCAGCTACTGTATTTGTTCCATCAATATATAAACCTGTAGGCCAGCCTAATATTATAGTGTTACCTACCTTATTCTGTGATGAACGTCTTAAATGCATTCCTCTTCTATATAGAGAATTAATTGGTGTTGACGAATCTTTTGCTGGTCCAACTAATGTAACATTCCACCATGTTGGACTGGTTCTTGGCTCATTTACTGAACCTGAACCGTCATTATCTGATTCAAAACCATTTGATTGCGATACATCTGATATTTGAGGATCTCTTACACCAAGTAAAAACTGTAATTTACCGCTATAACCGAAATCTGTATCAAAATCATCATCCCATCCTCTATATGCAATAAGATGTTTTGCATTTACCGTTCCACCAAACCATTCAAATGAATCATCACCTGAATATGATACTTGGATGTGATCGATAATTGTTCCTCTTCCTACACCACCAAAAGTTAAACCGTTGATCTCGTTATTGGGTGAAAATGCTATACCTGGATATTCAATGCGCACATATTTCATTACTCCACTATTATCATTAGGGTCAGTTCCACCATAATAATCGCCGGGACCTTCTATCTTAGCTGTACCGCCAGGAACGTTTATTGGCGCCTTTCCGAGAAGTATTATTCCACCCCAATCCCCATAATTTGGTGATTGTGTTGAACCCGCTTTGGTAAATTGACTTGTAAATACTATCGGATTATCTTTTGCACCTTCTGCATAAATTTTTCCACCGGGTAACACGATTAATGAACCTTGTGAATTATAATCACCATATATTTTTGTGCCGGCAGGTATAGTTAAACTACCACCTTCTGCAACTCTTACAAATCCAACTAATGTATAATCTGTACCAGCTTGTAAAGTAACATTTGTTGTAATATCGCCAGCAATTACATCAGTTGGCTTTTCAGGTACTGTAAAATTGAATGAACTCCACCCTTTTGTCCAATCTGTATATCCAAACGCACCGACATAATTGGCAGAAGCATCAAAAAAACCATCTTTTGGAGGTGTTGCTCCACCTGTAAATACTGGTGAACCTGCTTTTGGCATAGCATTTGGATTTGATAAGTTATATGGTTCGGTTAACATTACTTCAGAGTTTGTTGCTAATACTCTTCCACCATTTGTAGTAAACCATGCAGACATTTCACTTTCAAATGTTGCATCTGTCGATGATAATGCAGTTCCTACTGTTCCCGCAATTATACTATTCTTTATATAAGAAATACCTGATTTAGCATCAGCAATAGTATTTGTACCGTCAACATAAATACCGGTTGGCCATCCCATTACTAGTGCATTGTTTACTTTATTCTGTGATGAACGTCTTAAGTGCATTCCCCTTCTATATAAGGAATTGTATGTCGAACTAGTTTCAGCAGATGGGCCTATTAATGTAACATTGTACCAAGTTGGCGAAGTTCTTGGTTCATTTACTGATCCTGAACCATCATTATCAGATTCAAAACCGTTTGATTGCGATACATCTGATATTTGAGGATCTCTTACACCAAGTAAAAACTGTAATTTACCGCTGAATCCAAAATCTGTATCGAAATCATCGTCCCACCCTCTATATGCAATTAGATATTTAGCATTTACTGTTCCGCCGAACCATTCAAATGAATCATCACCTGAATATGATACCTGGACGTGGTCAACTGTTGTTCCTCTGCCTACGGCACCGAAAGTTAGACCATTAATCTCATTATTTGGAGAAAATGCTATACCGGGGTATTCTATACGGCAGTATCTAATTATACCACTATTATCTTCAGGATCTGTACCGCCATAAAAATCGCCGGGTCCTTCAATTTTTGCGGTTCCACCGGGAACATTAATCGGTGCTTTTCCAAGAATTATTATTCCACCCCAATCGCCATAATTTGGTGTTTGAGTGGAACCCGGCATTTTAAATTGACTAGTAAAAACAACCGGATTTTCTGCTGTGCCTAGTATAAAGATTTTACCGCCCGGCAATACGATTAAAGAACCTTGTGAATTATAATCACCATAAATTACTGTACCGGCTGGAACCGTCAATGAAGCTCCTTCCTGAATTCTTACAAATCCTTTCAATAAATAAGTTTTATCTGCTTGAAGTGTTACATTAGAAGTTACATTTCCTTCAAGCACTAAATCTTGTGCATTTACTGCACCAACAAAAAGCACTAACATTAATAACAAGGTTTTTATACTACGCATTAATCCTCCGATTAAATTAATAAATTAGAATTGATATGAAAATCCAACTGTGAAGACTCTCCCCTTCCTACCCAGTTCAGATGTTTTATCACCATCTACGGTTCTTTGTATAAATTTACTGTCTTGTGCTAATAGATCTTTTACGTTTACTTTTATTGAGAAAGAATCGAATAATTTTTTTGAGAAACTTAAATCTATCTGGTCTCTTGGTAATTCAACAATATTTCCGATACCTGCAAAACCTACTCTTGCAATTCTTTCACCAACTTTATTATATGTTATATTAGCCGTAATACCATCTATATAATTATCATAATACAATCCAATATTCACGATATAATTTGCCTGCCCTTGAAGTGCTCTTTCTGATTCTTGGAATCCATTACCATCAATTTGTATTTTTGATTTAATAAGACTCATATTCCCTACAAATGAAAAATCTTTCATAAATTCGGTAAAGAATCCAAGATTTTTTCTTAATTCAAATTCTACTCCATAATTTTCGGCACTCTTTGCATTTTGATATGAACGGATTGGCTCGAATGAAGAAGAAGCTAATAAAATCTGCTCTATTGGTGCATCGAACTTTTTATAAAATACACTTACTGCAAAAAGCTCACCTGCATTTGGATAGATTTCAAAACGAAGATCATAGTTATTAATTAAACTTCTTTTTAGACTGCTATTACCTTGTACTAATTCATTTGTAACGAAATCGAAATAACTAAATGGAGCTAATTCTCTAAATTCTGGACGTGCTAAAGTTCTTGAAGCTGCAGCTCTTATATTAATTTTTTCATTGAACGCATATGTCAAGTTTAAGCTTGGAAGCCAATCCTTATATGTAGGAGCTACTGTTATTATTTCATCTGTTAGACTATAAGATGACATTTCCTGTTTTGAATGCTCATATCGAGCACCGGTAATTACTTTTAAATCAGAAAATAATGTAAAATCTGTCATTAAATATGAAGCGATAATCTCTTGGTTTGAATCGTAACTATCAGATGGTTTTGTTATCTCAACTACTTCAATAAATTTCGAATTAATATTCTGTTGGGTAAATATTTGGTCAACCGGTTTTAATAAGGTTGAATCTTCCTGCATAAAATTTCCACCCGGAATATTTCTAAATCCGAAAGTTCTTGCATCAAATGTTCTATCTTTTTTATCGATATTAAAACCAAACTTAAAGTTCGGCATATCGCTCATTTCAAACGGTTTTACATTAAAATTAATCGAACCACCATAACTATTATCTTTTAATTTTCCATAAAAACGTGTAGATAGCGATTGATCAAGTAAAAATCTAAAATCAGAAGTTGGATCTTCGTATGGTCTTGAATACACATATCTTCTTGCATCAGGTTCATTGCGTGTCGAAGTACCATAATTAAGATTCCAATCCATTTTAATACCACTTAGAAGAGTAAAATTGTGTTCACCAATGAATTGTGTGGAATAAAGCGATCTTTCGACATATCTTAATGCTGTTACATCTCTATAATCTGGACCTGAGTAATAAGCACCTTGATATACGGCTGTTTCATCATCTGCATTCTGATTATAAATATTTTTGAAGCTGATTTTATTATTCTTATCTAACTTAAAACTCATATTAAGTAATGCACCCAACGAAACTGAATTTGTATAATTAAATCCATTATACTCATATCGTGGACCCTCAAAAGTATAGTTGTTTCTTTCTACTTCTTTAATATCATCGCTATTAGAATATGTTAAAGATGCAATATATCCGAATAAGCTTTGCTCGCCTAATTCAAATTTATCACCAATATTTATTTTAAAACTTCCATTTAATGGTGTTTTGCTATTTTTAGTATCCCAGTTATTATTGAATGATTGACCTATTGCTTGTAATTCGTCAGAGGTGTAATTACCTCTTCCAACTTTTTGATCACTTATTAAAGATGGTAAATCACGGGTACCATCATCCATTCCCAACCAATCGCTTTTTCCACCGCTATATGTTACAAAATCTTTTAAATTAGAAACTGTGTTATACGATGTGGATGCACTTATATCTAAAATGAATTTGGAAGGAAATTCAATTGTATTGATTTCGACTAATCCACCCGAAAAATCTGCCGGTTTATCTGGAGTAAATGTTTTAGAAGTTAAAATATTCTCTATTAAACTTGCTGGGAATATATCGTAAGAAAAACTTCTTTTTTCCGGATCAGTCGATGGAAGCGAAGAACCGTTTAATAATGTATTATTGTAACGATCGCCAACTCCTCTTACATAAGCAAATTTTCCATCTGCAATCGTTATTCCGGTCATCCTCTTTAATATGTCTGTACCGTCAGAACTATTGTTTTTGCTTATAAGCTCTGCACTCATACCATCTACAATATTTAGAGAATTCTTTTGAATATTAAGAAGTGCGCCCTCACTATTCTTTAAAGCTTCTGCTGTTACTACAACTTCGGAAAGCTCCGTAGAAGTTGTCTGCATTGTAACATTAATTTTTGTCTCCTTACCAGCTTCAACTTTAATGTTATCTACAAAAATTGTCTGGTAAGATATAAATGAAAATTTGAGTTGGTATGTTCCGGGTAAAAGATTTTTGATTGAGTAATAACCATCTAAATCAGATGATGCACCTATTGAAGTACCGGTTACTAAAACATTTGCTCCAATTAATACATCATTATTACTGCCATCGGTAATTTTACCGCTAATTGATCCTTTTTCTTGTGCATTAGTATTACTTGTAAAAGTAATAAATGCTGCTACTATAAATAGTAGTACAACTTTTGATAATACCCGAAATCCTCGAATATTGTTTGTTTGTAAATCTGACATTTTTTCTCTCTCTCCTTGGTAAAAAAAACTACACCGTAAAAGTATAGTTTAGATATTAACTCAAGGTTAAGAGAATATTAAGGAATGATTAAGAGATTATTAAGGGAATGTTATTTAAAGGACAATTAAGTCGCTTCTGCCCCATTCGGTAAGTTTTGTTTTTATATAATTTATACAATATTCATGCGCTTCGTTTGCATTTGCTGCTGATATCGGTGGACCAAAGGAGAAACGTACAAGTTTAGTAGGATCAATCTTTCCAAAATCTTTAATAGCGGATATAGTTGAATTATTACCCCATGCATCGGTTAATAATGCAATTGGTACAACATCAATTCCATTCTGACGAGCGATTTTGACTCCGAGTGAATTGAATTGCTTTTCGTCAAATTTATCCCTTCTCGTTTTTTGAGGAAAAATAATTATCGATTTCCCTTTATTCACTCTTTCCGCACCTTCTCTCATTGCATGCATCAAGTCTTCTCGCGGGTTTGTTCTACCAACTGATATCGGGTCTCTTGCGGTGGAAACCGGTCCAAATAATGGATAATTGGCTAACTCTGCTTTCATAATAAATACAACAGGTTTCTTTACTTGAATAAATGAAGGAAGGGAAAATGTTTCTAATGTACTCATGTGGTTAGAAACAAAAATAACCGGCTTTGGTGATTTGGTTATATTAGATAAACCATCCACTTCAAAAACCACACCTACATTTTCCAAAGCTTCAATTACATCAGTAGAAGAATTTGCCCAATTATAATCATCATAGATTCCTGCTTTTGATTGCCGATTACCGATATAAACTATCTTAACTAAATCAGGATAAAAATTAAGCGATGGGAAGAATGGGATTTTTCTTTTGGAAGTATCCGTCCTATAAACATCGTCCTTGTATTTTCTTCTGTATTCTCGTTCATTCATAAGAAGCAAAAATACAAAAAAAGTGATTAATGTAAAAAGGAAGTTAAACATTATCTGCAACCAAATTGCCAACTTGCAAGGTTGCATGTTTAGCGCAATGAAGATTGCAATAACGCAATGCTGTTATTTAGCTTTACGCGATTATAGGCTAATTTCGCACACTATTTCTTGGAATGCTTTTTTCACTATATATATAAGTATCATTAAAATGAACCGATTGACAATTAAAAGGGAGATAAGTCGATGTTCAGAGAGAAATTAATATCAATTCGTAAAATAATAAAGAATAGCTTTACCTATGAAAATTCGTCAAAAAGCCGAATTGTGTATGGTCCAGTTCTCTCAAGAAGATTAGGTTATGTAATAGGCATCAATAATATTAAATCAAAATTCTGTTCATACAATTGTGTTTATTGCCCTGAAGGTCAAAGCAAACAGTGCTCGGTATGTATCGACCATTGCATCTCCCCATATGAAATATATATGGCAGTAAGAACTAAATTAGAAGAATTGGAAAAATCCGGGAAAAGTGTAAAATATTTAGTTATTAATGGTAGAGGCGAACCCACACTTGATTCAGGGCTTTCAAAAACAATTCAACTCTTGCGCGAATTTGGACTAAAGATAGCCGTTTTTACTAATTCTTCCCTAATATGGGATAATAATGTTCAACAGAATCTTATGTGCGCCGATTATGTATCTCTTAAACTTGATACAGTAATTGAAGATACTTGGTATAAAATCAATCGTCCTCCTCGTAGATTAGATTTTAATGCAATCCTTAATGGGATAAAAGAATTTTCAGAGAAATATCAAGGACACCTTTCTACGGCTACTACATTTATAAAAGATATGAATGATAATCAGTTCGAAATTAACGCATTAGCTGATTTCTTGAAAGAGGTCAAATGTGAAAGTTCATGCTTTATGACACCACGATATCCGGCATCTGATAAAAATGCAGAAAGCCCGGACGAAGAGAAACTTCAACAACTTCAATCATTACTAAAAGAGAGAATCATAAATCCATTATTATTATGTTGCCCTGAAAATGAAGTATTTGATGTTACTGGAGATTTTGAAGATGAGTTTTTGGGATTACTTTCTATTCACCCGATTCAAGTTTCAGCCGTAAGAAATTATATTCGTTCAGATGAAGACCTAGAAAAACTGAAAAATTTAATTGAAGAAAATTTTATTAAAGAAATCATACAAGACGATAAGAAATACTATGCAATTGAAGATAAAAAAAGAACTGTATCTATGCGTATGCAGATATAACAATTTATTAAAGTATAAAACAAAAAAAAAGGAATTAAATGAAGAAATATGATATTGTAATTATTGGCGGAGGTCCTGCCGGATTTACTTGTGCACTATCCGCAAAAAATACCTATCCGGATAAAAAAATTGTTTTAATCAGAAAAGAAATTAAACCAATGATCCCATGCGGAATCCCTTATGTATTTCATACCTTAGAAGATGTAAGTGATAACGTTTTGCCCGATACTCCATTAAATGCAAATAACATTGAAATAATTAATAATGAAGTAACAGATAGAAAAGACCATACTTTAATTCTTGCTGATAATTCGGAAATAGAATTTGAAAAATTAATTATTGCAACAGGCTCAAAGGCAGTAATGCCAAATATTGAAGGTGCTGATAAGGAGAATGTTTTTCTTGTAAAGAAGAATAAAGAGTATCTCAAAATAATGAAATCTCGGATCCGAGAAGTAAACAAGATAGTTATTCTTGGTGGTGGTTATATAGGCGTTGAAGTAGCCGATGAATTAATTAAAGAAAAGAAAGATGTAACAGTTATTGAAATGATGGATACTCTACTCCAATCAATGGATCCCGAATTTGGCGAAATAGTCAAAGAAAGTCTTATAAATGATGGCGGAAAAGTTATTACAGGAAAATCTGTAAAGAAAATTCTTGGTGATGGAAAAGTTACCGGAGTTGAATTAAGCGACAACACAACTATCGATTGTGATCTATTAATTGTTTCAGTCGGTTATAAACCAAATCTCGATTTAGCCGAAAAATTTGGTCTTAATTTTGAAACCGGGAAAGGTATCATGGTAGATTCCTATCTACGAACATCTGTAAAAGATATTTTCGCTATTGGCGATTGCGCCGCAAAATATGATTTCTTTACAGGTGAATTTTCTAATATAATGCTCGCATCCACTGCTATGGCCGAAGGACGTCTAGTCGGCTCTAATTTATATTCGATAAAAGTTATTCGCCAATATCCCGGTGTGCTCGGATCATTTTCTACTAAAATTGGTAAAACTGCATTTGCAGTAAGTGGAATTATAGAGAAACGTGCTAAAAACCGTCTCCTTGACTATACTGTTGGTATTGCTAAAGCTGTTGACCGTCATCCGGGTAAATTACCGGGAGCATCTGAAGTTACAGTTAAATTAATTTTCTCTACATATTCTCATACTTTAATGGGTGCTCAGATTTCGGGTGGTGATTCGGTTGGTGAAATGATCAACATTATGTCTGTAATGATTTTAAATAAAATGACCGATACAGATATTAATAATCTGCAAATTGGTACACATCCATTATTGACCGCTTCTCCGGTTGTTTATCCTATAATAAATGCCACAACCGATGCGATAAAGAAATGGTATAAAAATCATTCAGTGAATTAATGCAATAAATTAGCGAAAAAAATGGCATCTTTTCCCTAAAATAAGTTGACGGGTTTAAGCCGATAGTTTTAATTATTTTATAATGAGCAGTAAGGATATCCTTACTGCTTTTTTTATAAAGCTTTGTTCAAAACCATTATTTTTTGCGGTATGGGAATTGATTCGATAAAATATTTATATGGACAAATATCAATTTATTCACTGCATTTAATAAGACAAACAGATCAGGATTAAAAATGAAGTTTCGATCCGGATTATACTCATTTCGAAATTCTCATTTCCACATACAAAAGTTTGTAAACAATTTTAAAATTTTTTATAATGTTCCTTAAGGGGGTGTTATGATTACTAATTTTCGTTTACTATGGCTTATCTTTTTTATTCCACTTCTACTTTCTGCAGAAACTATTACATCAACATTAAATGGAGGTAGATGGGAGGAAGCATCTACTTGGGCTGAAGGAACTATTCCCTCAACCGGTTCCAATGTAATTGTAAACGGTCCGGTTATTGTCTCAACCGGCAACGGTTACTCATGCAGCAATCTTACTATTAATTCATCCGGGACACTGTATAATGGTGTAGGCTATGCCTGGCCGGATCAAGTATTAATTGTGAATGGTGATATTGTTAATAGTGGTATAATTCGTAACGAAGGTAGAAATGGTCTTGTGTTGAATATAAAAGGGGACATCACCAATAATGGAACATGGACATTCCGAAGAACAGAATTGAGTGGTACTTCAAATCAGATAATTAGTCAAGGAAGTGGAAAATATTTTGAATCTGCCTTTCAAGTAACTGATCAAACCGGACAAATAATTGCCGGAAGTGCTTTTGCTTTTACAAGCTGGTTCGATTTAAACAAGTGTGCGTTTGATCTTAAGAATTACCCTCTTACGTTGAAAGGAGAAAGTGCAAATATTTCCAATGGTATCGTTTATAATGTGAACATGTGATCTTCTCCCTGAAAAGTAGACAAAGAGAAAAGCCAAATTGTTATATTTAGTCTAAGAGAAGCGAAGAGATAACAATGGAACTAAGAAAGCGAAGAATATTCGACAAAGAGTTTAAGCAGCGCACCGTAGAGCTTATTAAGCAAGGTGATAAAAAGGTTAAAGAAGTAGCTCTAGATTTGGATATAGAACCCGGAGATATATATCGCTGGATCAGAGAATTTAACCGAGACCCTGAGGATTCATTTCCGGGAAAGGGGAAATTGAAGCCGGAAGATGAAAAAATCAGGCAACTAACAAGGCAATTGGCAGATGTAACCGAGGAGCGAGACATATAAAAAAAAGCAGTTGCCATCTTCTCAAAAG
>JALNXG010000094.1 GCA_023230485.1 Melioribacteraceae bacterium
AAATTTTCACTTATACTATCATTTTAAGAAAGATTGTTAAGGAGTAGAATATGAAATTTAGAACCCTGCTTGTTGCATTACTAACTGCAAGCATAATAACAATAAATGGGCAGGACCAGGGACGTGGAGATGTAATACACCGTGCAAAGAATGTGCATGCGGGCAATTTAATACGCGTTACATTTCATAATAACGGGAGATTAGGTTCTGTAAAAGGGGATCAAAGTGTAAATTATACAGGTGAATGGCCTATCGGCAGCGGAAAAGTGCAGATGGGAAATACATCTTTATATGTATCGAGCGAGCTTAGAGTTTCCAAAGGAATAAATTCAGAAACAGGATTAGAGGAATTTGAATTTATAACTCCAACAATTTTTTGCGAGGGATGGGATCCAAACATTTTCTCACATGATGTTCTCGGAAGGTTCCAGGGATTTGAACCGCTTCCCGGTTACTTAAATTTACAACAGAAAGAGAAAGATCCGGGTAATGCAGTGGCAATGAGCCAAATGCCATTTACCTGGCCTCCATACTGGCCCGATAAATTGGAAGATAAGGGTGCGCCGGGTTGGAGAAGCAGTTGGAATGGCTATTTCGGTAAAGATCAGAAAAATGCAGATGAAGAGAGTTACTTTGTATTAGATGATTATCAGTTCGATAAAAAACTAAAAGGATTGGATTTGCCGAGACCCATACAGGAAGATCCGAAGCGAGGCGGACTTGGACTTCGTCTAGCCGTACGTGGTCTTCAATGGTCAAATCCGGATGCGGAAGATTGTTTATTCTGGTTATATGATATTAGAAATATCGGTGAATTATTTTTAGATAAAACAGTATTTGGATGTAACGTTGGAGCATCGAGCGGTGGTTTGCTTGGTGAAAGCGGTGGAAATGAAAATGCAGATGATGCAGCTCGTTTCTATCGTGAAAAAGGTTTAGCAGTAAACTATGATATTGATAATATGGGAGTAAGAGGATATACGCCTGTTCCGTGGGTAGGATTTGCATTCCTTGAATCACCGGGCAACCCTTATGATGGTATTGATAATGACGCTGATGCAGGTGATTTTGCAAAACCGGGTGGAGGCATAGGCAAATTAATTAATTCGGTTGAAGATTTTTTAAAGGTATATCAAGTTGGCGATCAGATTGTAACAATAAATTATGATAGCGAAAGATATACAAGAAATGTAATAGCAATGCCTCCGGGTGGAATTAATTTTACACGTAACGGACAGAATTACAAAATGGTTCCTGGTGCACCATTGATTGAAGTACCAAGAGACGGAATAGATAATAATCTAAATGGTTTGATTGATGAAAATGATGGTACGGTTACACAAGATTCTACTGAATTTTTTCTTTACGTAAGAAGCGAATTTAATGATAACGATTATCTATCGATAAATTATCTTACAAATGAAGGTGTAGATAATTTACTTATAGATGAAAGAAGAGATGACTTAATAGATAACGATGGTGATTGGGACCCACAGTTTGATGATGTTGGAATTGATGGTAAACCGGCAACGGGCGATGCAGGTGAAGGCGATGGAGTTCCTACACCGGGCACGGCAGATCTTCCGGGTGAGCCAAATATAGATCAAGTGGACGTGGATGAATCGGATCAGATCGGTTTAACAAGTTTCAAATTTTATCGATACAGCACTTTAACATATAGCAATGATGATCAGATGTGGGATTTCTCACGTCCCGGTTATTTTGATAATTCTACCGTAGAAGTAGCAGATTATGATTATGTATTTTCCTCAGGATATTTTCCACTTAGACCCGGACAGAAAGAATTTTTCTCCGTTGCTTTAATTTATGGATGGGATGAAGTAGATATAATTAGGAATAAAGATGTAGTTCAGAAGATATATGATTCGAACTATAACTTTGCTATTGCACCAATAAAACCACAGTTGAAAGCAGTTGCAGGGGATAAGAAAGTAACATTATTCTGGGATGACGGAGCTGAAGAAAGTTTTGATCGATTCTTAAGAGAATATGATTTTGAAGGATATAAAATTTATAAAGCATCACATTATACTTTCGGAGATGCAGGTTCAATTACAGATGGTCTTGGATACGAAAGATTCAAAAAACCGATAGCAATTTATGATAAAATAGATGGCATTTATGGATTCTTCCCTGAAGATTTTGGAAATGGTGTATTATTTAATCTTGGAAATGAAACCGGTTTAGTTCACTCGTTTGTTGATAATGATGTTCAAAATGGTATCCGTTATTATTATGCAGTAACAGCATTTGATAAAGGGGATATAACAAAAAATATCGGACCAACTGAAACAACAATCTTCTTAAATGTTGATCAATCAGGAAATATTGATTTTGGTGAAAACGTAATTGCAGTTATACCACAATCACCATCTGCAGGTTATGAAGCACCGAAGTTTGACGTCTATCCAAAGATTCAAGGAAGCGGAGAAACAAGCGGTATAGTGGGTGTTAATATTCTTAATCCCGATTTGTTCAATTCGTCTGATGAATTTGAGATGTCATTCCTAGATCAATCAATGGATAAAAGAGATAATGATTTCAATGGACTTACAGATTTAGTGGATCCAAATGAATTATTGCCGACTGTTACAACAGGATTTGTATTAAGAAATAAAACTAAAAATATTTCTTATGATACAACATGGTTCAAGGAATACAAATTAACTGCGAATGGAATGGAATTGATTAGAAATCTTTATGAAGATAATGATGGACAGTCGAATACCATGTCAAAAGTAATTGATGGAATGGAAATATTTTTACAGAATCCTGAACCGGGAGTATATACCGATCAAAACAAAGGAATAATTAATGGAATTAAATGGGGTTCATCAATTGATAGAGAAGATGGATATGATCTAAAATTCGGTAGATTTACACTTGGCGGATTTAAACCGGGAACTGAATACCCTCGTCAATACACTATTGTATTCTTTGATGAAATTGTTAATACATCAGATAAGATTGGATTACCATTAGCAACAACAAATAAATTCATTAATTTACCCGCTACACCATGTAATTTCAAAGTATATGATAAACAATCAGGCGTAGAAGTAAAATTCGGATTCTCGGATGCTACAGTCAGCACTAAGATTACGAAAAAAGGATTCTATTCCGCTAAAGATAATATTATCTTCTATGAGAAGGTTGGAAATGATTCTACTATTATCACATTCAGTTTATTGAATAATGATGTTGAAGATACTACTTTCTTTAATAAACATGGTAGAATGCTTGGAGCAGGAGATACAATTAGTCTTTATCCTGATCTTCCATTTAATGGCGAAACGAAATTTGTTTATACAATTAAGGGACAGCAGATTAATAAAGAAGTGGCTGCGAAGGAACTTTCGGATATAAAAGTTGTACCAAATCCTTACGTAGTAACTGCATTATGGGAACCTCATAATCCATATACATCAGGAAGAGGTCCAAGAGCTATACAGTTTATTAATCTGCCGGAAAAATGTACAATCAGAATTTTTTCTGTGGACGGTTCTTTGGTTAGGACTTTAGATCACGAAAATAATATGAGAGACGGATCGGAAACATGGGACTTAATGACAAAAGATAATATGGAAGTAGCTTATGGGGTATATGTATATCATATTGATGCTCCGGGAATTGGCGAAACTGTTGGACGTCTACTTATAATAAAATAAATTTGTTTTTTGGATACAATTATAAATTGCGTTTGGCAGAGATGCTGAACGCAATTCTTTTAAAATGCTACTGAAAGGTAAAATGAAAAAAAGAGCTTTAATACTGCTGATAATATTCTTTAGTTGTTCTTTAATAAAAGGGCAGGTAATAGCAGAATTTGGAAAAGACAAAATTACATTAAAGGAATTTAAGCTTGCTTATATAGATGTAGTAAAGAAACCGAATGTATATGACTCAAAAAAAATAAGAGAAGAATTTTTAGATGAATTAATTGCATCCCGAATATTAGCCAAAGACGCAGTAAAAAAAGGGATCAATAAAAATGAGTTATTTGATTTAAGGATTAATGCGTATAGAGATAAAGCAATGCGCGAAGCACATTATAATAAGGTAATTAAACCGAAAATAAATATTACCGAAGATGAAATAGAAGAGACATATCAGTTCACACAGGAACAGAGAAAAGTAAGCCATCTATTTGCCGAAACAAAGTCAAAGGCAGATAGTCTATACAAATTAATTCAGAGCGGAAAAAATTTTGAAGAATTAGCTCAAACTGTTTTTACAGATTCGGCATTAGCAAATTCAGGTGGTGATCTCGGATGGATTATGTGGGATCAGTTAGATAATGAATTAGCAGATTCAGTTTTTAGAATACCGGTTAATAAAATATCGACACCATTAAAATCGTTCTTTGGATATCATATAGTAAAGGTTACGGATCAAAAAAAGAACCCACTTATAACAAGAGCTGAATTTGATGCACATAGAAGGAAAGCACGATTTTTGCTTGAATATGAAAAAGGGGAAGCACTCTCTTTCGAGTACATTACTAATATGGCGAAAGATGCTAGGATAGTTTTCAATCCGGATATAATGGAATTTGTGGATAATGCGTTAAAGGATAAATTCAAACGTAAGCCGACTAATATGGATAAGATGTTTGAGATGCAATTAAGAGACGAAGAGATAAGAACGATAGAAACGAATATATGGGACGAGAGAGATAAAGTGATGGCAACAATTAACGGAATACCAATGACTATTGCCGATTTTATCGGGCTTTTGAATTATATACAATATGATGTAGTCTATTCCGGATTTAAGAAAACATTTGATTTTGCTGTAAGAGATTTTCTTTTGACTCAAGAAGCAAAAAAATTAGGTCTCCAAAAAAACGAAATTGTAAAAATAAAAACTAATATGTACAAAGAGTTTCTCTATCAATTAGAATTAAGAAGAGAGATAGTCCGCAGTGCAAAGGCATCGGAAGATGAAGTAAGAAAATTATATGAAGAGAAGAAGGATAATTGGAAAGGTGCTTCTTATGAAGTAATGAAAGAAGCTATAACAAAATTTGCAGATGGTGAGAAAAAAAGGGAATCGGTTCCTAATTATCTAAAAGCTCTACTTGCAAAGATCAAGGTAAAAAAGAATTTAGAACCCGTACATGAATATTATGATGCGGTATTAAAAGGTAAAATAAAAGATTAATAATTTCTCAAACTACTCAAGAAAGAGGTTTAAATGAAATATTTGTTACTACTATTATTTTCGTTAACTATTACAATTAATGCACAGATAACCGGACATGTAGAAAATTTTGATAACGGTGCTATTACAGGATTTGTGGCTGCAGATCCGACAATATATAATCTATCGAATGATGCGGGCGCATTGAAAGTAGTTTATACCAGAACCGGTGCAAGCGATCAATGGGGAAATTTTAACTATACACCTGCGCAAACAATCGATATGATCAATAATCCGGTGATGGTCTTTAAAATGAAATCGACTATTAATACTACATTTAGTTTTAAGAATGTAAATAACAATTCACCTACCTTAATCGGTACAAATATCCCAGGGGATAATACTTGGCATATTTATGTTGTTAAATTAACATCTTCGACTAATCAAGTACTGCAGCAATCATATATGTATTTTGATGGTGGAACGACTGCGCCAAAAGCGGGAACGATCTGGTTTGATGAAATCAGGTTTGGTGATTCGGCTGTTGTATCAGTTCCTATTGATTGGAATGAGTTTGATAAGTCAATCAATTTTGCTGAAAAATTAATGTTAAATTCTACTGAAGGCACACGGGAAGGAGAGTTTCCACTCGGCTCAAAATCCACTTTGCAATCAGTATATAATAGCACAAAATTATTAAAACAGAATAACGAAAAAAGTCAAAAAATTGTTGATCAAGCTGTATGGGATTTATATGATGCGATGGTAAGTTTTGAGACAAGTGTAAATGCTATTCAGACAAATATAATCGATCCGAAACCAACTAAAGAAACTCGCTATTTATATAGTAACATGTTACAGATGCAAAAGAAATCATTAATGTTTGGTATGCATCATACGACTGGATATGGAGTTGGCTGGTCTGGGGATAATGATAGAAGTGATATAAATGATATTGTGGGTGATTTCCCTGCGGTTTTCAGTGAGGACTTACTCAATGTGGAATTAGGTAGTGATGTGGATGGAATGCGTTATCGCCTTACTTCTGCTTATGAAAAAGGTGCAGTAATTACAATCTGCTGGCATCAATATGATTATACAGGAACACATTTTTATACTTCATATTTAAATGACGATTATGTAGTAGAGAAATATGTACCGGGCGGAACTTATCACGAACAGTACAAAGAGAAATTAAAAAGAGTTGCTAAGTTTTTTAAATCATTCCGTGGTTCTAATGGAGAATCGATACCTATACTCTTTAGACCATATCATGAGCATTTAAGTTGGGATAATCAGGAACATTGGTTCTGGTGGGGAACTACATGGTGTACTAAAGAACAGTACAATACACTATGGCAGTTTACAGTTGATTACTTAAGAGATACTCTAAATGTTCATAATCTTATATATGTGATTTCTCCTTCGCTTCCGTATGTAGAAAGTGGCGATGGTTATTTTACTCGTTATCCGGGAGATAACTATGTAGATATTTTCGGTATCGATGACTACGAAGTATTTGGATATAAAGATAGATATAAGAGAGCATTAACAACAGTTGCAAATCATGCGTTAGCTCATAATAAACCGGCAGCAATTTCTGAAATCGGTTTGGAAGGAATGGATAAAGCAGGACTCTTTACAGACTATTTCCTTGAACCTGTAAAGAATGATCCTATTACTAGTAATTTCCTTTATCTAGCAGTTTGGAGAAACGAGGGAACAACTCATGCCTTCGCACCATATCCGGGTCATCCGATAGTACCTGATTTTATTAAGTTTTATAATGATCCATATACAACATTTATGAGAGATTTACCGAAGATGTACCAGATACCAACTGAGGATAAAGCAGCTCCGGTATTTGTAACAGCATTTGATTCAACAGCAGTATTTGTTAAGTCTCCTTTTACTCTCACGGTAGAAACAGATGAAAGAGCTTTCCTAAAATATAGTTATACAAATGTACCATTTGAAAATATGACAGAATCATTTGAAACAGGTGAAGGAAGTTATAAACATACTGTGCCTCTAACAGGCGAGCAAGGAATAGTAAATAAAATATTCGTACATGCAAAAGATACATGGGGAAATGTTACAACTGCACCGTTACAAATTTCATTCACCGTGGATACACTTTCGCTACCGATTGCATGGACGAACGAGCTTTATCCTGAAACAGGATGGAATAGAGGTAACGCAAAATTAGGAACTGGTGATGCTGCGACCACGAAAATTAATCCTGTAAAAACTGCTTATTTCAAAAAGAAGTTTACATTAGATAAAATCCCGACAGCAACAGCGGTAGTTGCAGCTTCTCAAGGCGGAATGGTTGTATATGTCAATAATTATGAAGTAGCACGCTTCAATATGCAGGAAGAAGGAGAGATTAGTTACGAAGCTAATCCTACATCATCTAATAATTTTACAAAACAATTAATCTTTAGTGATGAAGCAAAATCAAAATTAAGAATTGGTGAAAACTTAATTGCCATAGAAATTCATAATGGCGATGGGAATTCAATTCCTGCATTCGATGCTTATATGGTTAACCAAACAAATGCGAAGATATTCACTACTAATTCCGAATGGCTCTATTTTGATAAAGGATATAGACCCGCAGATAAAAAATTGGGCGATATAGTATCGGTTGAAGAAACATCACAAATGCCTACGGATTTTGTGCTCTATGGAAACTATCCTAATCCATTTAATCCGACTACAAAAATTAAATATCAGTTAGCTAATAGCGTAAAAGTTCAGTTAGAGGTTTATGATATACTAGGAGCAAGAGTAACTTCAGTAGTCAATAAGATGCAGGATGCTGGAGTATATGAATTAGAATTTAATGGAAGAAATCTAGCGAGTGGTGTATATACAGTTATTTTAAGAGCAGGAGATTATTTCAAGGCTCATAAAATGATGCTGATTAAATAACGATAGAAGTCGAAATAAAATAAGAATGATTTGATCGCCTCAAAAGGGAGGTGAGTGAAATGGATAAAATAAAAATATTATTAATCGAAGACGAAGACTTTGATGTAAGGCGTGTAAAAAACACAATTAGTTTTTATGAGGATAGAATCCAGCTTGTCGATATAGTATCAAATGGGCTAGCTGCGCTCGACTTAGTAAAAAATAATTATGATCACTATGATGTAATAATAATGGATTACCAAATATCGGGTGGATTGAAAGGAGAAGCATTAATTGCGAAGATTAAAGAGATCGATCCGCTAATTCAGATAATCGTAATAACGAAGATGACGATTAATATTACTAATTATGAATTTGCTAATAGTTTAATGTCGGCAGGTGCATTTTGGTACTGCACAAAGTATCCGGGTAATATTGAAGAATATATTTATCAGCCGACAGATTTTTGTCTAAGTATCTTTAATGCGTACGAAAAGAAAAGATTAGAGAAACAGAAAGCAAAATCAGATAGACGGCTAAATAAAAGCATAGATAGTATTTTAGAGACAAAAAGAATCATCGGGGAATCTAAACCGATGATTCACTTGAAAGAACTCATTGAAAGATATGCAGTGAGTGAAGCGAATATTTTAATAAATGGTGCTTCGGGTACAGGTAAGGAATTAGTTGCTTGGAATCTTCATCTAAAGAGTAAGAGAAAATATGAAAATTTTGTTCCGATTAATTGTGGAAGTATTCCTGCGGAGTTGATTGAAAGTGAACTCTTTGGATATGAGAAAGGATCGTTTACCGGTGCTTCGGGCAATAAAGCAGGGCTATTCGAGAATGCTAATAATGGAACATTATTTTTAGATGAAGTAGCTGAACTTCCGCTTCAAGCGCAAGTAAAGTTACTTCGATTTTTACAGGAAGGTGAAATAGAAAAAATTGGTAGAAGAGAAAAAATTTCTATCAACGTTAGGATAATCGCTGCAACAAATAAGATACTTTCCGATGAAGTCAATAAGGGAAGATTTAGAGAAGATTTGTATTACCGATTAAATGTTGTGCCAATCGATATAGTCCCTTTGAATAAAAGGGGTGAAGATATAATTTTGTTATTTGAACATTTTCTTGATTATTACAGTGTCGATTTAGGATTCGCAAAACCGCTTGTAGAAGATGAAGCAAAAGAGATATTAATTAATTATGATTGGAATGGCAATGTAAGAGAATTAAAAAATGTTGTACAACGATTAGTGATTAATTTTAGTGACAGAATTACGGGGAAGGATTTAGCAAATCCATTAATACTTGGAGCGAAGGCATTAAAGAAAAATGAGGATTTATCTGATGTGCCTTTTTCTGGTCCGATAATGCCATTGAAAGATATGGAGCGCGTCTTCCGTACGAAATATTTTAAGTATATTAGAAGTATATCTAGCAGTGATTCCGCAGCGGCAGAGCAGTTGGGCTTAGCTCCATCCAATTTTTATAGGATGTGCAAAGAGCTGGGGATAAAGTAGTAAAATTTCATAAATTTAATATTCGAGTCCGTAAACCAATTAGATTCTATTTTTAACTCGGATTACATTTACGAATCATTTTATGAAGACTTATTCTTGTAATCCCCACATAATCGGCAGCCTTAGTAATATTGCCTTCGAATTTTTTCAATAAATTATCAAGAAATAATTTTTCCACTTTTCTTGAAGCGTCTTCCGCAGCTTTTTTTCTCAAAGTATCCATCTCTTCCCAAGTATTAGGAATATTATAGTTAATACTTGCTTCACTAACACGCAAGTTAATATCCGCTTCTTCAATGATTTTGGTTTTGCAAAGCAATGCTGATTGAATAATGCAATTTTTTAATTCTCTGATATTTCCGGGCCATGGATACTTCTGAAGTTTATATACAGCTTCTTCAGAAAGTTTTAGTGACGATTTTTTTAATTCTTTTTCAGCATGTTTTAAAAAATAATTCGCAAGCAATTCAATGTCTTCAATTCTTTCGCATAATCTAGGTACATGTATTGGTAGTACAGATAGTCGGTAATATAAATCTTCTCTGAACCTATTGTTTGTAATCTCACTTTTCAAATCTCTGTTTGAGGCGGCAATAATTCTAGTATTTGTTTTAATGCTTGCCAAACCCCCAACACGATCGAACTCCTTTTCTTGCAATACACGTAGAAGCTTAACTTGGGATTTTGGCTCTAGCTCTGAAATTTCATCTAGAAATATTGTACCTTCAGAGGCGATTTCAAACTTGCCCAATTTTTTAGAAACAGCTCCGGTGAATGAACCCTTTTCATGTCCAAACAATTCGCTTTCAAGTAGGTCTTTAGGTATTGCAGCACAATTAATTGCAATAAACGGCTTTTTCTTCCTGTCGCTTGTATAGTGAATCTGACGCGCAACCAGTTCCTTTCCCACGCCACTTTCTCCGGTAATCAAAACAGTATGATTATTTTGAGCAAATAGTTGAATTTGCTCTTTCATTTTATTTACTAATTCACTTTTACCAATAATTGATCTAAATGGAGAATTAACGGTTTCTTCAAGG
>JALNXG010000095.1 GCA_023230485.1 Melioribacteraceae bacterium
AGTAGTATTAATATTATTTCAAAGAAGGGGGTTATAACATGGGACTGTTTAAGAACATATTGCATTGGATAAAAAAATTAATTAACAAACGAGCTGATACGGATAAAAACATAAAAGTACAAGCTCCGAAAATCAAGCGTAAAAGTATTACTGAAATGGTACGCAATGAAATTAAAAGACGTTCCGGGTTATGCAGGGCGAGCGGATACCACGACCACAAATTATATAAAAATCATTTTGGTACTTTTTCCCCGGTGCGATATTTTAGAGTAAATGGAAAGGAGGTGTAACATGCCTATATTTGACAAAGAAATGTTTATTTATACTATGAATGATTTAGAGAATCATTATAACGGAGTAAAGAAACTAAACCCAGCTCAATTAGGAATTACAGAGAATCAGATGTTAATATTTATAAAACATTTTGCCGGAGATTTAACAGAGGGTGAAAAGATTATATTAAAAAGGTGTTGTATCAAGTCTGTAAAATATCACTTAGATATTTTAGAAAGTTTGCAAAAAGTAGTTAAGGAATCAACAAATAAAATGCTATTAGACTTGGAGGTAAAGATATGAAAGTACAAAAATCTGTGATGTTAGAATATGAAAGTATTCTGGCATTAGAAAAGCTTATTAAGGATATTCCTGAATTAAAAAATGTTAGTAATGTAATTCAGAAATTAGTTGACAGTTTCGTTGCTGATAATCAGCAAAAAAAACCACAAATCAAAAAACAAAACAAACGGAGTAAGTAATGAAAAAGGAAAAAGCTGTTGAAATAGTTGTAACCCCGGAAATGGAAAAAGAACTTTCCAAAAATCTGGAAATCGGTACAACATGGAACCCGGAACCTAAAAGTAAAATTTTCGGGAAAGTAATATCGTTCAAAAACCATACTGGTAAATATGGAACCAAAGTAACAAAAACCCGGTTCATTGAATTATTACAAAACGGAGGGGTTGTTACTATTGTATGGTTAAAAACCGTGTTAGAAACAAAGTTCAAAGAATTAAAGATTAAAGAGGAGGACGTAATCGGTATTGAATACGTTGGGGAAGTGAAAAAAGGTAAAGGTAAAAGTTATCATTCATATAATGTAGCTAAGTATAACAGCTAAACACTCTCATAAATACAGCAAAGGGGATATTGACGAATATCCCCTATTTTGTTAAACTAAAATAAGAGAGTGTACAATGAAATTAGACAATGAAATTTTAATTATTCACAGTTTACGAGCTCAAAAAGAAACTAATAAATTTATTGCACAAAGGCTTGGAATATCTGAAAGCAGTGTCCGACGTATATCTTCATTCGCAGGTAAAAAATTATCGGCTAAAAATACTAAAAAAATACAAAAGAGTATTAAAGAAATAAAACAAAGTAAAAGTAAAAGCAATAAAACACTTATTAAATATATAGACTTTACAGTCTCATATCTTCAAACCAAAAAAACCACACGTAGTTTAAGAAGCACTGTTAATAAATTGCGGAAATCAGAAAAACTTATTAAGGAAATAGTTACACAAAAAACAAAGCTTGACAAACGTAAAAAAGTTGGAGGTCAAGCGTATAAAGACGAACTTAAACATTTTTACACCTCTATTAATCGGGGTGATATACAATTAGAGGTTATTTAATGCCTATATTCAATGAGAGTGCCCGGAAACAATATCAAAAGAAATATAAAAGAAAAACAAAACAAATAAGGTCGTACACTAATACAGCGCAGGCAAAACGACCTTTTTTGTGTTTTGACGGAGAAACGGAAAACAATATTTATACTGAATTGGGCAATTCAGTTAATTATATATACGATAAAAAAGGATTATCAACATATGATTGTTTACGATTTTTATATTTTGAAGGGAAAGGCAGCATTAAAATAATATTTGCTATTCATTTTGACGTTCAACACTGGATAAAGGATTTATCTGATAATGATATTATAGCATTTTTAGACGGTGAAATAATTCTATACAGATGTTTTGAAATACAATATATAACCAAAAGATTTATATCCATATCATGGAAAAATAAGAAAGTATATATTTATGATATTTCAAGTTTTTTCCAAACGTCTCTATTGAAGACAATAGAAAATATGAAAATAGAATTAACAAAGAACGAAAAATATATATTAGAAAAAGGTAAAAAATTACGTGCTGTTAATTTTAAGGGTATGACTAAAAAGGAAATGATAAAATATAATCAAACTGAATGTATTGTAACTGAAAAAATAGCTGATAAATTAAGAAATATATTAATAGATACTAAATTAAAATACGGCGATAAAACATTTAATTTATACCCCTCTCGATTCTATGGATGCGGAGCCGTAGCAAAGAAAATATTAAAAGTGTTAGAAATGGAAAAACACAAAGAAAGGGAGGATTTACTAAGTAACAAAATAAAAAAATTTATTTATATGAGTTATTACGGCGGACGTGCCGAATGTTTTCAAATCGGAACCTTTAATAATATATATAAATATGATATAAATAGCGCATATCCGGACGTAATGAGAAAATTAAAATTGCCTGTTAGTTATAAAATAAAGAAGATAAATAAAACGTGTAATCAGTTTAATTTTATTGACGGAAATATTTATAAACTTGAATATCATTTTGAAAATTTGGACACTAATTTAATCGGGATATTGCCATACCGGAGAAAAGACGGATATGTAATGTTCCCCAAAAAAGCACGTGGTTATTATTATGGAATAGAAGCAAAATATTTGAATGAAATGAAAAAATATGGTAACGGATATTTTAAGATTATTGAAGTGTTAGAAATAGTTTATTCAGATACTTCGATATTTCAAAACGGCTTTATAGAGTACATTTATAAAGAGCGCCGGGAGTTAAAGCGAAAAGGGGATATTTCAAATGTTGCATATAAATTAGCTATGAATAGTTTATATGGCAAAATGGCACAACAAACCGGTAACAGGCAGTTTACTAATATATTATTTGCTTCATATATTACAGCGTGTACACGTGCTAAGATATTAGACGCTTTATTTAGTAATAATGCAATTAAACAGGTTATTCAAATTTCAACCGACGGAATATTTATAAGGAAAAAACTTAATTTACCTATATCAGGCGAATTGGGAGACTGGGAGGAGGATTATTATAAAAAGGCCGTTGTATTAGGTTCTGGTTTGTACGGTTTATTTGGTAAAAAAGAAACTTTTGCATTACGAGGTTTATTTGTAAGCAAAGATAATTTTGACAGCATATATAAAATTTTATCTAAAAAAGATACTGCCGAAATAAAATATAATTGTTTTATTGGACATAGATTTGCTCTTACTAACTATAAAAAATATGGAAAGTTCCGGCTTTGTTTTGCACAGATAACAAAAACAATTTCACCGTATACATACGAAAAACGATTATATCTACACAAGAAAAGAATAACAGATATAAGCATATCAAAATGGTATGATATTTTTAATAAGAACGAAAAAAACATTGACACTAATAAGCTTAAAAAATTTGAATTGGATTTAGAAGACGACGCAATACAAACAAACAAGGGAGGTTAATAATGTCACTGTATTATTTAGAACGGAATTGTAATATAAAATATGATTATTTATTATGGAGAAATTTTCACAAAAAACCATATAAAGAGGTAATTACCGATTTGTCAAAGAAATATTTGTTGTCTGAAAAGGGGATTGAAACTGTTTTATTCCCCCGGACGCTTCCTGCTAAAGAGGGCAGGAAAAAGGGGTTAAAAAAACAGTTTGATACTAAAAGTAAATAGCTTATATTTAATTAAATAATGGAGGTACAAAATGCAAATTACAGTATGCGAAGACATGCACCGTATTTTATCAATATCAGAATTAAAATTGACAGCCGAAAAAATACCGTATTATGAATATAATATCGATAAAATTATGACACATGTAAAAGAGTGCGAATTTTGTAAACAGTCTTTTATTATTATATTCAAAGATTTAGAAATTCCTTTGCCAATGAAGCTACTCATAAATAATTTATTAACTACTTTATAAGGAGGTATGTTTGAACCAATTAACTAATTTAACTTTTGAGGAATTACCGTTATTCTTACAAAATTTATTATATGATAAAAGATATAATGATTTTTATGTAGGATTAACAGAAACAAAAGAAACGGGGTATATCCTTATTGGATATTTAGGAAAGCTTGTATATTATATGAAAGATACTGGTAATAATGTTCCTACTGAAAATATAATAAATGAAGCTGTTAATGTTGGTACTGCCATAGTTGAAACGGCGGTATCAAAGAAACCGTTTTTAATATCTATTTTGCCGCAATTATTGTTATCAATTAAAAATTTGTTTGGAGGTAAAAAATGAGTCAAGTTACACAAACCAAAAAATCATTAATGGTTATGTGTGATTGCGGAGCGATACACACTATAACAAATGATGAAGATAACGGTTTACAAATATCTTCATATTTCAAAAAACAACCGATAACACCGGAACCAAAACCAATTAAGGAGGAAAAAGAAAATGGGACGCCCAAAAAAAAATCAGCAGGATTCTACGAAAGCCTTTTCGGAGCCGAAAACAGCACAGACGATTAAACTTGATACTGATACGGACAAAATACCTAAATTAGACGACCTGAAAACTGAATATCAGGAAACGGCGGAAACAAAAACCCGGAAACCCCGCACGTCAAAAAAGGAATTATTAGAAGCTGAAAAAAAACAAGCTGAATTTTCTGCTTCAATAACCGGAATAGGTTCAATGCTTATGGATATAATTGTCGAAAGGATGCCGATAAATAAACCGTTATCAGATATGGAAAAAAGTCAAATTAATTTATCCTTTGATAATTTGGCTAATAAATACGCTCCGATGTTAGGACGATTCCAAGAGGAAACGGCGTTCCTCATGGTAATGGTTGCGGTCGTTATGCCTCGTATGGATTTATTTAAGAAAAAGGAAAAAAAGAAACCTGAAATTGAACCCTTACCGGAAACAAAATTTCCTGTGGAATAAATTATGCGTGAAATAACTATTATATATGGTAAAACTGGTACGGGTAAAAGCCATTTAGCTAAGGAATTAATTTATAATTATAACCGGGTTGTAATTATCGACCCTAAAGCGGAATATATGGACGGACTTGTTTTTAATAATTTTATTGATTTAGTTGATTATTATAAAGACAATGAACCGGACGAATTTATTTTTATATGCCGATTTGAAAGCGATTTAGAACATGAATATATATTTAAGTTTTGTCAAATAATTGAAGATGTTCTTTTAGTTGTGGAAGAAGCTGAAATATATATATCCCCCTATGCTAAGAGCTCCGCATTTTTGGATTTATGCAGGTACGGGCGGCATCATAATGTATCTATTTTAGGTATAGCCCGGCGTGTTTCTGAATTATCTATTAATTTCCGGGCGCTTGTTACCCGGTTAATTTCATTTAAGCAAACGGAACCAGTCGATATTAAAATATCAGAAACATTAGGTTTTCACGGACTTGACCAGTTACAACAATTCCCGGACGGACATACTGAATATCAGGAAATTTTTCCCTAACTCCGTTTGTTTATCCTACTTAGTTCCCCCCTGTAAGCTGTTTTTACAGGGGGTTTTTTTATGTATTTATTATAAAAATTTGTTATATATAAATGTTCTTTGATTCAATAAAATAAAAATGGAGGTCAAAATGTCAAAAGAACATATCACTACTTTTATTGTTGTAATTGCAGCTATAATAGCTTACACCTTTTTATCCAAATCAATTCTTAAATAACGGGAGAAAACCACAATGAAAAAAGAACATTTAATCTTAGGCGCCATAATTATTGTTGCCTTATTTGTTTATAACAGATTCCTTTCACCTATGCTGTCTAAAATGACAGCCAAAACAACAGTTTAACGGAGGAAAAAATGAAACTATTACACGGTGTCCCCGGTGCAAACGGTGCATTATCTTTTGCGCTTCCAAAAGGTCAATATGGAATTATTCAATTACATTTTGCCGGTACTGCCGCCGCAGGTGTTACGGTTACTCGGCTAAATTTAGGCAGTGTCCGCCTTTCATGGAACGGACAGGATATAGTTAATGTTGACGCTGAAATATTAAACTTGTTAAATAATACATACGGAGGTGTAGCTACTTTTGCAAGTGCAATAGGTGCCGCATTTACGTGTGATGTTATGATTCCATGCGGGCAATGGATTGACAGCTCCAATATTTACGATGTTGGAAATTCAGACCAGGTAATTTTAACACTGCAATTCCCGGACTTGGCGAACGTTGCTATTGTTGCTGCCGCTACTGTTGACGTGTACGCAAAAGAAAAAATCGGCGTTATGAATTATTTATTCCATATGATTCAAAGAAATGTTATTTCAGCAGGCGCCGGGATTGTTGCCGATACCTATCCAATGAATAACATTACACAGGTTTATCTTAAAGACCCTGCTACTGCAAACGTAACACGTATTCAAATCTTAAAAGATAACACAACAATAGTAAGTGCCCCTACTGCCGTTGTTCAAGCGCATAGCGATTGGACACACTTAAACGAAACCGCAACAACCACAACCGCCATTGAATTTATCGAAAGTAAAGATGTGCGTGAAGCTGTTGGTGCTCAAATTTCTTACAACTATACATTCAGCGGAGCCGGAACTTTATCACAGTATTTTGCGTACGTTACTTTTACAGAACAAAAAGCGATTGAAAGCCGGAACAAGTCGGCTCAAAAACTTGGCAATAATATTTCTATTGCGGCAAAAGTACAATCATAATGGGGGGGGTTTTTATGAAACAAGCATTAAATGCTTTACCTGAATATCGAACCCCCTACGATATAGCTCTAAACGGAGGTTATACCTCCGATAATGGAACGCCTTATAACGGCGGAGTTATTACAGCGGAACCCGGAACCCTTTTCGACCCCGGCGCTATAACAACAGGATTTGAGGGAACCGGGGGGCCGAGTATGGGAGGCGGTATATATACGGGTACTTCCATACCCCTTATTTCAAACGGTAAAGGCGGATATGATTATCAGGCAGGCGAAGCGGCACGTGATAAACAATTAGGACTTGTTTTATCACAAAGCGCTGAGCCGTTAAATGTTGGCGGTAATACTGTTGGTAGCACTCAGGGTTTTGTAATGGATATGAAATCATTACTGGATTTGATAGGCATGACAAAACAAAGCCAAATACCAACAGGCGGAAATGTTTCTACTACTGTAATGCCGTCCGGTGCTACACAGGCAGGAACCACAACACAAGCGGCAATTTCACCTACAATAATTTATATTGGTATAGCAATTATTGTTTTATTTTTTCTTATGAGGAAATAAAATGGAAACTATGAAAACTTTACAAGATTGGATTAATTTTTATTACCCGCGCGGTGGTTATGATTGGTATTATAAAAATTATCCTTTTCTTAAAGCAAACGGGTTTTCATTGCCGATTGACCAGCTAACACTTCAATCTTTTTACCGTATGGATATGATTAAAAAAAATCAAACCCCCGTGCAAACTTTTCAAGATGACTATGAAGAAACATTTATTTACTTTCTTAATAATTATGAACCTACAAATTTCAGCACACCCACGTCTCATAATTCAGGAATAGAAGGTTTTATAAATGCGATTCCACAGGGGATTTCAACAACTGTTAATCAAGTTAAAAATGTAGTCAACAGCATAGGTGATACAATTAAATACGTTATTATCGCTATTGTTGTTATCGGAATAATTTATTTTTATTACACAAATAAAAAATAGGTGCTTATATGAAAAATATATTGCAGTTCGTTTTATCCTCTATGGTAACAGTTTTGTTGCCCCTCTTAACCCCTGAAATAATCAAAAAGGGATTAGACGCTTTCTTTAATGCTATTGAGGAAGCTGTTCACAAATCAGATACCAAACTGGATGATACTGCCATAATCCCCGTTGTTAATCTGTTAAGAGAGGCACTGAATGTACCTGACAGTAATCCAACAAATTAAACACTGGTACGATTATTTATTGATAGGAAAAAACCAAAATGAAAAAAGAATATTGGTATATTATAGCGGGTTTGATTGTTGTTTATATCATTTATAAAAATGTAAATAAAACAACAACACAAAAAACTTCCAGCGGCGATGTTGGATATTTATTTAACCCGGCGGAGCCAACAGCATGAATAAAGAATTTTTGCAATTCGTTATTTTTGTATCTGTACTCTATTTACTACTTTCTAATAAGAATTTAGCAAAAAGTTTTTCGTCCGGTGTTATCAATTTAGATGATTCCGACACAGGGAAAATTTACAATAGATACTATACACAAATATCAAATATTGTATCGGCATACTCTTTACAGGTCGATACGGCAATGATTCTTTCCGTAATTAATCAGGAAACAGGCACATTATTTAACAACAAAACAAATAATAATATCACAGGTGATAATGGTAGCGCCGTTGGTTATATGCAAATCAGACAGCCCGCCTTAACCGATGTTAATAAAAATTTTGGAACTAATTACCTGTTTTCCGATTTGTACGGTGAAACAATAAATTTAATTGTAGGTTCACTTTACCTTGAATTGTGTTATAGAAGCGCCTTAAATAATAATTCTCAAAATCCCGTTTGGCTTGCTTTCAAAAAATATAATGGAGGTATTGACGAAACCGATTTATCAAAAAATAGTATGGCTAACACGTACGCAAATAATGTTTATTCTCTTTATCAAAACTATAAAGGTGTTGTATGATACAAAAATATCCTATTTTTTACGGTAACACATCAACTGATACTTATGTGAAATATTACTTGGGGGAGTTCGTACATATAACACTATGTAACGACTCCGTTGCAAACCCCCTTGAATTTTCATATGATGCCGGTGTTACTGTGCATGGAATATTATTAAATGAACAAGCTGAATTTAGAGACGTTAATCAGGACGCTATCTATATCAAATCCCGAAACGTTGGCGCTCCCTGTAATTTCCGGTTATTTGCATATGGAGACAGAAATTTAATATATCCAAACGCAAATAAAGAAACCAGCGGAGTAAATTCAGTGCCGCTTGATTTCAGACCGTTCACGTTTCAAAAGAAAATAATTTGAGGTATTAAATGAGTATATTCCGTAAACTTAGAAAGATTGCATATCTTTCATTTATATCTTCGTCACAAACACACGTTGCAAGTTGTACTATTACAACATCAGCAACTTTTTCCGTAACATAGGAGGCTTAATATGAAATTTAAACTTCCATTTTTCATTGAAAATAAATTACTTGACAAATTATGTACTGTTAAAGTTGTGGCTGAAATATCCCGACATGATGTTGACGGTAAATTATTACATACTCATAAACAAATATGTCATTCTCTTAACGCTAATTTTCTTGAAGCAATTTATATTTCAATGATTGAAAATTTAGTACAACCCCAGTTTGGATTTTCAGCCCCGTTTACTTCGTCTATAAAAATGTTGGATTTGACAAACAATTACCAAACGGTATCGTCCACAAATTTATTAACTGCTAAAGGCGATACCGCCAGTGATGCAACTGGTATTGTTGTGGGTACGGGTGTCCCGGTTGTTAATCCTATTACCCCGGCTTTAACTGCTAAAATATCAACAGGCTCCGGAGCCGGACAATTATCATACTTACAACAGAGTAGCGCCGCAGGTGTTACTGTATTAGGTAATGTTTCATCACTTATTATGACACGTACGTGGATGAATAATTCAGGCGGTGCTATTTTAGTAAAAGAATTTGGAGTCCAATGCGGAGCCGGTAATCGTTATCTTATGCTTATTGACCCGGTAAACCCAAACCAAAATGTTAATTCTTTACAAACACTTTCTATTTCACTAACTTATTCAATAACTACATAGGTAAATAATATGGCACTTGAATCTATTGTAATTGGAGCGGTCGGAAGCGTGTTTGACGATATATTTGGTTCAGTTGACAAAGGACATTGGGAGGGAAGTTTGTTTGTTCCCGGTGATTTGCAAAGCCGATTATCTACTGTTGACCAGTATGTAAGAAATAGAGGCTTGAGCATTTCCGATGTTGACCAAAATCAAATTGTATCTATTCTTAAAACGCCCGGCATATGGCAAAATAATGTACAGGCATATTTAGACGCTATTGTAACAAATAAAAAGGCTACAGCAACAACTAACGCTAATTTAGCCGCAACTGGTACAAACGTTTCTAAAGTATTGCCTACATTAACAGGTCAAACTTCGCAAATCTTAGCGGGTTTTTCCAGTACCAGCATTATTTTTATTATCGCAATCGCCGCAGGTTTTTTCTTTCTAAAGAAAAAATAATTATAGGAGAGAGTAACTTCCCTACTCTCTCGTTTTTATCCCTATCAAATTTATTTCAAAGTAAAATGTTTTTATTTACGTACACGTATAAGC
>JALNXG010000096.1 GCA_023230485.1 Melioribacteraceae bacterium
AATGATAAACGAAAATGCTTCATTAAACTTAAATTCATGTTTATAATTACTATCCATTGCAGCAAACCATTGACCATTCAGCATAAAATCAGTAAAGTTAATAGTACCTTCAATATCAGGTTCAGAATTAGCAGGATAACGGGATATAATTCCTCTTTTGGTATCCTTAAATATCGAAATATAATAATCAGTTGCCTCTTCTGTTTTGCCACTATTTTCTTGTACAAAAAGAAATGAAGGAATTATAACTGGTCTCTCCTCACCTTCCGGGTTCGTTAAAATCAATTGCCAAGACAAACCATATTTATCTTCAATCCAGCCGTAAAGATTGCTAAAGGGATATTTATCAAGAGGCATCATCACTTTGCCACCTTCTTCAAATTTTGCCCAGATTTTCTTGAGCAATTCTTCGGGGTTTTCGAGACGACTCGGATCGAAGTTAACCATAAAAGAATTGGAAGGATTTAACTTGAAAACTGGTCCGGCACTAATTGCATCGATACGATATCCAAATATTTCGATATTTACAATTTCTGCATCTCCACCAGGAGTATTATGCAATGTAATTGTATTAAGCAACCTTGAATCAGGAAAAATAGATATATAAAATTCTGCGGCTTCTTTTGCTTCTTTATCAAACCATAGATGTGGAATTATTTTTTGCATATAGATGCACCTTAATTATACCATATATCCAATTTAGTATATTTTTATTAATTCGTCAATGGGATAATTATTCCAATTTTTTCATCTAATTATATAAGTTTTTCGAAATGTTTCTACTTTATAATGGTAGGTTAAAGATGAATTAAAATATTATCTAAACTATTTTTTCGTATCTTTTGAGCGGTGAGGACAGCCGGGCCAGCAACATGGTCTTCATTTACCTTTGAGCAGATCAGAACATAATCTCTCTACATGCTCTTTTCTTGTTTCTTGCTTTTTAACAATAGTTACCCAACATATCCATTCATTACGTGCGAGAGGTGTAAGTCCGCTCCACTTTTCGAGAACATTGGAATCGGAGATTAACGCCCTTCTTAAATCATTTGATACTGCATTAACAAAACCTGTTGCTATTTTTTTAATTACCATTCAAAACTAAATCTTTCTGCCAATATAAAAAACATATCCGTAAAACTCTTTGTATTTATAATACAATCCAGCTTCGTATCTTTCGTTAGCGACAAATTCCTCTGCGGTTTCGTTGCCGGCATATTTCTTCAAGAAGTTTTCCTGCACCAAAACCTGTGGTTTGTAAAAATTTTCTATCCAACAATTTTCGGGAAGTATGAAAGTAGCAACTGGAATATAACCTGCTTTTTGCATTTTCTCCACTTTGTTGGCAATAGTATCTATTTCAGGGTAAGCACTTTCCCAAAATCTATTAATTTCTTCCGGTCGCTTTTCGGTAAACCACGAGGCTTCAGAAACGGCTATAAAACCACCCTTTTTCAAAAATTTATGCCATTCATTCATACCCTTTTCAAAACCGATATTATAAATCGCCCCTTCTGACCAAATTAGATCCAATTCCTCTTCTTTAAATGGCAATTTGTCCATTGAAGCAACAACACCTTTCATTCTGCTTTCCAAATTAACTTTTTTAGCATTGAAGTTGAATAGATCAATAAAAGAGGGAAATAGATCAATACCGGTAATATGCCCAGGTGCATTTTTAGCCAGAGTAATTGTTAGACCGCCCGTCCCGCAACCAATATCAGCAATGAGGGATTCCCCATTTAATCCACTTATAAAACTCAAAGCTTTCAAAGTCGCTTCCGGGCTACCTGGTCCTTGTCGTTCCAAACCCGAAAAATATTCGCAAATGAGATTGAAATCAAAATCATGAATTGTTTTAATTTCGTCGGTCATATTTATTTTTTATCCTTCCAATTCCACCATTTCAATTTCTCTGGGTCTGGATTAAGGTTCTCCGCAAAATAAACAGCTTCGCGATAAACATACAGCAAACACCTATCTTGTATTTTGCCTTCATAGAGATTAGACATTTTGAAAAGTTTCTCCGGATCTTTGCCTTTCAAATCCGCAACCGTTTGGATACCAATATTTCGCAAATCCTCGGCAAGGCTTTTGCCTACACCGGGAATGGTTCGCAAATTGTTTTTATCTTCCATCGTTTTTAATTTAAATTTGATATCAAAATAGAAATTATTTCAATAAATTTATCGACTCATTTTTTTCAAAATGCTAAATTCCGAAGCGAAAAAGGGATGGTTCAAAAACCCATAAATTCCTTGCCAGACTAGTCCAGAGAACACCGCCAAGTTTCTTATTCAGAATATTTGGCGGAGAGGGTGGGATTCGAACCCACGATACCCTTGCGGGTATACTACCTTTCCAGGGTAGCCAGTTCAACCACTCCTGCACCTATCCGTTTTTGGAATCCCAAATATATTAAAATTGCATTCATTTTACCACACGAAAAAATCAAAAAGTCCAAAACTCTAAATCTTTTCAAAATATAGTGGTTGGGTAATTAAGGATATATAATGAGATTTATGGCTCAGGATAAAGAATTAATTTTGCAAATTTATCATCAATAAAATAATGGCAGTAAGAATATGAGTAAATTAAAATATCACTTAAAGAATACCACACAATCATTTATATTTTTCCGTTAGTTAAATATTTTTGCTATTTTAGCCAATTGATTTTTATAGTTGTACTTGGAAAGGTGGCAGAGTGGTTGAATGCGGCGGTCTCGAAAACCGTTGTTCCGGATTCCGGAACCGGGGGTTCGAATCCCCCCCTTTCCGCATCTTTAATTTATTTTTGGATTATTTTATGAAATCATATATATCACTATTTATTCTCCTTTTCTCTATTCAGATTTATTCGCAATCTTCTGAAGATTGGATAGCATTAGCCCCATCAAGTGATCATGCAATCTCTGTGAATGTAAACGGTTTAGAAAAATTTACCGATAATTATTTTTTTGTTTGGTCTTTTTTTGAATACAATTCTCCAATGCAACTTGAAGAGATATCTGATGATATAAAAAAAGCTAAATACTACTATATCTTCAATAAGGAAACAGAAAAATATAGTCTCCTTCAAGTGATCTATTATAACAGCAAAAACAATGTAATAAAAAGTTTTAGTTATAATAGAGACACCGATAATGCAAAATATAATTTTAATTTTCCCATTTATGATAGTGGTGACGAACGAGAAATTTTTAATTTCTGCTCTAACTATATAACTAAAGCAAATAGTAAATAATGCCATTCATAGAACAAGTTAGCATAAAAGATTCTCCTCTGCATGGGAAAGGTATTTTCAGCAATGTATTGATTCCCGCTGATACTCTAATTCTGGTTATTAAAGGAGAAGAGATAGATGGTGCCGAATGTGAACGAAGAGAAAATAACGAGGATAACGTTTATATATTTTGGAACGGTGAAGATTCTTATATCGATACTAACAATTCAGATAAGATAAAATATATAAACCATGATTGCAAACCAAACTGTTATGTAGATGATGATGATGATGAAGGTAATCTTTGCTTATTTGCACTTCGAGATATTAGTAAAGATGAAGAATTAACTATCGACTACGGTTATGATGAGATTTACGATAACTGCAATTGCAGTTCCTGTTCAAATCAATAAAGTTCTTTCATTATAAATTCTTTGCCACCTATAAAATTCATCTGCTTGGTGATACTACCTTTTCTACCCTGCATATAACCAGATGGTCTGCCGGCATTCCGTTTCTTTGGATTTGGCAACGATGATGCAATTAACGCTGCTTCTCCTGAACCTAATTTTATTGCCGGTTTCTTAAAATAAGTTTGTGCTGCAGTTTCTACTCCATATAAATTTTTCCCCATTTCAGCAATATTTAGATATACTTCTATGATTCGTTTTTTGGACCAAATAGTTTCCATTAATACTGTATAATATGCTTCCACTCCCTTACGAATTAAATTTTTATCATTCCATAAAAACATATTCTTTGCTACTTGCATCGAGATTGTACTTGCTCCTCTTTTTCTTTTTCTTCTCTCGTTTTCTTTTAATGCCTTTTCCACCTGCTCAACATCAATTCCCCAATGTTCAAAAAATCTTTGGTCTTCTGAAGCAATGACGGCCAAAGGTGCATTATAACTTATCTCCGAAAGTGAGACCCACTTCTGCGAATATGGTTTTATTGAAATAAGTTTTTCAAAATAATCTTCGTTATTACTATTCTGGAATGCACTACTCGCAGGATTAACAATTATAAATACAGCCAAAACTATTATATTTATTAAAACGAATATCAATCCTGTATAAAATATTTTCTTTATTACATTCCAAACCGTTTTCAATTTATTTCAGCTCCGAATCAACTTTATATATTGGGTAAACATTTAGATTGCTATCATAATAAGGAGAACGTTCATAAATAAAATTTAATCTCTGATATGGATTATTTCTGAATTTTTCATCTTCAGCGAGTTTCCTTTCAAACTCTACTTTTAGCTTATTGTCTTTCTCTAACATCTCTTTTGCAATCGGCTCCATCGAATAATCTTCAAAATACTCTTTCTGTTCAAATATTGAATTTAAGAATCCCCATTTCAAAAATGAATCTGGACTTTTTGGTTCAAGTAAATATAACAATGGAATAAAGTTCTTTTGATTTGTCGAAATGATTAAATCATTCGCGTTAATAGTAAATTCTTTAGAAAATTCATTTACTTTATATGATGGAAGCTGTCTCCCTTCAAAAGAACGTGGACTTAATTTTACATCCGAGAATTTATAAAATTCACCAATCACTTTCTTTGAAGTTTTATTCACAGTAAAAGTAATTCCATGTAACTCAATAATTTCTTTTAAGTAACCAAATTGTGCAGGAATGATATAGTACTTTGGCAGTTTCAAAGAATCAGTTGTCTTATATTCAGTATAATAATCCAAAGAAAATGTTTTGGGAGTTTTGGTATAACGAATAATACTATCTCCGGTAATCTCGCTTTTTTCTAAATACGTTTCATATCCAAGAAAATCTGTTTTATATGATTTATTTAAAAGTTCGTGATTTATCGGAAACCGTTTATCGCCTATAACAAAATTGTCTATAAACCAATTATAGCTTTCTTTTTTCTGCTCTGTTAATTGAGTTTGATTTTGCGATACTATCTTCATCATGTTTAATAATGCAAAGTAAGTTGCATAAACTCTATTCTTAAAAGGCTTTAGAGAATGAGTTTCTATTAATACTCCAGGCACTCCGCGCATTGAAGAATAACCATGTGAAAATCGTGGAGATGAATTCCATTCAACTACACCATCGGTTAATTCCTTACCCTTGAATCCGAAATACTTAAATAAGGGATAACCATCTTTTAGCATTAATGATTCAAATGTTGGTTCGAAAGATTTAGTGATCCAGTTTCTTAGCATTGGCGAAACAGAGATTTTCTCGATACTATAGGTTAATTCGTACTGCATATCCAAACCATCAGTCGTATGAAGGTCAACAAAAAAGTCAGGATTTATATCATTCCACAATTTTAAGAAAGCCTTCATTTCGGGAGCATCTGCTTTCATAAAATCTCTATTAAGATTAAGATTCTGGGCAGTCGTTCTCCATCCCATTTCTTCTGGACCATTTTGATTTATTCGATTGTATTTACTTATCCTCTCATGTCCATCAACATTGAAAACAGGGATGATGATTAGAATTGTATTATCTAATAAATCATTATATTTTTTTTCAATAAGTAAATCTCGAGCTAGTAATATAGCAGCGTCTTTACCTTCAATTTCGCCGCTATGAATCCCACAATTTATTAGCATTTTTGATTTCGGAGAGTTCTTTAATTCATTATAATTGAAAATTTTATCTTTGGAAATGATAAATGTATAAAGAGTTCTTCCTTGTGGCGAAATACCAAATGGAACTAATTTTGCATATTCAGAAATTTTTTCTAATCTTTTTAGGTATTTAATGGAATTATTATAGTCGGGACTTTGTTTATAATTAGAGGATTCAAAATATGTAGTCCAATTATTATCCGTTTGTGCAAAAGCAGATGTTATAAATAAAGCTGAAAATAAGATATTTAATAGAATTTTTATCATATTATACCAAAAGTTAGAATTACTTTTGTTAAATTAAGTAATAAAATAAAACATTTTCTAATTAATTGACTAAAAAACAAAAAACGAGGTTTAAAAATGATTTCCGATAAAATGGCAAAAGCTTTAAACGACCAAATTACAGCAGAAATGTATTCATCTTACTTATATCTTGCAATGGCAGCTCACTTAGAAAACGAGAACTATAATGGTTTTGCCGGCTGGATGAGAGCTCAATCTTCTGAAGAATGGGGACATGGTATGAAATTTTACAAATATCTTGGTGAAGTTGGAAAGAAAGTTGAATTAGCAGGAATTGAAAAACCAAAAACAACTTGGAATTCTCCTCAAGAGATTTTTGAAGAAGCTTTAAAACATGAATTATATATCACAGAAAGAATCAATAATTTAGCTAATCTAGCTCATGAAGAAAAAGACCATGCTACAAATATATTTTTACATTATTTTGTTACAGAGCAAGTAGAAGAAGTAAATGCTGCTACTTCAATCGTTGAAAAATTCAAAATGGTTGGCGAAAATAAAATGGCTATATATATGCTAGATAAAGAATTAGGACAAAGAGCTGCACATTAATAAAATCTTTTGATTTTTGTATTAATTTATTATATTTGCTTTCTATATTTAAATAAGTGGGTTTGAAAATGGCTAGAAGATGTCAAATATCCGGAGTTGGTCCTATAAGTGGAAATAGTATTTCACATGCACATAATAAGACTAAAAGAAGATTCCTACCAAATCTTCAAAAGAAAAGAATTTGGGTTAAAGAATTGAATAAATTCGTTACCGTTAAAATTACTGCAAGCACTTTACGTACACTTGCTAAAAACGGTACCTCTGTTATTGCAAAAATGGTTAACGACGGTCAGATTAAGGTAAGATAAGCAAATCAGTTTTTCAAAATGGAACCGTCCCCGAATTTCGGGGACGGTTTTTTTATTGCTATATCAAAATAAATCAATATTTATCATCTTCTGGATTTCTCACCGGTATTGCTCCTCGATGATCGTTCAGACTGAGGTCTCTCACTGCTACTTCTACTACTTCTATCTACTGAAGGTCTCTCGCTACTATTCTTACTACTTCTATCGACAGTAGGTCTTTCGCTATTGCTACGGCTATTTTCACTCCTATTTACTTTTGGTCTTTCTGTACTTTTATTCTCGTTGCTTTTTCTCTCAAAAACCGAACTATCATTAGTTGTTCTTTCACTGCTTCTTTCAGTCTTAGGTCTTTCAAAAGTTGCTCTTTCTGTTGTTGCTCTATCAGTATTTGTCCTTTCAGTTTTAGAGCTCTCCATATTTTCTGTTCTATTTGTTCTCGAATTTTCGACTGTCCCTCTACTTGTCCTTGTCGTATTATCAGCATCTTTATTTATCCGTTCAGTTTGAGTTCTTTCAGTTTTTACTTCGCTCCTATCATAATCATCACGTAACTTTGAAATATCCATTTTATAAGCTCTGTCTGTAGTGCGAGCAGTGGTTCTATCTCTTGATTCTACATCTCTTAGGCGATCAGTTTCCGTAGTTCTCACTTCCCTAATAGTAGTTCTAAGTTTACGCTCAATTCTATCTCTTCCAAGATTGTCTCGCATATCTATTTGTCTATTTTTTCCATAATTTCTATTGAAGTATGAGTTAGTTCTCTGTTTTGTATAATAGTATCTATTGACATCTCTATCTAAAAAGCGATTATAAGAAACGATATTCCAATAGTTGTAATTGAATCTAAAATTGATTGAAATTCTTAAGCCGGGAATAGAATATATTGGCTGCATTGGAACCCAACCGATTGCATAATCATCATAATGCCAATTAACCCAAGCTGGACCCCAATTTGTATCAGGAATCCATATCCAACCGTAATAATCATCCATTACCCATCTACCATAATGATAAGTAGCCCATCCATAAGGTTCATAAGAATCCCAATACCAACCATCGCTAGTCCATATCCATCTACCGTCCGAATAAGGACGCCATGAATTAGAATATTGATATGGCTGCCATACCCAAACATCATAATCAACCTCAACCCAATTACCATAAGGGCTCAAACTTTTATAAAAATATTCGTGAGCACCTCCACGATAAAACGAGCTTCCTTCTGATGTAGTAAATGCAACTACTACAAATAATATTATTAATAAACGTTTCATCCTACACCTCCATTGACTTATATTTCTACATATATACAATCAAATGGAATGCCAAGATTTCATACATTTTTTCGTATATTTAGAATCGAAATAACAAACAATGTCCATTTTTTTATACATAGCTGACTAATTAAATAGAGGAAATATGAAACAATTCTTTAAAGATAGGATTCCCCATAACGGGTTTACATATAGCGAGTATCAAAAACGATTTGAAGAAAAAGCAAATAGTGATTTTAGTTCCTTGGAAGGTGAGGAATTGGAAAAGTATAATTACACTAAGCTAAACTTACAAAGAACTGTAAGAGCTCATAAAACATACAAAGTTAGTGAAGAGTTAAAAACTGTATTAATTGAAATTAAGACTCCACAACTATGGATGGTTTTAACTGAAAACTGGTGCGGTGATTCAGCTCAGAATCTTCCTTATATCGCAATGATTGCAGAAGCTTCAGATAAAATAGAACTAAGAATTTTAGAAAGAGATTCTAATCTTGAAATTATGGATCAATATTTAACTAATGGTATTTCTCGTTCTGTACCGAAATTAGTTTCATTTGATGAAGAAGGTAATGAAATTTTTCAATGGGGTCCACGCCCGATGGAAGCTCAAATGATTGTAGAAAATGCTAAACTCAATAATTTACCAAAAGAAAAATTTGTTGAAGAATTACACCTTTGGTATGGTCGCAATAGAGGCAAAGCTATCGAAGTAGAATTTATCGAATTATTAACGGGAAAGAAATAAGTTTCTATTCCCGTTTGATCTTATTCGTCTTCTTCCCCTGCTCAATTTGGAAGGATAAATTAACTGTTAAATTTGATTTTACAGATTTACCATTAGTTTGACCGGGAATAAATTTTGTTTTCATTACTGCTTCTTTAGCCGCTTCATCACAACCAAGTCCTAATTGAATTATTACATTTGTGGAAATAACATCTCCTGTCTCATCAATTTCTGCAATTAACGTAACAGTTCCCTCCAATCCATATAATAAAGCGTGCTCAGGATATACTAATTTTTCTTGAATTGTTTTTAATCCACCAATTGGTATAGGACAGATTTCTGCATCGCAAATTAATTCTCTGCTTTTCTTTTTGGCTATCTCTAACTGCCTATTTCCCCCTTGATATAATTCTGAAGATGCTATAAAATTTTTATCCGGCTCAAAATAATCAGATTTTGTAAGAATACCATCCGAGTAATAAATTATAGATTTTAGAACTCCATTTTCATAGTAACGTTTATTTGTACCTTCAATCACACCAGATTCTGTAAAGTATTCTTCCTTAAGTAATCCTGATTCATAATATTCTCTTATCCAGCCATTTAAAATACCTTTAGTATAATTCTTCTCGTATCTTAGATTTCCATTTGGATAATACCAGTACGATGTTCCATCCAAGAGATCATTTATATAACTAATTGCATAGCTTGAAGTTCCATCCGAATAATTTCCTTTTATTATTCCGTTCTGTCCAAACAATATTGATGATAACGTAATTGATATAATTAAAAACAGTCTTATCATACATCTTCCTGAAATGAAGAGATAAATATATAATTTTTTTGATAATTATTTTAAATTGTTCGGGGATTTAGTCATTGAAGAAGTATTTATAAAAAAATATACTTTATGGATATTTGCATCTTGTTATTTTATTAAAAATATATTACGTTTATGAAAATCATTTCAAAGGACGACTATGAAACGAATTCTTTTTATTCTGCTACTTGTTTTATTAACCTCCAACATTATCAAATCTCAAACCGCATTAGGTACATTAAAGTATGAGGATTTTAACAAACCCGAATATTGTGGTACTTCTTGTCATACTGATTTTTATATGCAATGGAAGCAGTCAATGATGTCTCAAGCTTATACACATGATTGGGATGAAATAGAGTATTTTAAGCTCGCTATTCCGCATGCAGAAAAAGATGATAAAGTGGCTGAAGTAAAAGCAGGATGTAATGGCTGCCATGCACCCATTTCTTACGTTGTAGGTGATGTGCCTCCTCCACTTCCAAGTATGAACTCCAGAGCTAATGAATCAGTTCAATGCGAAGTATGTCATAGCATAACCGGATTCAGCGGAGATATTCCTCATAATTTTAATTACATAATGGAACCGGGAAAAACA
>JALNXG010000097.1 GCA_023230485.1 Melioribacteraceae bacterium
GTAGAACATAACAATAGTAATAAAATTATTGATAGGTTTTTCATATTGATTTCCCTTAAAAGAATATTATTGAACAGTACAAATATCCTGATAAACCTCCTTTAATTTTACGTCAACAAAATTATTAATTAATTCCGAATTATTCTTTGCTTCCACACGAACATAATTCTCAGTAAATCCTTTAACTACACCATTACTTTCAGATTCAAAAAGTACTCTAAAATCTTTTCCGATCATTTTACTATAAAAATCATATTTTTTCTTTGCACTCAAAATTCGTAACATATTATTTCTTCTTTTTCTTTCTCTTACCTCTACCGCCCCATCAAATTCAATTGCTTTTGTATTTGGTCTTTCAGAATAAGTAAAAACATGTAAATAAGAAATTGGAAGGTGATTTAGGAAATTATAAGTATCTATAAAATCTTCTTCTGTCTCACCCGGAAACCCTACAATCACATCAACTCCGATTCCCAAATTAGCTATTTTATCAGTTAATTTAAAAATTAATTTTTCATAATCCTCAGTCTTATATCTTCTTTGCATCAGTCTAAGTATTTTACCGCTTCCGCTTTGCAGTGGAATATGAAAATGATTACAGATTTTTTCATTGTTCCTTGTCAGTTCAATTATTTCATCAGTTAGTAAATTTGGTTCAATTGAACTAATTCTTATTCTGAAATCGCCTTCTACTCCCACAAGCTTTTTTAATAGTTCATGAAAATTTGTGTCATAATCTTTACCATAATCGCCAACATTTACGCCCGTAAGTACTATTTCCTTAAAACCGCTATGAATTAGAGACTTAAATTGTTCAATAATTTTTTGCGGCTCTAAACTTCGGCTCTTACCGCGTGCTAAAGGGATTGTGCAATAAGAGCAAGGATAATCACAGCCATCTTGAATTTTGAAAAATGCACGTGTGCGGGAATCTTCTTCCACGCTAAATGCAGAATTAAATTTTTCTAATTCTTCTGTTGGTGAAACGTAAACGCAAGATAATTCATTCTTTTGAAAATTATCAATCAAATGAAATATTTCAAATTTCTCATTACTTCCTAGAACTGCATCCACCCCATCAATTTTTATTAAATCTTCCGGTCTTAGTTGAGCATAACATCCTGTAACGATCACAAAGGCCTCTGGATTATTTTTTAATGCTCTCCTTACTATCTGTCGGCAATCCTTCTCTGCATTTTCTGTTACACTACAAGTATTAATTACGTAAACATCTGCATGCTGATCGCTTTCTACAATTTCAAATCCTTTATTTAGAAACTGCTTGCTGATTGTCGATGTTTCTGAATAATTCAACTTACAACCCAAAGTATAAAATGCAGCTTTCAATTCTCTTTCTTCTTTCCTTTATAATAAAAAGGCTGTACTTAATAAATTAGTAACTAATTTGATTAAATACAGCCCAAAAATAAGTAACAAATTACTTTAAAGTATTATTCTGATTATGCTTCGTTAGCATCCGATTTATTTACATCCGGAGCTGATGGCTTATCTTCATATAAATTGAAGTCAGAAGAATCAAATTTTCCTAAGTCAGAATTTCTTACATCAGCGATTGTAACTTTTTCAAGCTTATAATCAGTAATAAATTTAGAAATTTCATCATCAGTTTTGTCCTTCATTACCGCTAAAACACTTAGAACAATCTTTTTATTCTCTTTATCAAACTCTACTACCATTAATTCAAGTTTAGTCCCAATTGGAAAACAGTAAGATAAATTTTTGATTTTAGATGTTGATAGCTGTGTTGCAGGAATAAATCCATCAACGTTTAATGGAAGTTCGGCGATTAAACCTTTTTCTATTATTCTTACTATCTTGCCTTCGGATGTTTTGCCAACTGCATACTCTCTTTCAAAATTATCCCATGGATTTGGATTAACTTGTTTATGACCTAAAGAGATTTTTCTCTGATCGGTATCAACACCAAGGACAACAACATCAATCTTTTCACCTTTCTTAACTACTTCACCGGGGTGGCGGATTTTCTTTGTCCATGAAAGATCAGAAATGTGAACTAAACCATCAATACCCGGCTCTAATTCTACAAATACACCGAAGTTTGTAAGGTTACGCGCAACTCCAGAATGCTGTGAACCGACTGGATATTTCTTCATTAAGTCCTGCCATGGATCCGGAGTTAGCTGTTTCATTCCAAGAGAAATCTTCTTCTCATCAGAATCTAAGCTAAGAATTACTGCATCTACGATTTGACCCATTGATACGAATTGAGATGGATGGCTGATATGTTGTGTCCAGCTCATTTCAGAAATATGAATTAATCCTTCAATTCCTTTTTCGATTTCAATAAAAGCACCGTAATCAGTTAAAGAAACTACTCGACCGGCAACTTTATCACCGATTTTGTATTTCTGTCCGATTTTTTCCCATGGATGTGGTAATAATTGTTTTAAGCTAAGTGAAATTCTCTTCTTCTCTTTATCATAATCTGTAACGACAACTTTAATTCTTTCATCAAGCTTAACAACTTCACTTGGATGATTAATTCTTCCCCAGCTCAAGTCTGTAATATGAATTAAACCATCGACACCGCCAAGATCGACGAATACACCAAAATCGGTGATTGCCTTAACGATACCTTCAAGAATCTGTCCTTTTTCTAATTTTTCAAGAATTTCTTTTCTTTGGTCTGAAATTGTTTCTTCGATTAATACTTTATGTGAAACAACTACGTTTTCAGTAGGAATATTTACTTTAACGATTTTGAAATCCATTGTTTGACCAACGAATGCATCAAAATCTCTTACCGGACGAATGTCAATCTGTGAACCAGGTAAGAATGCTTCAATTCCCAGTAAATCAACAACCATACCGCCTTTAATTCTTTTAAGAATTTTACCGGCAATGATTTTTTCATTTTCAAATGCGTCCATAACTCGAGCCCAAACTTTAAGAAAGTCTGCTCTCTTTTTGCTTAATACTAAATTACCTTCTTCATCTTCTACACTTTCGATAACGATATCAATATGCTCACCTATCTTTATCTCTTCTGTTGATGAAAATTCATTTCTGGATATACTACCATCAGACTTGAAACCAACATTAACAATTACGTTATCAGAATTAATACCTACAATTGTGCCCTGAATTATTTCGCCTTCTTTTATGTTGCGAAATGAATCGGAGTAAAGCTTATTGAGTTCTAATAATTCTTCTTCAGAATACTCATCAGCATTAAAAAACTTCTTGGTATCAAAAAGACTATCTAACACCTTTGTGTCTTTATCAGACATTGAACCTCCAAAAAAATACTCTGCTATATAACTTTCAGCCGTCCTTAAAAGTATCAAGCAGTAAATAATTTAATGTAACATTAGTTTATTATTGACGGCAAATAATTTTTATTCTTCCATATCATTAATCTTACTTAGTAAGATATTTATTTCATCAAGAATTGAAGTATGTGTATTATCAAATTCAATAGCATCATCAGCTTTCATTAATGGGCTTATTTCCCTGCTACTATCAATATTATCTCTATTTGATAGATTCACTTTTACTTCATCAATCGTAATTTCCGAATTTTTCTCTTTGAACTCGGCAAATCTTCTTTTTGCTCTTTCTTCTAAGGATGCAGTTAAATATATCTTCAAATCAGCATTCGGAAAAACTACCGTAGTAGTATCTCTCCCTTCAGCAACAAGATTTTTATCTTCACCTAATTTTCTTTGCAGCTTTACTAATTCTTTTCTTACTTCACCTATTTTGCTGATATCACTTACCTTACTATTCACTTCCAATGTTCTAATCTTATCAGTTACTTCTTCATCATCTACAAAGACTCTTGTAATTCCATTTTCGAAATTCAAACTTATTTTAATACTTTTTGTAAGTTGAATTACCCTTTCAATATCATCAACAATTCCGAGTTCCATAGCTTTAAAAGTTATTGCCCTATACATAGCTCCGGTATCCACATATGTGAAACCAAGTTTCTCAGCTAAGTATTTAGCAGCAGTACTTTTACCTGAACCGGCAGGTCCATCAATTGCTATTACAATTCTTTTTGCCATAGCTTACAAATTTATTAAATATTAATCCTATTTGCAATTTGAGAATAATTATATTATTTGGAGTTTTTCCTTAAAATCTCAATCATTTTATCGTGAATAAATCCATTTGAAGAAACAGAATCTTTACTATCTCTTATAATTTCATAATTATTCCCAACAAAATCAGTTACTTTTCCACCGGCTTCTTCTACCATTAATTTTCCGGCGCATATGTCCCAAGGTTGGAGTGTAACTTCCCAAAAACCATCGAATACTCCCGAAGCTACATAACAAAAATCAATCGCCGCACTTCCTAATCTTCTTACAGCTCTTGAGTTTAACAAAAATTCATTAAAATGTTCAATTGCATTGAGAGGATTTTCAGCGATATCATAAGGAAATCCGGTAACTAATAAAGAAGTTTTAATATCATCTCTCTTATTCACTGAGATTTTTGATCCATTTCTAAACGAACCGCTTCCCTTTTCAGTACTATAAAGAACATCAGACATAACATCATAAATTACCCCAGCAATAATTTCTTTTCCTTTTATTACTCCGATTGAAACGGAAAATATTGGTAAACCATGAGCAAAGTTAGTTGTTCCATCTAATGGATCAATAATCCATTTATATTCAGAATCTAATCCTTTCTCTCCGCTCTCTTCTGCTAAGATGCCGTGAGAAGGATAATTTTTCTTCACGTAATCAATTATTAATTCTTCTGATTTTTTATCTATTTCAGTTACAAGATTAGAAGAATTAGTTTTGTATTCAATCTCAAAATTTTGGTTAAATCCATTTCTAATTACCTCACCAGCTAATTTTGATACTTCAATAATATTATTTATCATACTATTACTCCTTTTGGTAAAAATAGTTTCCTTGTACTGCCTTATTAAATTTGGTATCTTTCAAGGTTTAATATATCACACTGGAGAAGTTGCTTGATGGATAATGATGCAAAAAAAACAAATTTAGATTACATGGCAGTTGAAGATATTCCAAAAATCTTACCCGTATTACCATTACGAGATAATGTTATTTTCCCTTACATGATATTCCCAATCTTGGTTGGGCGCGAACAATCTATTAAGGCTGCAAACTTTGCCTTAGATAACTCCAAATATATATTTCTTTCTGCACAAATTAAATCAAATCTTGAAGAACCTGCAAAAGAAGATATATATCAAGAAGGCACTATTGCAAAAATTATTCAGATTCTTAAGCTCCCAAATGGATTGCTTAAAATTCTTGTTGATGGAATAATCCAAGGTAAAATTATTAATTATACAGACAAAGACACATTTTTTGAAGCTGAAATTGAAGTAATATATCCTATTAAAGAAGACCAACGAGAACTAAATGCTCTCCTTAGACAGATGACTGCGCAATTTAAAGAATACGTCAAAATTAATAAATCAATTCCGCAAGAAGCCATTAATGCTCTTGAAAATATAACCGAACTTGATAGAAAAGTATTCTATGTAGCTGCTAATATTAATCAATCGATCGATATAAAACAGTCTATACTAAAAAAATTCTCATTAAAGGATCAGTTATTCGAAATTATCAAGATACTTAATTCCGAGATCGAGATACTACGTATAGAAAAAGAGATTGAATCTAAGGTTCAAGAAAATATTGCAAAATCACAAAGAAAATTTATTATCCAGGAGCAGATAAGAATTTTACAGGATGAACTTGGTGATGATGAAGAAGCGATACCGGAATTTCAGCAAATAAAGGAAAAAATTCAGAAAGCAAAAATGCCCAAAGAAATTGAAGATAAGGCAATTGATGAATTAAATAAATTAAAAAAGACTCCTCCAAGCTCTCCCGAAGCAACAGTAATCAGAAATTATCTTGATTGGCTTATTGATGTTCCATGGAAAAAAAGAAGCAAAGATAATCTTAATGTTAATAATGTCCGTGTAATTTTAGATGAAGATCATTTCGGTCTTGATAAACCTAAGGATAGAATTGTGGAACATATTGCAGTTTTAAATTTAGTAAAAAATATGCGCGGTCAAATTCTTTGTTTTGTCGGACCTCCCGGAGTTGGTAAAACTTCTTTAGGTAAATCAATAGCCCGTGCTCTTGGTAGAAATTTTGTTCGCATTAGCCTCGGTGGCGTGCGTGATGAAGCTGAAATAAGAGGACATCGAAGAACTTATATTGGCTCAATGCCCGGTAAAATTCTTCAATCTATGAAAAAAGCAAAAACAGTTAATCCTGTAATGCTCTTAGATGAAATTGATAAAATGAGTATGGATTTCAGAGGCGATCCTTCTTCGGCTATGTTGGAAGTTTTAGACCCTGAACAAAATCATTCTTTTAATGATCACTACCTTGATATCGATTACGATCTATCCCAGGTGATGTTTATTACTACTGCTAATGTTCGATATAATATTCCTCTACCGCTTCAGGATAGAATGGAGATTATAGAACTGCCCGGATATTTGGAATTTGAAAAATTACAGATTGCTAAAAGACATATTTTGCATAAACAGTATAAAGCACATGGCTTAGATAAATATGAAATTAATTTCCAAGACGAATCGATTCTAAAAATCATTAATGAATATACTCGTGAATCGGGCGTTAGAAATTTAGAAAGAGAAATTGCCTCCGTTCTTAGGAAAACAGCTAAAGAGATTGTTACTACTATTTTAACGAAGTCTAAAAGAAAAAATGTTAGTTATAAAATAACTCCGGAGAATATTGAAAAATTCCTGGGATCTCCTAAATTTAGAACACATACTACGGATAAGAATCCTAGGATTGGTTCTGTAACAGGATTGGCATGGACTAGTGTTGGTGGTGAAATTTTACATGTCGATGCGACAGTCATGGAGGGTGGTGATAAACTTACTATTACGGGACAGATTGGTGACGTAATGAAAGAATCCGCTCTTGCAGCATTAAGTTTCCTTAAAAGTAATACAAAACTCTTGGGACTAAAAGCACAGTTTGCTAAAGGAAAGGAGATTCATATTCATTTGCCCGAAGGTGCTATCCCTAAAGATGGTCCTTCTGCCGGTATTACTCTTGCAATGGCTATGTATTCCGCTTTCAGCGGTAAACCTGCTAGTAATGAAATTGCTATGACCGGAGAAATTACTCTACGTGGAAAAGTTATACCTATTGGTGGATTAAATGAGAAACTTCTCGCAGCTCGTAGAAACGGGATTAAAACTGTCTTAATTCCCTCAGAGAATGAAAAAGATTTAATTGAAATTAAAGATGAAGTAAAATCTGGAATGAAAATCATTCCCATAGAAATTATTTTTGAAGCTCTTCCTTATGTTTTTGAATCTTTTAAGAAAAAATCTATTACTGCCAAAAAAGGTAAAAATGTCAGAAGAACTAAAACTAAATAAAAATTTATCTGATGAAGAGATTTATCTTCAACTTATCGCTTCATTACATCATTTATTTGTTGAAAATGATAAGATATTAAGTGCACTTTCGAATTTTACAGCATTACTTAAACAGGCTTTTGAAAAAATTTCATGGGTTGGCTTTTATTTCTTAGATGGAGATAGATTATTCTTAGGTCCATTTCAAGGCAATATTGCATGTGTTGAAATTAGAATGAATCATGGGGTTTGCGGTGCTTCTGCCTATAAAAAAGCAACTTTAATAGTAGAGGATGTAGATAAATTCCCGGGTCACATCGCATGCGATTCCGCTTCTAAATCTGAAATTGTTGTACCTATTGTAATTAATAATGAATTAATTGGTGTATTAGACTTGGATAGCTACGAATATTCTTCCTTTAATGAAATTGATAAAAAATATTTGGAAGAATTATTAACTATATTTACAAAAAAAATCGATTTAGGAAAATTTAAAATAATATAAAACTTATGAACTATTTAGTAACAGCACGTAAATGGCGTCCTCAAAATTTTTCTGATGTTATTGGTCAGGAACATATTACAAAAACATTAATCAATTCTATAAAGAATGGCAAAGTAGCTCATGCATATATTTTTGCTGGTCCGCGTGGTGTAGGTAAAACTACTACTGCCCGTATTTTAGCAAAATCATTGAACTGCATGAATCCTAAAGATGCCGAGCCATGTAATGAATGTGAAATGTGCTTATCTTTTTCCAATTCACAAAGTCTTGACGTAATTGAAATAGATGGTGCATCAAATAGAAGAATAGAAGAGATTAGAACACTTAGAGATTCAGTCAAATATGCCCCTACTAAAGGCAAGTTTAAAGTTTATATAATTGATGAAGTTCATATGCTCACAACAGAGTCTTTTAACGCACTCTTAAAAACATTGGAAGAACCGCCGGAGCATACAATATTTATTTTTGCAACTACTGATGTACATAAGGTACCTCTGACAATATTATCACGATGCCAAAGATTTGATTTTAGAAGAATAGAATTAGCTGCAACAAAAAGCACACTTCAAAAAATTGCTGATGCTGAAGGAATTGTAATTGATGATATCGCATTAAGCCTAATTGCAAAAAAGGCAGATGGTGCGCTTAGAGATGCCCAAACTCTTTTCGACCAAGCTATAGCTTTTAGCGGTAATCAAGTTGATTCAGGTGTCGTTAGCATGATGCTTAATCTTATTGACGATGAACTCTATTTTGATATATCAGATTCAATTCTTAATAAGAATTTTAATGCCGCTTTTGAAATTACCCGTAAATTATATGAAAATGGATGGAATTTCTTAGATTTTATGAATGGTTTAGTTGAGCATTTTAGAAATATAATGACAGTAGTATTAAGAAATGATAGTCAACTAATTGAAACAGCAGATATATATAAAGAGAAATATTTAACTTACTCAAGTTCTTTTTCAGAAGGGGACCTTATTAGAATATTGAATTTTCTTAATAAATCACAATATGAGTTAAAATCAGCACCTAATCAAAAACTAAAAGTCGAAATTACTTTAGCACAATTGATTGGTTTGGAAAGAACTGAAACTATATCAAATCTACTTTCAAAAGTAAACGCAGGCAATTTCTCCAATAATTCCTCCGTTGTTTCTGAATCATCAGGTAGTTATTCAAGTGCTAAGGGGACAAAAACTAATTTATCTTCAATTAAAAATGTCGAGGTGGCTTTAACTAAGGATATTATTATTCCGGAAGTTGAAAAATTTGTTAGTCCCATTTATACAAATCCAGGCGATATGAGTGAAATTATCTCCAAGTGGCAAGCATTTATTGATCAGGTAAAATCAGAAAAGATATTTTTAGGTTCAATTCTTACAAACACTAATCCGGTTAATTTTACCGATAATAAATTAGAACTTAACGTTGAACATTCGGATGATAAAGAGATACTAAGAGATAACAAGAAGTATATTGATAAAAAAGCAAAAGAAGTCTTTGGTAGTAAGATAGAACTTTATGTTAATCTAGGAGCTGTTTCGTCAGAGGCAATACAATCTTCAGAGGGTGATGTAGAAAGCGAATTATTTTTAGCAGTAAAAAATGTTCTTGGCGGTAAGGAGATTAATATATAATAACTTTGCTGGATACATTACGTTATCATGATAAGTAGACCTACTGTTTCATCGGAAATAAATTTAGAATATAATGAAACAACGGTATTAAAAAATTATGCAATTACCGGTAGGCAAAAAAAACATTGTTTTAAAACAAAAAACCCCGCAAAAGCGGGGTTAAAAATAAATCCTGGCAGCTACCTACTCTTCCACACAGTTGCCCATGCAGTACCATTGGCGTATAGGAGCTTAACTTCTCTGTTCGGAAAGGGAAGAGGTGTATCCTCCTAGCTATAGCCACCAGAAAACTTATGATTCTCTGTTAAACATAAAAATGAAAAATGAAAAATGAAAGAGAAAGAGTCTAAATATAAACATCTATCTTTTAATAAAAATTAATTGGCTAAGCCTCACGACTTATTAGTACTACTCGACTAAAATTATTACTAATCTTACATCTGTAGCCTATCAACCTCGTCATCTCCGAGGAGTCTTTAGTGTCTTGCGACAGGGATACCTAATCTTGAAGTGTGCTTCGCACTTAGATGCTTTCAGCGCTTATCACGTCCGAACGTAGCTACCCAACCATACCACTGGCGTGATAATTGGTTCACTAGAGGTTCGTTCACTTCGGTCCTCTCGTACTAGAAGCGACTCTTCTCAAGTATCCTGCGCCCGCATAGGATAGGGACCGAACTGTCTCACGACGTTCTGAACCCAGCTCACGTACCGCTTTAATTGGCGAACAGCCAAACCCTTGGGACCTTCTTCAGCCCCAGGATGCGATGAGCCGACATCGAGGTGCCAAACCTTACCGTCGATATGAACTCTTGGGTAAGATCAGCCTGTTATCCCCGGCGTACCTTTTATCCTTTGAGCGACGGCA
>JALNXG010000098.1 GCA_023230485.1 Melioribacteraceae bacterium
GATTTTGTATGGGAGACATTTACATTTGGCGAACACAGCAGCAGTAGTTTGTATGATGTAGCGATAATAGATGAAAACAATATCTGGGCAGTTGGAGAGATATATCTAAAAGATTCTACCGGGAAGCCAGAACCTCATTATTATAATTTGGCGAAGTGGGATGGAAGTACTTGGCATCTTTCAAGAGTTTATTACTATGACTTCGACGGAGTTGCTTTTCTCTCACATTTAAAATCAATATATGCATTTAATAAAGATGATATTTGGCTTGGAGGGGCTAATCGTTGGAATGGGAAAGATTATGTGTCAATTCCTTTAAATATCTCATTTCCTTACCAGATTTTCGAAATGTGGGGAACATCAAGCAGCAATTTTTACATAGTTGGCGATGGAGGTAGTATTGCTCGTTATAATGGGAAGTATTGGGAAAGAATAGATAGCGGAACAGACTGGAAAATATATGACATATATGGATTTACAAACCCTATGAATAACGACACAGAAATGCTATGCGCAGCAACAGATGATAATAATTATGCAAATAGTGCAATTCTAAAGATTACAGAAAAAAGCAAAGTGGAAAGAATAAACCTAAGCACTCAACGGTTAGCGGGATCAGCATGGACAAATAAAGGATTTCCTATTTATATAACCGGAGATGGAGTATTCAGTAACAGAATGGGGAAGTGGGAAGAAATAAAACTTCCGGTAAATTATGTAACATCAATGATAAGGGGCAACGGACTGAACGATATAATATTGTGCGGTGGTTGGGGATTAATAGCTCATAATAACGGAAAGGACTGGAAGGTATATAGCGGCATCTATAATGCATCATATTCAACAATAAATATAAAGAACAACGTAGCAGTAGCAGTTGGCTTGAGAGATGCTAAAGCAGTTGTAACTATTGGAAGAAGAAAATAAGGAGGAGATCACTAAAAAAATAACGGTAGTGCGTTTGCCGTATCTGCTATGTGACTTAAATATAGAAAAGATCATATAACAAATAGCTCGGTAAGCTAAAGTAAGAACTTTTTGTATATGGGTTAAAATAGCTAAAATGAATTATCAAACTCAAAAGGGAAAAGAGATGAAAAAGATATTTATAATAATATTACTTTTTACAATTACTTTATTTGCCCAAGAAAACAATAAGCAAAAAGAAGAAAACGCTCTACAAAAGATTAAAAGTGAGACTGACACATTAAAGTTGAAAGAAATGCTAAATGCTTTTCAGGGATCATCTGATCAACAAAAGAAAGAAATAAAAGAATGGGCGAAAAAACATAATGTGCCTATAAAACAAAATTCCTCCGGCGGAGATGTAATTGAATTAAGGAGGATTGATAAATACGGTAAGCCGGTTTTTTATACAACTTACAATATAATTTCAGCGAAAACAATTTCCACAGATAAAGTACAACCAAAAGGATCCTCACACTTAGACCTAACAGGTAGTGCTATAGATATTGGAATATGGGATATGGGGATTGCGCATGTAAATCACATTTCATTATATCCGCAGGTTGAAATAAAAGATACTGGAACAGTCATTGGAGATCATGCAACACATGTTGCTGGCACAATGATAGCAAATGGTGTTAATGCAAACGCTAAAGGTATGGCACCAAACGCGAAATTGTTTTCTTATGAATCTATCGATGATTATTCGGAAATGATTTCTGCCGCAATAAGCATTCCCGGAAGTCAAAGACCTTTGATGTTATCTAATCATTCGTACGGTCAGCTATCAGGATGGAAATGGGATAAACAAAAATCAGTTTGGATTTGGTATGGTGATTCAACACAAACGATTGATTCAAATTTTGGTTACTATAACAATAACAGTTCAGATCTTGATCAAATTACTTATTCCGCTCCATATTATACAATAGTTTGGGCGGCTGGTAACGATAGAGGAGAAGGTCCCAATCCATATGGAGTACATAAACATATTGCTGATTCATCTAAAAATGATCACACATGTTTCCATGGAAAAGATGGCGGCAATTTAGGTTATGATTGCATCTCAGGTGCAGCGTTAGCAAAAAATATAATAACAGTTGGTGCAGTAGATGACATTCAAAACGGTTATCAAAATACTACTTCTGTAACTCAGACAAATAGTAGTTTCAGTAGTTCAGGACCAACTGATGATGGAAGAATAAAGCCAGATATAGTTGCCAATGGTGATTCACTTTATTCTACAGTGTATCATCAGAATGCTAATGATACCTTACCTACTGGAAATTACTACTACTCAATGAGTGGTACATCAATGGCTGCTCCGAGTGTAACAGGTTCTTTAGCTTTACTACATAAACATTATAGCAATACGCATGGGAATAATTATATTAAAGCAGCAACGTTAAAATCATTAGTGATACATACTGCGGATGAAGCGGGAAGTAATAATGGTCCAGATTATAAATTTGGTTGGGGTTTAATGAATACCGCAACGGCTGCGTATTTAATTACACTTGACCAGAACTTTCCTACTACTATTGAAGAGTATTCACTGGATAGCGGGAGTATCTATACGTTGAATATTATTCCAACCGGCACCGAACCGCTAAAAGTTACAATAGTATGGACTGATCCTATTCATTCAAGTCCATTAAATCCAGTTTTAGTAAATGATTTGGATTTAAGAATTACTAAAGGTTCTATAACTTATTATCCGTGGAAATTGGATCCGACTAATCCTTCGGCAGCTGCTATTCAAGCTGATAATACGAAAGATAACGTAGAACAAGTGTTAATTAACAACCCTGTATCCGGTCAGGTTTATACCATATCTGTTTCTTGTAAAAACACTTTTTCTGGTTATCAAAATTTTTCTATGATAATTACCGGGTATCAGACCAGTAATCCAAACAATTCTATTACTGTATTTCAGAAAGATGTTAACGGAAATTCATTTGGTCAAATCGGTGTCTGGGCATCTACATATTGGAACTATTTTTCTTCGGGTACGCAATTTGTTAAATTCTCCACAATGTCATTCAAGGCACTTAAAGATTTTAAGCCAAGTAGCTATGAAAAATTCAATGTTTGGAATAGCAATCCTTCTAATAATACTTATATGAATTGGGATACGTTTAATAATCTATCCAGTGTAACCGATATTACTGCAAAGTTCGCTATTTCCTATACTGCGAGTATATTAAACTTACTTGAAGGCGGTTCAAGTTTGAACGGTGGTTCAGTTGAGTTTAAAGACCCATGGTTAATAGATGACAATTCTCAAAGTACTTACGGGATAAGAAACCGTGGAACAAGTGCTTTGTTCAAAATCCGTACTTCTCCATTCTCGGCAGATTATACTACATCTTACAATGGAGATGTTTATAAAGGTGTGTTTTTAGGTCAAGGCGGAAATCCGTATTGGATTCCTCCTTATTATTCTGTACGTGCACAATCAACACAAACAATAAACGGATATACAGCATATTTTCAGAACTGGAGTACTACAAATGCAGAAGTACAAAACTATTTTTCTTTAGAAACTCCAGTTGTTTTTACTAATCCTAATGCTATTGTAACTGCAAACTATAAAGGTAAATTAATTTCCAATAGTTCTGCCGGTTTTACAACAAACAGCCAAAGAAAAGTTGTAAGAACAACGGACAATCATCTGCATTTAGTATATGAATCTATGGGCAAAGTGTGGTACACAAGAAGCACAGATAACGGCTCGAACTGGAGCCAGGAAATACCTATTGATTATTTGAGTAATTATTCAAAAAACTGTTCTATTAGTTCCTACGGTACTTCGGTTTACATAACTTATCAGAGTAATGAAGGCGATAACCCATGCATTAGGTTAGAAAAATTTATAGGTGGGTCCCTAAGTTGGAGTAATGTTGTTTATACATTAAGCAGTTATACGTATGATACAAAGCCCGTAGTTGCTTCTTATGATAATAGGGTTTGTGTTATATATAAGCCAACATCTTCATCCTCGCTTTATGCTGTTAAGTTTCAAGAGGATGGAACAAAAGGAACGAACTATCAAATAAGTAATACGGATGCCAATAGCCAAAATCCTACTATAGTTACAACAAACCAAAAATTTGCCATAGCATATCAAAACAGCACAACGGAAATACGGTACGAAGAATTATCTATTGATCTGAACTCAACATCAGTTTTTGATTATCAGAAAATATCAACCGGCTCTCCCTACACAAACAATACCTGTCCTTCAATTTCAGCATTTGGAAGTGGTCCCATAGTTAGCTGGAGCGGATACAGTACCGGTATTCCTTCTGCTGTTATTAAAAGAAGAGTAAATGGAACGTGGTCTGGGTTTAATTCCTTTGGCAATGGAAATGTAAGAAATACAAATAACAATTCAATTTCCAATGGGGAGGAAAGCAGTATTGTTGCCTGGTGCGATATATACTACTCATATAGATTTGTAAAACTTGCTAACGGAAGCTTTAGTTCAATATTAACCCTTCCTGAGAGCGGTGGCAATGGTGAGATTCAAATAGGTAATGGCAACGGATTCGCCGATCTAAAAGCAGTTGTTTATAAATTACCAACATCTAGCATCTATCCGATTAAGCCTTTGAGTTACAATTTTCAAACATTGCAAAAAATTAACAACGATGACTATATGAATTATGGAAGGACAGCAGTTATTCAAAAGGACAAGAATAATTATGTCTATTATTTAGGTGGTGTTATGATTGATAAAAAAAAGGTGAGATTTAGAGATTATGTTGATACACTTGAGATACATAATGAAAATGAAATGGATGAGCGTATGACTACTGAAACCTTTCATTTAGAAAAAGGGAGTACATTAGAATTTAAGAATCTTTCATATATTTTTGAGGAAGAAACACATAAGCAAGTAAAAAACAATAATGTATCATTCTCTATTGAAATAGTTAATCAAATAAATGAAGAAAAGAAAAACGTATTGGTGGTATCCAACTTCGATGTAGGGGAAATTACAGATTTTGAATCTGCATATAAAGTATCCTTTTCAAATATTGAGGAAGGAGATTATTATTTAATTGTGAAAAGTAAAACTAATGGGGAAGCTAAGTTTTATCTGAATAATGTAGCTTACGAAGATCCGAAGGAAATGAAAAAAGAACTAAATCAAGAAATAATCATTGAACTAAATGGTATTTCAGAAAGCTATCTTGATGAATGTTATCCTAATCCGTTTAATCCAGCGACAAATATTAGCTTTACACTAAAAGATGGAGGAAAGATTAGCTTAAAGGTTTTTGATGTTTTAGGTAAAGAAGTAGCTAATCTTGCCGATGGATTTTATGAATCCGGTAAACATGTTGCCACTTTTAATGGAAGTAACTTAGCAAGCGGAATTTATTTCACCAGATTAACAACCAAAAATGTAGTAATAACTAAGAAAATGATGCTGGTTAAATAGCCAAGTCATTAAAGTTATAAAAATTATACAAAGCCGTAATTAGATCAGTATATTAATTATTAAATATAAGAAGTATTGGCTGAGTTTTTATTGGGCATGCATATTAGCATGTCCATAAATTTTTACTAAAAAATTCGACCAAAAACGTTCGTTACCCCATTTGGAATAAAAACATTAGGTGAAAAATTATGAAAAAATTATTTGTTCTCTTATTTATTGCCGCAAACATTCTTTATGCACAAGCTGAATCTTCATCTGCTCCGTTTTCCAATACCGGAATAGGAATTTATGGAGGGATTAATGCTGTAACTGGTTCAGAAACAGGCGGTGCGGCTCTTCTTAATTTTCACGCTAACTTAATATCGAATCTTAATTTAGAACTTAGTGCCGGCTACTCAAAGATTTTTGAAAAAGTTGATTACACTATAAAAGGCTATAAAATCTTCGATATTAATGGGACAACATGGTATACTTCAAATGATATTTTTATAAATCAGAAAATGTATAACGTAATTCCGTTAAGTGCCGGTTTTCAATATATGCTTCTTCGAAATGCATTCACACCCTATCTTTTAGCAAACGTAAGTTATAATTTGATTATTGAGACCAAAGAAAATAGTAGTGGTGCAATTACTAGGTCATATCAATCAGGGAATGAGATACCGGGTGAATATACAAGAACAAGAAATTATAAAGAACTTACTCAGTCTAGTGGGATTAATGCGGGATTTGGAGTGCTTTATAAACTATCTTCAAAAATTAATTTAGAATTCCGCTATCTCTATAAATCCGCTAGCGATCTGCCTTATATACATCAATTTCTAATCGGAATAACTATTCAATTTTACCATTCTAAATCTTAGATGTGTTTTGATTAAATTTTATCTCAGAAAAAATATAAATATATATTTTCCATTAATTATTAATTTTACGATATTATTATAATTTTTCCCGGATAAATAATGGATAAATATACTTACGATACTCAAAAATGGTTAGATGATCGGTTTCGTCAAGTTACAGAAGAAGGAATTTATTTTGCACATCAACCGATTTATGGATTTGGTGATCTAAATTCCGAACCGTACGTTATCAATCGATATATGATTACCTATCATATTATGAAGGCATTGTCATCAATCGAATTTAAAAGTCTATTAAATATATAGGTGGTGCCGAAGGTTATAAAGCTGCAATGGTAAGAGAATTATTCGGCGCCGAAGTTCAGTCGTGCGATCTTTCGCAAGAAGCAGTCAATCGAGCAAAAGAAATTTTTAATGTAGATGGCAATGCGGTAGATATACATAATTTACCTTATGAATCCGATCAATTTGATATTGTACTGTGCAGTGAAACACTTGAGCACGTAAAAGATTATAAAGCGGCTACTCTTGAACTATTAAGAGTGGCTAAGAAAGCGGTTATTATTACGGTTCCATTTGAGCCAATAGAAATTGTACAAAAAAATATTGAAGAAATATTCCTCATGCACATATCCATTCACTTAATTCCAATAGTTTTGATTTTACTAAAAATATTGTAACCGATATAGACTGAAAAAAAATCCTTCATACATCACTTAATTTCTTATCGGCATTAGTTGAGGCGAGGGAGAAGGATACTTCGGTAAGCAGTTATTCATCTCTCTCGGTAAAGTTATATAATTATCTTCTGCCGGCTATTAAATTATTTAGCAATAAGCAGATGGCTTCTTTCTTATTATCTATGGATGAAAAGTTATCAAAAACAACTTCCGGAAATGCGGGATGGTTATTTATTTTGAAGAAGGAGGGAAATTATTCACTGCCTAAAGCTATCAAAAATATAAAACCGATAGATATTATAAATTTCGGTGTTCCGTACAAATATATCAAACGGATATAACAAAGAGAAGCATGCCAATAAGTATTTCTAGTACGATCCCACCTTTAAGCAGAGTTTTTTAACATCTTAAAAAGGTAAAAATTTTTACTCTACTATCCTATTGATTTCTATTTATTTTTTTTTAGTTTCAAAATAAGATTTGTAACTCCTATTAAATAGCATTACATATTTGAAATTATTTATTTCATGCCGATAATGACAAATTGGTATGAAGCAAGAGTTAGATATCCTGACGGGAATTGGAGTTCATGGCAAACAGGTCAAAGTGGTGGATGGGTATTCACAGAACCTGGAGATTATGTAATAGAGGGTTGTGTTCATGTGGTGCAGGATTTTGGTGGTTATTCAAATTACTATATGTATTCCTCAAGTTATGTCCCATTTGTTGTTTTGCCTCAACCTGTACCTTTAACTAATGTATCTGTAACGGGGAATATTACTTTGTATCGAGACATGACCGGGTTTTGGGGGGCTACATTAACAGATGGAATTGCTCCATTTACTTATAACTGGCAAATTAAATATGTCGATGAAGAATTGTTATTATCAAACAATCCTCTAAATTCAAATGTCGAACATACTGGAGGGGGAATAATTATTGATGGACCACCTACTAATTCTTGGTTACCGATAGGTTATAATGCGCCTATATTTAGTAAAACAAATAATGGAATTGATTTTAATGACTTTTTATTAAGGTGTATTGTGAGCGATAGTGTTAACACCACAATAACCTCAAATGAGTTCTATGTATATGTTGTCCCGGAATATTTTCAAGATGGAATGTTAAAAAAATTGAGTTTTGCAGAGGGAAAATTATCTGAATCTACTGAGACCATTTCATCAACTAATCTTACGGACTATTCTCTTAATCAAAATTACCCTAACCCTTTTAATCCAACGACCACAATTGAATATAATTTACCTAAGGAGGGATTTGTATCTCTTAAAGTATATGATATACTTGGAAAAGAGATAGTGTCACTCGTCAATGAATCCCAATCAAAGGGAAAGCATTCTATTGTTCTTGATGCATCTCATCTTGCAAGTGGCTTGTATTTTTATCAAATTCAATCAAATGAATTTAGTTTTATTAGAAAAATGATTCTAACAAAATAACCGTAAAAATTAATTCTTTTCTTATGGACATGTATATTTGCATGTCCATAAATTTTCTAAAATTTAGAAGGTTAATTATAGATATGAAAACTATTTTATTTGCATCATTATTTATAATCTTTATATCCTGCAGCAGCCCGGTTGAACCCTTTGAAGATTCTTATCCTACCGAATATTTTTCTCTTAATGTAGGTGATGTGCGTCAATTTTCGCGTCCCAATTCTGATCATCCTGAAATTTATTCTCTTTGGATAATCAGCGGAAAAACACAAAGAAGCGATGGGGTTGAAGTTTTTATATGTGATACTTATTTCTATAGCAAGAACCCAAGATATAAACAGACATTCTATTACCTTGTCCGAGATGGCTATTATTATTCCACTGAATTAGAAAAAACAAATTATATAAGATATAATCCTTATTTTGAACAAAAATTGGGAAAATTATATCCTAAAGAAGGGGAAAGATGGCTTCAGTTTTCTGAGGTAATGTTTCCAGATACTTTCAAATATTATTTAACTCCGCATTTTTTAAAAGAATTTAGTACACCGGCAAGAAATTTCAAAGATGTTTGTCAATTAACCTCCTCTACAGTTGTAAGTAATCAAAAAAATGAAGATTCTTACATTTATTATACAAAATATTATGGTCATATTGGATACTCGATGATTAATGTTTCCTCATCTCTATTTGTAGTTAATTATATGAAGATAAAAGGTTATGAAATTGGTAAATATGTAAAAATGCCATCAGATAATGGAACTTCTCAAAATTTCGATCAAAAAACTTTTATTACCCCATTTGGGATAAAATTACAAGGTGAAAAACTATGAAAAAATTATTTGTTCTCTTATTCATTGCATCAAACATTCTTTATGCACAAACTGAGTCTTCACCCGCACCGTTTTCTATTAAAAGTATCGGATTTTATGGGGGAGTAAATACCGCATCCGAGGAAGAAACAGGTGGAGTTTTTCTGCTCGATTTTTCTGCTAACTTAATCAGCAATTTGAATTTAGATTTAAGTGCCGGTTACTCAAAGATTTTTGAAAAAGTAAATTATCACGTTAAAAGATATTATGAAAAGAAATCTATTTTCCAAACTTTATATACTACGGAAGATTTTGATGTTACCAAAAGACGATATGATGTAATTCCTCTTAGCGCCGGTCTGCAATATATATTGCTAAATGATACATTTACTCCTTATATATTTGCTAATGTTAGCTATAATATAATTCTCACAAATAAAGAATTTATCAGAAATAAAAAAATAAATTCATATCCTACCGAGAATGATGTTCCTTACGAATATAAAGTAACGGTAAAGGATTATAATATTTGGTATTCAACAAGTATTAATGCCGGACTCGGTGTGATGATTGAGTTGACTCCTAATATCGATTTGGATTTGCGCTACCTTTATAAATCCGATAGTGAGTTGATAGATACACATCAATTCCTGCTCGGCATCAGAATTTAATCCAAATTTCTCTAATAAGTGAAGATTATTTGATAAAATATTTTAGTCTCCTTCTTGATCAAGAATAAAAAAAGCAAACGAAATAAAAAAAGTAGCATTAATAGTTTTGATAGCGATACAAATAATGAGTTTTTCGTGCGAGAGTACCGAACCATTGCTGATGGATGATGCCATATCCCTATCGGTTATTGATGCGGCAGTAGGTGAGACGTATTTGAATGTGAATATAGCTAACCCATACCACACTAAGGAATTTGTAATAGAGAGAAACGGAAGAAGAGTAATAAGCGTACCGGCTAGTAGTTCGGAGATTGCTATAACGGATACCGGACTTATAGAAAACACAACGTATAAGTACATA
>JALNXG010000099.1 GCA_023230485.1 Melioribacteraceae bacterium
AGTTCGATTTTGAAATGAAAGATGCTAATGCCGGAGTGGCGGAATTGGTAGACGCGCTGGACTCAAAATCCAGTGAAGCTCAAACTTCGTGCCGGTTCGAGTCCGGCCTTCGGTACAAAATCCATTAAAAGCCCTGTCAATCAGGGCTTTTCTATTTCTAAAGTATAGTCAACTAACTTTAATGTCCACTTCTCAATATAAAATTTAATAGAATCTCTAAACAAACAAAATTATCTATTAGTGATATAGGAAGAAATGCATAACAAGAATATATCGAACAAATTGAAAAAAGGGACTTAGAAAAACAACTCGAAGAAGGTTATAAAGCTAATTACTCTTACTATAAGAAATCCCAAGAGGAATGAGAATATGCCGACAAAGAATAAAACCGGAATCGTATATCATCTACTCAGACGAAAAGATTAGCGAACTTAATCAAGTTTTAAAAATCTCTCTTTTCTTAGAATAATGCATTTTTACTTTCGGTGGTAAGCTATATTTGAGCCGACCCACGTTTTACCTTTATTAAAATCTACTCCCATCATCTCACCTTTGCTCGTGCGGACTAAGTTATTCACCAATATCGGTTCTTTATCCCATAAGTACATTAATCGTATTTCTACTTTTGAAAACCCTTCGGGAGTTTTTATCAAGGGTGCATAATTAATCTTTTTCTGAATTATAAAATTCTCTTTGTCAGGAATGTTCTCTATATCGGCTTTTGTTATATTCACATTAACTCCACTTCCGGCAAATGAATACAAGGGCTTCAATACAAAATCACTTATATCATGTTTCTCAATCTCAAATTCATTTAGGAAATATGTTTCTGGAACACAGTCATATTGCAATACCGGAAGTGAATATTTTGATATTCTAAAAAACCAATTCGGATGTGCCACCCACTCAACTTTATACTCACTCTTAAAATCTATTTCGTGCTTTATATCAGTTCGTTTAAGTTCATCAAATATCACCCGATTATAAATTCTTTCAATTAAAGTTTTCTTCCCATCTTTCAAATAAAAAAGATTTTTCCCTTCGACAATGATTTGAGAGATACATACAGGTTCGATTCCAATCAACTCTTTTGTAAGTGAAAAATCAATTCTTGTTTTTTGTTTATTAGGAGTAATTTCTAAAAGGATTACATTTTCGGGAGAAGAATTGCCCAATATAATTTTTCGTAATTCCGAAAGATATGATTCATAATTCAAGCCATTAAAGAAAGAGTGATACCCTTCTTCAATACCCCATACTTCCCAATTAACTTTATCAACTAAAGTCTGAAAGCAGTATAAGGAAGGAAATCCCTGCAACTCTATCAGCATTGGATTATATGAACCATTCGCATCAATTGTAATAGCAAAATCTATTTGAAGAAATTGAGGATGTTCTGACTTACCAGGAACAAAATAATCCTCCGGTACTGCATTAATAGAATTACGTAAAAATTCTTCATCGGTTAAATGCCGGGCAATTTTATCCCCGCTTTCGATAAGTTTATCGGTTAGTTCATCAGTTAGATAAAGTGGAGTCTCAGATAAACGAAAATCTTCTACACTATCAGTTAAGTGCCATACCTTTTTTATATAATCCAAATATTGCTCACTCGAAAATGAACGATTGAATTTTTCTCTAATCTCCGGAATCATCTATAAATTCAATCCTTGGTTAGTCTGCTGAATTATATAATCTACCACTTTGCCTAAATCACCGGTCTTTTCAAATACATCTAACTGTCTCTTAGCACCTGTTTTTATTTTAAGCATTTCATGAATATAATTGATCTCGTCCCTACTTCCGAGTTCATCAATTACTTCATCAACGAAATCAAGTAATTCATAAATTAATGAGGTTGTATCGACTTCGGTCTGTTTACCGAAATCGATCATTTTTCCTTCTAATCCATAACGAGCCGCACGCCATTTATTTTCATTGATTAATATTCTTCTATATAATCTAAAACCAAGATTTTTCTTTAATAATTTATGAAGTTTGGCAACGACTGCCTGAATTAATGCCGCAATAGCAATAGTTTCATCTACACACATCGGTATATCACAAATCCTAATTTCCAAAGTTGGATAAAACGGATGTGCTCTTACGTCCCACCAGATTTTTTTTGCATCATCGATACAGCCTGTTTTAATAAGCAGATCGACATAGGAATCAAACTCTCCTCTGCTATTAAAATGATCCGGTATCCCGGTTCGAGGAAAACGATCGAATATCTTAGCACGGTAAGATTTGAATCCGGTATTCCTTCCTTTCCAAAATGGAGAGTTTGTAGAAAGTGCAAATATATGTGGTAGAAAATATCGTATTGCATTCATTATATGAATTATATCATCTTTATTATCTATTCCGACGTGAACATGAAGTCCAAAGATAAGATTAGCTCTTGCTACCTGCTGCATATCTTCTACAACAGAATGATAACGGGGATGATTTGTTATACTTTGGTCTTCCCATCTTGAAAATGGATGTGTGCCTGCTGCTCCAATTTCTAATCCTTGCGATTTAGCAATCTTTGCCAAGCTCGAACGGAGTTTTACTACCTCTAATCGAGCTTCTTGAATATTACCACAAACATTAGAGCCAACCTCCACAACAGATTGATGCATTTCTGCTTTCACCTGTTCCTGAAGAATCATTTTCCCTTCATCGAGGATCTGCTGAATATGAGATTTTAATTCTCTCGTCTTCGGATCTATTATCTGAAATTCTTCTTCTATTCCAATCGAGAAAAGCTTATCATCTGCCATAATATCCCCTACTTTAAGGATTTGTTATTTACAAAAGAATTAATGAAACTGCCCCAAGTGAGATTATTCCTGCCCGGTTTATGCTCTTTTGCTTTTCTTACGGCCATCTTTGCAGCAGAATTTACAACCCAATTAAAATTCTCTTCACCGACTGAATAGATATCTGCGTCAGGTGCAGGGTTACAAAAATCGATTGCGTAAGGGACACCATCCTTAATAGCAAATTCAACTGTATTAAAATCATATCCTAGAGCTTCATTTAATTTTAATACATACTCTTCAATTAAACTGTACATTTTCTTTTCGATCGGTTTCGGATTCTGCACGTAACGAAGATGATGCGGCTGTTTAGGATCATAAGCCATTATTCTTACATCTTTACCATCTATGCAATAGCATCTATAATAATCAGTAAAATCGATCTCCTCTTGAAGCATCATAACTAAAGTATCCGTTTCATCATAAGCAGTAAAAAACTCCTCTTCATTATGAAGTTTATAAACATTTTTCCACCCTCCACCTGCGTAGGGCTTGAAGAATGCCGGGAATCCGATATAATTAAAAATACCGACCCAATCTAAAGGGTATTCTAAGTTACGCATCGATTTGTCATTTGTATCGGGCGGATGATTCTTTGAAGGAAGGAGTACTGTTTTTGGTACAGGTACACCAATTTTGACAGCGAGTGCATTATTAAAAAACTTTTCATCTGCACTCCACCAAAATGGATTATTAATTACTGCCGTTCCTGATATTGCAGCGTTTTTTAATACAGATCTATAAAATGGAATATCCTGCGATATTCTATCAATAATTACATCATAAGAAAGAGGTTCACCTTGAATAATTTTATTAAGTTGAACAAATTCTGCACTAATTCCCGGTTCTTTCATAGAATTAATTTTTTCTATAAATGCAGGAGGAAATGTATTTTCCTGCCCGAATAAGATACCGATCTTTTTCATAATCACCCTATAATTTAATTTGGGATAAATATAACGGGAACATCTCTTTCCACCAATTCCAATCATGCCCCGTCTGTGATCTAACGTCTAACCAATGTGAAATTTCTTTTTCGTTTAATATCGAAGACATTCTTTTGTTTTCACCTAAACAGATATCCCATTCGCCAGTTCCTAGAGCTATTCCCATATTTTTTATCTGGTCTAAATACCATGAGTCAAACATATTTTGCATATAGTCGGGCGGATTATTAAAGTAACTATTTTCATCATAATAACCATTAATGAATTGTTTTATATCGAATGCTCCCCCCATACTAAAAAGATAACCTACTTTATCAGGATGCCTAAATGCAATATTCAATGCATGATATCCACCAAAACTACATCCCGCCACTGCCACTCTAGGGAATCCCGTTTCATATTTGGCATATTCAATTACATCATTTAAAATACACTTTTCATAAGCTATATGTGTTTTAACTCTATCTGCCGGGTGAATATTATAATTATACCAACTCTCTGTATCCATGCTATCAGGACAATAAATTTTAATCTTGCCCTCATCAATTAAATGCGAAACTGAATCAATTAATCCGAAATCTTTATTTTCAAAAAACCTGCCTTTTGATGTGGGAAATAATACTACCGGATATCCTGAATGTCCAAACACCAACATTTCAAAATCTCTACTTAAATACTGAGTGTACCATTTGTGATAAAACTCTTTCATTTTTGTTTATAGGGGGAAAGTTTAAAGTAATAATTGATTTAGGAATTGAATATAACTAAGAGATTGGATATATGCACTAAAGAAAAAAAAAAAGGCAGGTTTTGAGCCTGCCTTTTGATACATCTTTGTATCTAAGAACTTATTATAGAACGGAATATTAAGCTAATATTTTATAGCTTTGGAGAGTCTTCATATAGTTTGCACGCTCAAATGCCGCAGGTTCGCCAACTGATTTTTGACTCATACTTCCTTTCATCAGATCGATCGAATTATATTCATTTTCTCTCATCCAATCTTCTAAACCTTTTAGCATCTCTGTAATTCGCGGAATACCATTTTTCAATAATTCTGAGCATACCATCGCAATATCTCCGCCCGCCATCATGACCTTGATTACATCCTCGTGAGTATGTATGCCACTAGTTGCAGCTAAACTGCATTTTACATTTCCATGTAAAATTGCAATCCATCTTAATGGTAATCTCATTTCCCAATTTGAACTTAGTAATAAATTAGGAACTACTTCTAATTTTTCTAAATCAAAATCAGGCTGATAAAACCGGTTAAATAAAACTAATGAATCTGCACCAGCATTATCTAATCTTCTTGCAATATTAGACATTGAGCTAAAGAATGGACTTAGTTTTACAGAAACTGGAATCTTAACATTACTTTTTACAGCCTGAAGTGTGTCTACATACATATTCTCGATTTCGGAACCGGTTATGTTCGGATTTGTTGGAATATAATATAGGTTCAATTCTAATGCATCAGCTCCGGCATCTTCTATACTTTTAGCATACTTTACCCACCCACCATTACTTACACCATTAATACTTCCAATAATCGGGATCTTAACTGATTTTTTAAGGTCAGCAATGTGATCCAAATATTGATATGGGGTTAAATGGAACTGATCAGGTTCCGGGAAATAGCTGGTTGCTTCTGCATAACTTTCTGAGCCATAACTTAGATAGTGATCTAATTCACCTGATTCATGCGTTATCTGTTCTTCAAATAAAGAATATACTACTACTGCAGCCGCACCGGCATTTTCCATTGCTTTCACAGAATCTACACTCTGCGAAAGAGGCGATGCGGATGGAACTATCGGATTCTTTAATTGCAATCCCATATATTTTGTTGTTAAATCCATTTTATCTCCAATTTTTCATTAAACTTATTTATTAGTTTGTTGTTTCTTCTTTTTTATCGCTAAAATCAAACGATGCCATTTGATCATACATTTTCCATCTCTTTAATACATCTTCCTGAGCTAATTTCAATAATGCCTTAGCTGCTTCAGGATGAGATTTCGTAAGCATCTTATATCTTGTTTCAGTATAAATGTAATCTTGAAGTTTAATTTTTGGTTCTTTTGAATCTAGTTTTAATGGATTCTTTCCTTCTAATAAATTCTCAGGATTATATCTGAATAATGGCCAGTGACCGCTATCTACTGCCAATTTTTGCTGTTCTAATCCCTTTGCCATATTTATTCCATGTGCAATACAATGGCTATATGCAATAATTAATGATGGTCCATCATAAGCTTCTGCTTCTAAAAATGCTTTAATTGTGTGAGCATCATTAGAACCCATAGCTACTTTTGCTACATATACGTTACCATATATCATAGCCATCATACCTAAATCTTTCTTGCCTGTTGTTTTACCTGCTGCTGCAAATTTAGCAACTGCACCAAAGGCTGTTGATTTAGACATCTGACCACCCGTATTTGAATAAACTTCAGTATCCAATACAAGAATATTAACGTTCTTACCAGAAGCCATTACATGATCTAACCCGCCATATCCAATATCATATGCCCATCCATCACCACCAATTATCCAAACAGATTTCTTTACTAAATAATCTGCAATTTCCATCAATTTTTCGGAATCGGGAGTTTTTAATGAGCCAATCTTTTTCTTTAAATCTGCAACTCTTACTCTTTGTTCGTAAATACCCGCTTCTGTTTTCTGGTCAGCATTTAGTAGTGATTCAACTAATGTTTCACCAATTTCATTTTTAAGCGTAACAATTAGTTCCTTTGCAAAGCCATTTTGTTGATCAATGGAAAGTCTCATACCCATACCAAATTCTGCATTATCTTCAAATAAAGAATTTGACCATGCTGGTCCTCTACCCTCTTTATTAATTGACCATGGAGTTGTAGGTAGGTTACCGCCATAAATTGATGAACAACCGGTAGCATTTGCAACAATTGTTCTATCGCCAAATAATTGTGATACTAATTTAACGTATGGTGTTTCGCCGCAACCTGAACAAGCACCTGAGTACTCAAATAATGGTTCTAATAATTGACTTCCCTTAACTGTTGTAAGATTAGCTTTTGTCCTATCAAATTCAGGTAAATTCAAGAAAAAATCATAATTAGCTCTTTCTTGTTCTCTTAATGGAATTTGTGGAGCCATGTTTAATGCTTTTAAACGAACTTCTTTTTTATTCTTAGCCGGGCATACTTCAAAACATAATTCACATCCGGTACAATCTTCAGCGGCTATTTGAATTGTATAAACAGAATTTTCAGGAAATTCTCTTCCTTTTGCTTCCACCCATTTGAATGTTGAAGGAGCATTTTCTAATTCTGATTTTCCATATACTTTTACTCTAATTGCAGCATGAGGACAAACCATTGTACATTTATTACATTGAATACAAATTTCTGAATCCCAAACAGGAATTTCTAAAGCAATATTTCTCTTTTCCCATTTAGTAGTTCCCGATGGGAAAGTACCATCTATCGGCATTTGACTTACTGGTATAAAATCTCCTTTTCCTTCCATCATCTTTGCTAATACATCTTTTACATAATCAGGAGCTTTATCTGAAACAAGCGGTGGAATTTCGATTGAGCTTGTTGCTTTTTCCGGTATGCTAATTTTGAATAAATTTACTAAAGTTTGATCAACTGCCTCAAAGTTCTTTCTAACTACTTCATCACCTTTTGCACCGTAAGTTTTCTTAATCGACTTTTTGATCTGTTCGATAGCTTCATCTTTTGGTAAAACACCTGAGATAGCAAAAAAGCAGGTCTGCATGATTGTATTTACTCTTGCACCCATCCCAGTATTAAGAGCTACTGTATTACCATCGATAGCATAAAATTCTAATTTCTTATCAATTATCTGCTGTTGTGTTTTATTTGGTAATTTCTCCCAAACTTCATCCTGATGATATGGACTATTTAATAAGAATGTACCACCATCAACAATATTCTCTAGTACATCAAATTTCTCTAATAGATTAAATTGGTGACATCCAACAAACTGTGCTTTCTGAATTAAGTAGGTAGAGCGAATTGGTTTTTTACCAAATCTCAAGTGAGATACTGTTGTAGAACCAGATTTTTTTGAATCATAAACAAAATAACCTTGTGCAAAGTTTTCTGTTTCTTCACCGATGATTTTGATTGAGTTCTTATTAGCACCAACCGTACCATCAGCACCAAGTCCATAAAATAAACATCTTTTTACATCTTCGGTTTCAGTAGTGAAACTTAAATCGAAATCTAAACTTGTGAAAGTAACATCATCATAAATACCAATTGTAAAATGATTTTTTGGTTTGTCTTGTTTTAGATTATCAAACACTGCTTTTACCATAGAAGGAGTAAATTCTTTTGAAGAAAGACCATATCTTCCGCCGAAAATCTTAGGCATTTTTTCAAATTCTGTTTCGCCATTAGCAAATGCTTCAGAAAGAGATGTTACTACATCCATATACAAAGGTTCGCCGATTGAACCCGGTTCTTTTGTTCTATCTAATACGGCAATTTTTTCTACTGATTTTGGAAGTGCTTTTAATAAATGTTTTGTTGAAAATGGTCTAAAAAGTCTTACTTTAATCATCGCGACTTTTTCGCCTAAATTTTCTGTCAAATAATCAACTGCTTCTTCAGCAGCTTCAGCACCTGAACCCATTATTACTATAACTCTTGTTGCATCAGGAGCACCGTAATAATCAAATAGATTATATTTTCTTCCTGTTACTTCTGCAAATTTATCCATTGCATTCTGAACTATATCCGGACATGCATCATAAAATTTATTAACTGTTTCTCTACCTTGGAAATAAACATCAGGATTCTGAGCTGTACCACGAATAAAAGGACGATCCGGAGTTAATGCTCTTGCTCTGAAATTCTTTACTGACTCTTCTTCAATCATTGCACGAACATCTGAATCTGTCAATTCTTCTATTTTCATTACTTCGTGTGATGTTCTAAAACCATCAAAGAAATGTACAAAAGGAATGCGTGATTCTAATGATGCTTTGTGAGCAATCATAGCTGTATCCATTACTTCCTGAACTGAGTTTGAGCAAAGAAGTCCGAATCCTGTTTGGCGTGTTGCCATAACATCACTATGATCACCAAAAATCGATAAACCTTGAGCTGCTAATGAACGAGCTGTAACATGGAAAACAGCAGGAGTCAATTCACCGGCAATTTTATACATGTTAGGAATCATTAAAAGCAAACCTTGAGAAGCTGTAAAGGTGGTAGTAAGAGCACCACTCTGTAATGAGCCATGAACTGCACCTGCTGCTCCACCTTCACTTTGCATTTCGGTTACTGATGGAACGGTACCCCAAATGTTTTTTGTTTTACTAGCCGACCATGCGTCCGAGAGTTCTCCCATCGGTGATGATGGTGTAATTGGATATATAGCTACTACCTCACTTACGCGATAGGCAACGTGTGCAGCAGCTTCATTTCCGTCAATGGTTATTTTTCTTCTTTCCATTAAACATCCTTAGATTTATTAAAAATTATTATTTGTACAGTTTCGGCTATCTACATTCAATAACCTTGCCACATTTCAGATTATTTTATCCCCTTTTTGGAGCTATTTTGAAACTCTAAATAAGATAATAGAATCTTATATCTATTGACCATTAGAAAATAAAGCTCTTTTATCTTATTTATAAGAATTGTTTTTTCAACCCTAAAAATAAGAATAAATATTGATATAATAAAGATATCCTTATCGGATATTTTTACTATTACTTCCACCGACACCAATCGAATCAAATCCGTACTTATCTCTTATTTTCTGGACTGCATTTAGCATCTTTTTGCGCGAAATTCGGGAGTCTTCAAAAAGAAACTCCTGTTCTGCGATTTCACTAAAATTAGTAGTATGAACCCCTATTAATCTTATCCCTACCCGCCGATTATAATTATTCCTAAGTAGCTTTACTACATTTTCGTAAATTATTTTGTCATCATCGGTTGCGGTAATTGTCTTATCCCTTATTATAGTCCCAAAATCAGAATATCTTAGCTTAATTCCGACTGTGGAAGTCTGCCAATTTTTATTCCTTATACTTTGAGCCACTTTAGAAACCAAATTGAATAACACCATTTCTAATTCATTCTTATCGACCACATCTATCTCGAAAGTTGTTTCTTTTGATATGCTTTTTCTTTGATGTGAAAGAGTAAGTAAATCACTCCCCTCTCCATTAGCTCTATTCCAAAGCGAGATGCCATGCTTACCAAAAAGGAGC
>JALNXG010000100.1 GCA_023230485.1 Melioribacteraceae bacterium
TAAGCCAGCCGTGAGTATATATAATATTCACGGCTAACTTTTGATATTCATTCTTAAATTTCGATTGAATAATATCTTTTTCTAAACTCATTTTGATTTAGCAAGCTGAATGTTGATATCTAAATCTACTGTATTACCGACTACTGCATCGCCTGTACCTAAAAGGGCATTAAACTTAAGTCCATAATCTTGACGATTTAATTCACCCGTAATTTTGAAACCTGCTTTTGTATTTCCACCCATATCGGTTACAATACCATTAAACTTTACATCTAATACTACTTCCTTAGTAACATCTCGCATCGTAAGATCGCCTGTAAGTTTATATTTATTATCACTTACTTTTTTTATCGATTTACTTTTGAAAGTAAGGTTAGGATATTTTTCTGCATTAAAGAAATCGTCTGATCTTAAGTGATTATCTCTTTTATCATTTTCTGTATAAACTGATGCTGTCTTTGCTGTGAAATCTATTTTAGCAGTGCTGAAATCATCACCCATTGTGGTAACTGATGCATCAAAGTCTTTGAAGTTACCTTCAACATCTGTGATGACCATGTGGCTTACAGAAAAACCAATTTTTGAATGAGATTTATCGATGTTCCATTTAGTTTGAGCTGTTGTGGTTGTAAAAGCTGTAAAAGTAAAGATGACCATAAAAAGAAGAGCATATATATTTTTCATAAGTGTAACTCCATTTAGATTGTTGATTTTATTTATAACTCAAATATACGTTATAACATCTAATGTTGCAACATCTTTTTAAAAAAAGACAAAAATTTTTTTTGAGAGGGGGATAGCGAAAGTGAAAAAATAGTATTTTGATATATGACTCGCGCTAATCGTAGATTTCAGGATCATGCATTAATCTACTGAATTTCAATTTTATAGTTTTTTTGAAGATGCCCTACTTCACGAAAAATTGGCTGCTATTAGCCAACAACCTAAATGCGGACACTAAATTATGATTTTTATTTGATAAAGGCGTTCTTGAAATTCTTAAAATAGATAATAAATAGTTCAAATACTGGCTATATTCGCTGAATTGGCGTGTTAATTGAAGAAAAATGCTCATAGGATAGTAATTTATATAATTTAAATTAATTTTAATTTCTTGGCATAGCAATTGGATAAGTCTTAACAAGAATTATAGGAATTTAGATATGTATAGAATTGGAATTAATGGAATGGGGCGAATCGGACGCGCTATTTTCAGAATAATTAATTTATTTGAAGATATTGAAGTGGTTGCTATAAATGACATTAATCCGGAAATAGCAAATTTAGTATATCTTATAAAGTATGATTCGTTTTATGGCAGGTTTAAATACAATATTAAACATGATGATCAACATATTTATTTTAATGGTAACACAAAGATTAAAGTATTTAATAAGAACAATATAGGTGATGTTGATTGGGCGGCAGCAGGATGTGATGCAGTAATTGAAGCTTCAGGAGTTCATAGTAATTTATCACAATTACCAAAAATGTTAGAAACAGGAATTAAAAAAGTTGTCGTAACTTATTCCCCAGATGAGATTGATAAGGTAGTTCTTCTTGGGGCAAATGAAAATTCCTATAATCCCGAAACAGATCATATTGTATCGAGCAGTATATGTGATGTAGTGGCTTTTGCTCCGGTTTATAAAATAATAAATGAAAAATTTGGTGTAAAAGCAGGATTTTTAAAAACTTTGCATCCCTGGCTTTCATATCAAAATTTATTAGATGGTCCTTCATATTCATGGAATAATCCGGGTAAGTTGTATCATCATTACGCCGTTGGTAGAGCTAGTACAGCATCCATTATACCCAAACCTACCACTGCAATTCAAGCGGCAAATAAAGTATTCCCTGATGTGCTCGAAAAAATGCGATGTTATTCTTTCCGAATTCCTACCCCTGTGGTTGGTGCAGCAGATATAACATTTCAATTAAATTCAAAAACCCGTATCAATGATGTCTTAGATGCAATCAATGAATATGAAAGAATGCAACGTTGGCCTATAATTTATTTAAATTCTGAACCATTAGTTTCAGTAGATTTTACGGGTACTGATTATTCGGCAGTCATAGATAATAGATGGATTGAAGTAATAAATGGTGAACTTCTAAATCTTACATTATGGTATGATAATGAATGGGGCTATAGCCGCAGAGTTGTAGATGTATTAAGACATGTACTGGAATTAACACCCCAAAAAGTGACTCATGAAGAATTTACTCTGTCTTGATTTCGATGGCGTGATTTGCGATAGCATCAAAGAATGTCTGCTAATAACTTATAATAGTTATCATGAACTAAATGGTGAGAATGAAAAATTAGTTGATTCAATTGATGAGATTTCACAAGCAGTTATTGAGGCATTTAATAAATATCGTTATTTAGTAAGACCAGCAAGTCATTATTGGATGCTTATGGAATTAATTGCCAAGGGAGAAAAAGAGATAACAGAAGCGTTGTTTTTCAAAAGTCTTATTGGACACGATGAAATATTGATGAAATTCGAAAGAATATTTTTTTCAAACCGAAATATATTGATGAATGAAAAAACGGATTTTTGGATGAGTTTAAATACAATTTATCCACAATTCAAAGAATATATAGAAAAATATGGAGATGACAAATTTTATATAGTAACAAATAAAAATGAATCTGCCGTAAAAACAATTCTTGATTACTATTCAATTAAAATAGATATCTCCTACCTATTTGCAAAGGAAAGATTTACAACAAAAGAATCAGCATTAAGAGAAATTGCTAAAGAAAACGATCTTTCTTATGCAAATATTTTATTTGTTGATGATTCACCGGCAACAATTGAAGAGTTAACCCCCATTTTTCCTAATAGCTATTTAGCTAATTGGGGTTACTATGAGAATGATAAAAACCTAAAATCAATAAATTCTCTTTTAGAAACAATGAGGCAGAATTAAGACAATGAATAAAAAATTAGAGCATAAGAAAGTATTTGGAGGTTATCCTAAGTTTAAAAAAGAGCTTAATGAATTAGTGGTATCGTTAGAACAAAAGCATTATTTAGAAAGAAAGGTAAAATTTCTGTTAGAAATTCGTGGATATCTAAAAACAAATAAATTATTTGGAAATTATATTGAATTCGGATCATATAGATCAGAAATGCAATATGCAGCTTTCAAGATTTTGTCTCAATCAACAGGTATTGAGCATTTTGTGGGTTTAGATACATATATCGGAGAGCCTACAAAAAACAGAATGGACAATAAGCTAAATCTATTTGATGCGGAAGGTGATTTCGGATGTCAATTCGATAAAGTTAAAGAATTTGTTGATAAGAACATGAATGGGAAAGGAGTTGTAATTCAAGGAGATTTTAGAGATAAAAGCGTTTTGAAAAAATTGGATAAGTACAAACAAATAGCAGTTTCAGTTATTGACTGCAATCTTCTAAGTAGTATTGAAAGTGCTTTTAATTACACAATAAAGAATATTGTCGATGGGGGAATAATATATTTTGATGATTTTTTCTATAACATAAAGATTTCAAACGAATTAAACAAATTAATGAAAAAAGCTAATGTAAATTTTATCGAGCATAGTTTTTATCCACCTTTCGGTAAATCATATCTGGTGATTAGGAAATGACTAAAAAGGAATTATTAAAAGGGAAAAAAATCATTGCATTGATTCCAGCGAGACTTGGTAGCAAGAGAGTAAAAGCAAAAAACTTACGACTTATCAAGGGTAAACCGCTTATCTATTATGCAATTGAAACATGTAAGAAAGTAGAATATTTTGATAAAGTCTATGTTAATTCAGATAGCTCATTATTTGGAGAAGTGGCTCAAAGATATGGAGTTGATTTTTATAAACGCCCGGAAGAATTTGCTACAAGTCAATCAATGATAGATGAATATCTATTTGAATTTTTATCAAATATTGAGTGTGATATACTTGCAGTAATTAATCCTACATCACCATTTTTAAAACCATCCGAAATAGTGGATGCTCTTATAAATTTCGTGGAGAATGATTACGACACACAATTAGCATGCACAGATTTTAAGACACATTGCTTTTTGAATAATAAGGCAATTAATTTTTCTACTGATGGGAAGCATCCTCGCTCGCAAGACTTAACTCCGGTAAAAGGATTGAATTTCGCTGTTACCATTTGGAAGCGAGATAGTTTTATCGAGCAGTTCAAAAAATTAGGACATGCAGTTTATACCGGAAAGATAGGTCTATTCTCATTTAATGGTTTATCGGCAATTGATATTGATTGGGATGAAGATTTTCAACTTGCAGAAATAATTATGGAAAATAAAGAGCGTTTTGAAACTATAAAACCAGAATGGGACCCAGTCTTGAATGAACTTTTAGAAAACAATATAGATTTTCAGAATTAATGTTAATCAGCAGAATAAATATTGCCGGTAAAAAAAGATGGATAGAAAAAGCAGGAAATAAATATTATCTATTAAACGGTGACCCTTATAAATCCAATCTTACCCGTCAACCAAATTCCGAATTTATGAATCAAATGGATGTGAAGTTTGTAAATCACTATAAACCAATTTCCGTATTTGGACTTGCTTTCAATTATAAAAGTTTAGTAGGGAAAAAATTAGAAAAACAAGATCCATTAATATTTTTCAAGTCAGTAAACTCGATTTCATATACACCGGAATCATTTGATTTCCCAAATGAATATTCAAAGATATGGGTAGAATGCGAATTAGTGATAGTAATAAAAAAAGATTGTAAAAATATATCACTCGAAAAAGCAAAAGACTATATTCTTGGATATACTATGGGAAGCGATATGACAGGAGAAAATAAATATGGAAGAGATCACCATTTAGCATTCTCTAAAGGAGCTGATAATTTTGCTCCAATTTTTAATTGGGTTAATACATCACCTCCAAAGCAGTTAAAAATGACTACAAAAATTAATAATAAAATCTTTCAAGTAGATTATACAAGTAATCGACTTTGGAATGATTATAAGGCTGTATCAGAATTATCAAAGCGATTTACACTAAAAGCAGGTGATTTGATATTTACAGGCACACCTGCAGGCGCAATGGATTCGTTAATAAATAAAGGGGATAAGGTGGAACACTTTATTCAAAATATCGGAAAACTAAAATTCAATATAAAATAAATGACCAAAAAATATAAAATATTAATACCGGATAGACTCGTTCCGCCTGCTGATATAGAAGAATCAGTTTTTGGAGATGAAGCAGAATTACAATTATTTCAAGCTGTTAATGCTCACGAAATAGAAGATAAGGTGTGGGAAGAATGTGATGCGGTTTTAGCATGGCATGAACTATACTTTGATAAAAACCTACTTTCAAAAATGGAAAACTGTAAAGTGATTGTTCGCGTAGGTGTTGGGTATGATAATATAGACATAGTAAGTGCCGCTGAATTTGGAATTATAGTTTGTAACGTTCCTGATTATGGCACAGACGATGTGGCTGATCATACAATGGCATTAATGCTTTCACTTTGTAGGGGAATTAAGTTTTATGATGTTGCTGCAAAAGAAGGTATTTGGAAATGGGAGCCAGGGAGTAAACTAAGAAGAGTCAAAGGATCAACTTTAGGCATAATTGGGTTAGGAAGGATCGGTACAGCGGTGGCTTTAAGAGCGAAAGCTTTTGGACTAAATGTTCGATTTTATGATCCATATAAATCTCATGGATATGAAAAAGCACTTTCATTAGGACGAGATTATTCTTTATCTCAATTAGCAGAAAATTCCGATATTATCTCCATTCACACTCCTCTAACAAATGAAACAAAGATGATGATTGGGAAGGATTTTTTTGAATCATGTAAAAATGAAATCATTTTTATTAATACTGCACGTGGACAAATTGTTAATCTGAATAGTTTATATGAGGCAATGAAAGAAGGCAAAGTATTATTTGCAGGTTTAGATGTTTTGGAAACAGAGCCACCTCAATTTGACAATCCATTTATTAAAGAATGGTCTGGGGATAAAGGAGCATTAAAAGATAGAGTAATCATTACACCTCATTCAGCCTTTTACAATAAAGAGTCATATATCGAAATGAGGAAAAAAGCAGCCGAAGAAGCTTTAAGAATTCTAAAAGGAGAGAAACCTTTTTATGAGGTAAAAAAATGACAAATAAAAATATCTGTATGATTACTTGTATGCTCGCTATGGACGATAAGATGGTAAAAGTCTGGAATGAATTAGCAAGCGAATTGGAAGAAAATAATTTTAGACTGGTATTATTCACTACATCAATTCACCCAGAAATGATTTTCGATTATGTCCAGATTCCTTTTACTTTAGATGAATTTGAAGAGTTAAGTATCGATATAGAAAAAGATGAATTAACAGAGGGGGAGATTGTAGATGAATTTGGAAAAAGAGAAATAGAATGGTTTGGTAAAGGTGAGGACTATTTAAATAAATATAAGACTGGTTATACTAAATGTGTTAAATATTATAAAAATATCCTACAATCATTAAAACCATCAATAGTTTTAGTATGGCAAAATAGTTTGCCTCAGAGCAATATTCTGAAGAGATTATCAGAGGAGTTTTTAATACCAAGCTACATTTTAGAAAGAGGAATGTTACCGAATACTTTCATGTTGGAAAGTACTGGCAACGTTGCTTTGTCTGATATTGTTAATAATCTCAGCTTGAGAAAAAAAATAATTGCACATTCAATACAAGATAATTTTAATACTGTAAAAGAGTTTTACATATCTGAAAAGCCTTCTAAGTATAATCAAATAAGTAGCGAAGAATCAGAAAAAAAACTTGAAGAATTTAATTTTGATAAAAAGCCATTACTCGTATTCTTTGCAAACATTGATAGTTCGGTTGGAGCATATCCTGAAGGCACTGCGCTATCCCAAAAAACAAATATAGCATATAATAATACTTGTTCGATGATTGAAGCATTAACTCAAGAAGCAAATAAGCAAAAATTTAATTTAATAGTAAAACTGCATCCACAAGAGAGAAATGATTTTAATCATCTTGTTGGAAAAAGAGTAAAAATTGAAAAAAATTTTAATTACCAGTTTCTTATGCAAAATTCTGATGTAATGGCCTTTGCTGCTACAACACTTCAGTTTGAAGCTTTATTATATGAAAAACCGATTCTACTTTTTAGCAACACAGAACTGAGAGGATTCAATATTGCATATGAAGTGAACTCGCAAAATGAATTAGATGTGATTATTAATTCAACTCTCAAGAAAGAAGGATTCGAAGAAAAGCTGGCTAATGCAAAAAGGTATATTGATTGGGTGTCCAAATACTTCCTCTATGCATTCTTAGGCGAAACTCCAATAAAAAATAATTTATTTGATATGGCAAGATATCTATGTGAGATTGGTATAAAGGAAAATCTAAATAGCTATGAAGATAAAAAAGAAGGATTAAATCAATTTCTATTACAAATAAATTATAAACACGAAAACTCGTTTAACCTACCAAAAAATTCAGAAACAATAGATGAATTAGACCTGGAAATTAATAGTCAATTTGAAAAATACCTTTTAGAAAAAAGTTATTTCGAAGCGTATAGGTTAGTTGAAACAAATCTAAGAAATAATCCAAGTAGTAAAGAGTTAAACGCATTTCAAAATGAACTCTTTGAAAGAATATCGAAAAGGAAATTAGAAAAAAATTGGGATGTAAACAAAAGCGTTCGCGCATTACAAAATGCAGAAAAATATTTTAATTCAGGAAAATTGGATGATGCTAAAAATAAATTAATGGAAGTTCTCAATTTGGAGCCGCAGCATATTGAAGCGATCAATGATCTTTCAGTATGGGCATTAACACAGAATCAAAATGAATATGCGATTGACTTGATAAAATACGTTTTAGGTTTTGAAAAAGGAAATGAAGATGCATTAAGAAATAAAGAGTATATGATAGAAAATGGTTTGTGGTTAGTAGAAGAAATAGATGAATACAAAGAAAAAATCGATCAGGAATTAAACATTTATAGGAATCAATTAAAAGTTCATGAATTACCAAATGCTCATCATATTTATACAGGGAAGTTTTTACAAAATGCTGTTGAAAAACTTACAGGAGCAAGAAATTTTAATAGCTGGTGTGCTTCGGAGATCGATAAACTAGCATCAGAGTTAGGTAGGAAAATTTACGGTATTTCTATTGGATGTGGAAATGGTGATACAGAGTTAGAGATAATGAAGCAAATTAAGAATAAGGACTTAGTGCACTTTACTGGATTGGATATTAATCAAACTATGGTTGAAAGAGGTAATAAATCATTGAAAGAATCCAATATCTTTAATATGGAGTATAAAGTAGGTGATTTTAATTATCCAAAATTTGAAAAAAAATATGACTTCTTTTTTGCCAATCACTCACTTCATCATGTAACTGAATTAGAAAATTTATTTAGTGCAATTGCTGAAAACTCTAATGAGAATATGATATTCTTAATAAATGATATGATTGGAAGAAATGGGCATGTTCTATGGGACGGAACTAAAGAAGCAGTTCAAATGATCTGGAATAATTTAGATGAAAAGTATAAATACAATGCGTATTCGAAAGAATATGATCAAGAAGTAATGGACCATGATTGCAGCAGTGAAGGTTTTGAAGGTATTCGAGCAGAGGATATAGTGCCGCTTCTTAATAAATATTTCGATTTTGACACATATTTGCCATTTTCGTTTATAATAAGTCGATTTATTGATCGTGCCTATGGACATAATTATAATGTAGAAAGCAATCAAGATATACAAGTAATAAATAAAATTATAGATCTCGAAATAAAGGCAACACAGGAAAATAAGTTTTCAGCAACTCAGGCATTTATAAAGTTGAAGAATAAAAATAGTGTTGAGAAATTGAAGTTTCTTTTCCAAACACCTGAAGAAACTATTAAAAATAGAAAAAATCGGAATTACTTTTTAGAAGAAGATTGTAAACTATAAATAAATCTTATAGGAATAATAATGAAAATACTAATAATTAAATTTGGTGCTGCTGGTGATGTAATTAGAGTTACCACTTTACTTCATTTATTTCCCAATGCGTCAATCGATTGGGTAGTAAGTGATAATAACTCAATACTTCTTGGTGGACTGCCAAATATTAATAGAGTTATCTTATTATCAAAAATTTATGAAACTCAGTTGAATGAATATGATTTGGTAATTAATCTCGAAGACAATTTAGAAGCGGGGAATATAATTAAAAAAATTAAATATCGAGATTTATTTGGCTCTTATATCGATAATAATGAAAAGCTTACATATACAGAAAATTCAAAAGGTTGGTTTGATTTAAGTCTTATAAGTAAATATGGATTAAAAGAAGCAAATCAATTAAAATTTCAAAATAAAAGATCGTTTCAGGAAATCGTGTTTGAAGGATTAGGAAAAAAATTTAATGGAGAGCAATATTTACTACCTGAAAGCCCATATTCTAAACTATATGGCGATGTTGCAATAGCTCCGAAAGCAGGAAAAGTATGGCCTATGAAAAATTGGGCGTACTTTGATGAACTAGCACAATATATTA
>JALNXG010000101.1 GCA_023230485.1 Melioribacteraceae bacterium
CATTTTTTCGGGGTCGCTTAGGTCAGCACTTGCATTCAATTTGTGAAATTCTTCTACTGATTCAAAGCCCATTTCTTTTACAAATTCTTCCATAATTTTTATTTTTACAGATGCCTAACATTGTATATAGCAAAGTGGGGCATCGTTACAAATCGCTACATTAGTGCTTTTAATTGAGTTTATACGGCTCGATAGGTTAGCACTATTTATCCCCACCTTGCCATATACTTTACCGTTCAGTTCAATTACGTTCGCTCCTGACGTCGCTCTCTCGAAGACTTTCATTTAATTTTTTAAAGTAAAATTCAATGTAATTACTTCGATTGAGAAAGTAAATTTCAAAACCAATAACGTTATAATCCTTAAGAATTTCAAGAGTGAATAGAAATGCAGGTACTATATAGTACCTTTTACCTATTTTGAAATTTCCTTTTTGAATATGCATAATTTATAGTTTTAATTATCAAAAAATTAAATTCTCAGTCTTCTACATTGAACTGAACGGCTCGGCGGCCATTCTAATCAAACTTATCAGGTCGCGAACGAACTGCACCGAACAACGATTAAATGCTATCAGGGCTTTCCTTCCGCTCGTTCCTCGCGTAACCGCCCTAACAGCATTTAGCCGCCGAGCCGTTATCGGCAACCTAAGAAAACCACTGCATCGCCATTGCCTTTGCGATACCTGGATAAGTTTTTGACCTTAATTTACTTCTCTCTTTACCAGGAGGTAAACAATCAAGCCTATTTAAACTCCGCTTTGAATTGTAATGTGTCGGACTGTAATTTTTTCCTTCAGCCACATAAACAATCGGCTCAACTATATTCGTCGCTTTTAATTTTGGAAATCCTTTTAACCACAAGCAAGTTGATTTTCTCTCAGCGTGGCCAAAATAAAAAGGCTGTACTATTTGATTTGGCTTTCTAAATTCTGTACTTAAAATGCCAATTGGATTTTCCATTGCAATTTTTGGGATTCCGCAATTAAACAACCTAATAGCAAAGTCAATTGCTTTTCTTCTTGCTTCTCTTCTTTCTGCACCTACCAATGTTCCGCTTTTTCTTTTCGGTTGGTCTTTATACCACTTATTAGCTGTGTTTGTTAAATATGTGCAGTCCGGGAAAAATATTGCAGCATCCCACTTTTTAAGTTTTATTGCTTCAAAAACATCCATGTGCAAGTGCCATTCTGGGTGTCCACCGCTACATTCTTGTAAGTCGCAACTGTAAGCCTCATGCCCTAACTTTCGCAATTCAATGCAAACTGCTTGGCTTTCCTCGCATCCGACAAGGATAGAAAGGCAGCCGATAACACGTGGTATAGTTAATTGGGGGTTTTCTGCGTTATTCATCATTAATTATATTTATTAAGTTTCTACTCGGTGGATAGGTTCATGGTTTTTAATCCCAACTAACCATACCACCAACGTTAGGCAACATAAAGAGACCATCCATCGAGTGCCCACGCTTTATCTCCTAACCAATCATTTGCAAATATTTCGCAACCATCCTCAAAAACGATTAGATTGTCTTTCATTATCATATACTCTTTTTCAGCAAAATATTGGTGTCTTACCTTTATTCCTTGTTGTGCTTTTTCTTTTGCTTCTTCAAATGTCATTGTTCTATTTATTTTTTTAAAACCGGATTATTACTTTTAGATTTATTTTTAACCCGGATAATTATCCCTGTCTTTGTAAATTTAACTATTTCTGCTTGTTTCATTTGATTCATGTTTTATAACAATAAATTTATTTCTTTTTCATTCCACCAACAAACTTTTTATCAACGGGTTTCATACTTCCGTCAATTTCTTCAACCCATGTCTGGGAACCGATTATGCAAATTCCCATGATTATTACCCCAGTGCCACAAATAATTGTCATGATCACAGGAATGAAAAAAAAGGCTACTATTGTCGCGATTAATAATCCTGCGATAATTTTTGGTGTGTGTGTTTTCATAATTCTTCAATATTAGTTTCTAAATTAATTCGTTTCATTTTTTGATACAATTCAATTTCATTTTGAATCCTGCATTTTTCAGATGATTGCATGAACTGATACCCACATTTAGGACAAACATAATGAATCCTTTTGCCTTTACATGAGCCAGTATTTCTTGTCTCTTTTTGCATTATTTCTATGCAGACCGGACAAATCTTATCTCGATCTTTTAATTCTGCGCTCATCTTCAAGTATTATTTTACCTTCATAAACACCTTTCGCAAATTCTGAAAATGTTATTTCTTTTGGAGTTTGAGAATATAACCTGTATATTTTTACAAAGTTTTCATGCTGCCAGTGTTCGAATCCTTTTTCAATTTTTCGCCTGGAAACATAAAGATTATGCTTTTCAATCGGGGTCATTTTTTTTGCCTGGTTCTTTGATAATATCAAACAAACCAGTATGAATATAGCAATGAAAATTATTATGTAAATTAGTGTCATATTGTTTTCTCCTTTCCACATTTACTGTTTTTGTTCCGGTTCCGGGTTGCAAATATATATGCCTCATTAAAAATTTGTTCGTGAAATTCTTTTTCGGTGAGTATTTCCGGGCGAGTTATTTCTGCGATTGTTTCAAAAAGGTTCATAATGTCAGTATATAGTGATTTTTAATAATTGGCTGCAAATTGAATCCGAAGTCATTTTTCATTGTGTCAATAAATTCCTGTTCATCCATCCTGAGAAGCCTGTTTAAAAAGCCTTTATAAAAAGAAGTTCCGATAATACTGTAATAATCCGTTTGGATTATGCTGTCGATTAGTTCGCGTTTTGTTTTCATGCATATTATACTGAGATCTGGATGGAAAGGTTACAATTTATCATACTATAATTTTCTATCAAATATACTTTCTCAAATTCATTTGTCAAAGTGAATTTTGACGAACATAAATAAATGTATGACATAAAAACCCCGGTCAACACGTAACCGGGGTAAAATCCTTAAGCATGAAAAAAAATTACTTTACTTACTACTAACTAAACTTCCTAATAATAACCACAACCAAACCTATCAATATAGAAACAATAATTATGAGTCCGAATTTACCTATTTTTTTCCAGTGTGTCAATTTCTTTTCAAGCTTTTTATTATCATCCTGCAATTGTTTATTAACAGGATTCATAATAGCGATCTTTTCGCTGGACTTTTCTTCGATAATTTTATGCAGAACAGCTATTGAGTCGGTATAAGATCGTATTTTAAAAACATTGTCTTTGAAAACTGTAACAGTTTTTATCCCGTTATTTGTTTCATTTAGTTTTTTAATAAGAACCTGGTTATTTGAATCACATTCAAACCACGCCTCAAGGGTCGATTCATTTTCCTCGATATAGGTTATTGTGTCCCTGACTGTCTTAATCATGACGTGCTTAAATGTATCAGCCGGGAAGCATTCTGAATGCTTTGAAACATATTTGCAAGGATTACAGGCAAAGGCTGAAAATATTAGCAAGATTAAAATATATCTCATTATTTTTGCCCTCCATTCATTATGTCAGCCTTATCCTTGCTTCCAATACTGGAACCAAAGAAATAACCGACTACCCCTGTAAATGATCCGATCAATGCCCCGACAACAATATTTAAAATTTCTTTGTTTGTTTCGGGGATCCCTGAATAAACCAAAATGTAAAGCAAAACAAAGAAGCCTATCACAATCAAGGCGCCTAAAATAAGCATGTAAATTTCACGTGTCTTTTTCATAATTTATAGTTTAAAAATGAGTATTCTTTATTCTTTTAAGCCATCCGGTACCAAAATATTTATATGTTTTCAATGATTTTAAAAAGTTTACCCTGGCCGCTCTATATGTACCGATAAAAAGTTGTTCAGGAAATGCATTGATCGCATTTTTTGTTATCCACCCACAAATTCCGTCAACTTTCACACCTGCAATTACCTGAGCTTTTTTTATTGCAGTTGAACGCCCTGAATTTACAGCAAAATCAAAAATATTAAGAACAATTTCAGGAGAAGTTATGCCAAAAAGATTACATGATCTCCAATATTTTTGTTCGTAAAAATCATTTATAAGGCTTTCAAGGTAACTGCCAGGTATAAAATCATAGCGTTTTAAAGTGTGTGATTTTTTATATTCATCAATTATGTCCCATCCTTCCCAATCAGGATTATTTTTTCGCGATATTCCACAATAAGTTTCTCCTCCGGGATCGTTTATATCAAAAACATAACCGCCTTCATTCTTTGAAACAACGGTCATACATTTCTGGTATAGTTCTTTTTCATTCATTTTCACGGTCATTTGAATTATTTATAGAATCTATTTTCAATATTAACTGATTATACCTGATAGTAATAGAATCAGTTGTATTCATTATACTTTTTGATTGTTCCCTGATCGACGGTTCCGCCTCTTTACTTTGAGCGATTATAATAATCGTCAAGAAACTTAGTAAAAGCAGTGTTAAACTGATTTTGTTTCTCATCGAGTTGTCCTATTTTATAAACGATAAGTTCTAAATTATTGTCCTGAAGTTGTTTTTCAACCTTCATTACTCTTTCTTCAAGTCCCCCGATTTTGATTTGATTAGAAATAATTACAGAAGTAATACTAACCACAAATCCGGCCAGATAAATAGCATCGCGCCAAGAGAAAAATTTTTCTCCGTTCTTAGTTGTCATTCTTTTAATTTTAAAAGTGTAATATTTGCGTGAAATACAGTGACGTCACCGGCACTGACATGATTATCAACTCCTAATGTCACCAGATCATTTTCTGCTAAAATCAAAATTGCTGTACCTGAATTTACTTGAGGTCGTGTCGTGGCTCCCTGGGTACTTTCTGAATGCGCCGATGTTTCTTCCTGTAATTCATTGTTAATCATTATCGCGCTTTCCCATTCTTCCCCGGCGGTTACTTGTGCTGAAATTGAATAAGTAATTAAATAAGTACCGGCTACCTCGGTAACAAGCGCACTATCGCCCTGTAATGTAAATCCTAAGCAATTACCTATTGTCATGCTACCGGGAATTGATTTCATTTGATCAGATGCAATTATATCGACAACCTGGGTTACGTTATGAGCGTACATTGAACCGAAAATTACACTATCGGCGTATCTTTTTGTTATTAAATGATTATCAGACCATAATAACATATCTGGATCATCAAAATAATAAAATCCACTCGAATCATAATTAATTTGTAAAGAATTAGCATTGATTAAACCAGTCGCTTCAATTGTAAATAAAGGAATTGGATCATTATATAAATTTAAACTTATAAAATTTAATTCTGAATTTACCATCCTTGTAACAGCTAATCCTATACTATTAGTGTCAATAGTTACATCGCCTGTTGAAATTGTATTTTCAGTTGTTATGCTAAATTCTGAACCATTATTACTACTTACATTTACATCAGTATTATAATCAGCTCCTAATTTAATAGTGTCTTCATCCTTATACAATCCTGTATTCGCGAATACTTCTGAACCTCCGCCATGCTCCGTCACATACGCCCTGACAAACGCCGTATTAACAAGCGTATCAGGCATAATCTTTGTGACAACACTATCGGCCAATACAAGCTGTTTGACTTTTAATAAATCCTGTACCCGGAAGTTTTTATGATTTGAATACAAAATAACCGTGTCCCCGGAGAATGAAAATATCAACGTGTCACCCCCGTAAACCATGCGGATAGGTTTTCGCATATCTATGTATGTTTGCGACCATAACCCGGTACAAAGTAAAACAAGTCCTAAAAGTAAAGTTATCTTTCTCATTTTTTACAGATATAAAAATTTGAATATAAACAAATATTTCCCGGTTTCCAAATTTCCACCGAATTCATATTTAACATTTTTCGAATCGACAATTGTGAAGATCCCGGATTGATCTTGTAATACCCCTGAAGGATTATAAATCGCTTCCGGTATTACAAATAGGGTATCTCTCCCATGAGGGATGCTTAAAACGCCTTCAGCTAAATCGCTGTTTTGAAAAACAACCGGGACGTATTCAACGTTCCCTGAAAAACTGTTGTTTATTGTTGTTGATAAGTTTGTCCACATTTTATTATGTTTTTAATTTGTTATTAACATTCTTCTGAGGCAATCCATAGAAGAATTAAGAGAAGGGTTAGTTTTTTCATTTACTTAAATATTTACATTGATTATACCCGTCTGTAAAAGATACAATTCCTATATCATTAGCAATAGCGTAAACAATTATTTCATTGGCAATCGCATCACTGACCTTTTGCCCCCAAGCATGTACAAATAATAATCCCCATCTTCCGGTTGCTTTACATAAATCAAGTTGTGCTTTGATAGCAGCTATTTCCTGAGAATTATCTGCATCTTCAAGTTGATATGAACCACCTAAATCGGCTGCCATAGTCGCTACCCAATATATATCAAGTTCTTTATTATTTGTGCCATTTGGAATTAATGAATTAATTGTCCCCCACCCCAAATGAGCTTTATATCCAACTTTATTAGAAAAATACATTACAGAAGCATTTGCGCTTGAATACCTGTTTCCGATAAAATATTCTAAAGTATAACCGATGCTGTCTAAGGTTAATTGTTGAGCATTTCTCATCCGTATCTCAATACTATCCAGATTTTCCGTATTATTAAGGTCTATTTCATTGTCAACATGATCTGCTAATTCCCACCCCTCAGATACAAGTGAATCAACCTGTTCCCACGTCAGATACTCATAAGTTCCGTTAGTACCCATTTCTGCTGCATGAATACCTATAATTGGTTTAATATTAAACGTATCAAACATCACATTCCATCCACCAATAACCGAATTATCGCCATCATCAATCCTGAATGTAAGCATAGCAGAATCACTCTGAAAATAACCAAGTTTAACATAATTATTATGGTCATAAGTAGAGTCTATTGCCCTTGCGAATATATCACCTGTATAAGTTAATATTTTTGCATTTTGGGTAGTTTTATGGTCGGTATTATATAAAAAAATATTAGTAAGTAATTTTCTATCCCATCGTTCAATCGAATTATCATTCATCTTGACATATACTTTTCCTCTATACCCATCATTTAACCATTCTGATAATGTACGTTGATTAAGTTCTGAAATATGAAATGTCATTGTGTCCGTTGCAGAATAGTAAGTAGTTGCACTTCGGGCACTATCTCCCCATATAACAGTACTTTTGCGGTTAAAAAATTCATTGTTAAACCTTAATTTGCAATCCATCATATTTATTGAACTTTCAGAAGCAGGAAATTCACCGACAATTCTTCTTCCTGTAAGATAATTACTTACACTTGTCCAATCAATCGGTAATGTATCTCCGTTTTGCTTGTAAGATACATACATTCTTTCAAGAGAATCGTTAATAGGTCTTTGATATTCTTGATAACCATAATTCAAAAGCCACATATTCATACTTGTATAATATTTATGTGGAACATTAAAACCTGCACTTCTTGTTAAATGATTTCCATTCCCTGAAATATCAGTAACAGAATAAATATTAGGGTAATGTATTTGTAAATTAGTGTTATATGAATCTTGTAAGCATTGTGTAATTGTTTTTAAACCGGTAAATTTTTTCCAGTTTGTCACAACACTCATATTGTTTGCAAAAGTTAAATTAGCAGCATTCGGATTTGAACTAAATGTAATCGTACTTATACTTTTTCCAATCGTTGTTATAGCTGATTCATCCGGCGCATACAACCAACATTTTATACTATCCCCTGATGAATGTTTAATCTGAACTAAAATGTCAACATAATCATAAGTTAAAAGTCCATTAAGTGTAGAATATAAAACTATAGTTTGCGTTGTCAATACACTATCTCCATAGTATAATCTTAAATATTGATTTTGAAATCTAAAATTTATTGCCCTTCCTGATGTTCCTGTATTAAAAATTTCATACGTATTTGACCCTGTTACAGCGTTTACTTGTTTCATTCTAAAATAAAGCGTATAATCTGTGCCATCCCAAAAATGTTCCGATATTCTTGTTTTATTTCCTTGAATAGTTACAGTTCCATTGCTTAAAAAATCAGGAATTAATATCTCTGCTGAATCACCGTTTAAATCATCATAAAACCAATTCCCAGAACGCCTATTATAATTTGAAAGCAAATCAGATTGAAAAGGAATACCGGATTGATTGCTATGAATCCCAACCTCTCCCCCCATGCTCTTCAATCCCTTATTTTGAGAAGTAGATTCTAATTGTGAATACCCCGCAAAGGAAATCAGTAATAATAATATCGTTACTATGTATTTCATTCAAATTTGATATAATAAAATTCAATTGTTACAGTTCCATTTCCTGTGTCAAAATTTTTAAAGTCAATCCAAAAATCAGTACCCTCATCAAATTGATCTATCCCGGAACCATAAGTTGTTACATTAGTGTCAGAGGCCATGATAGTTGAATCGTATAAAAAAGCAAAGGAATGTTTTACTCCTAAAGCATAACAATATAGATATGTTGTATCGGTTGCAAATGTCGTATAAGCAATTGTATTGAAGTTATATTTCAATTTGAAAAGTAAAGGGGTAATATCTGTTTCGCCTGATTTAATTAAAACGCTATCCCCGGCCAGAATATTTGCAGATGTTATATTAATCGTAGCATATTTAATTGGCTGAGTAGATTCACTCACCAGCGGATCCCCTCCGATCTGTAATTCAGTTTGCGATCCGGTAATATTCAATGCATTTCCCTGCATCCTGAATTCAGTCGTATCACCTCCGTAAACTTCCTGAATAATTCCCCTATGCGGGATTATATTTTGCCCGGACACGATTGAGAATCCGATAGCCAGTATTAATAATATCAATTTTATTTTCATTTTGTTTATATATTAATCAATTATC
>JALNXG010000102.1 GCA_023230485.1 Melioribacteraceae bacterium
ATTTTTCAGGAACACGTTCTATCTCCGAAATAAGTTGTAACGTCCAGTTGAACTTCTTTTTAACATCTTGATTTAGAGTTGCGTAAAAGTCAAGATAGTAGTTCTTATAGTAGAATATGTTTCAGACAAATTTTTTCTTTCACCACGCAAAGTTAGCTATTTAGTGAACATTAAAAAAATATTTTAATAAATTTTCTTTATGGCATTTTTTTAATAGCATTGGCGCTAATGGGCATTATATAATTTGTGGTGGACGTTAAAAGACAGATCTTTCTGCCCAAAGTGATTTATATTTCATACCTACGGCAGACAAGTGGAACTAAAATGTTCATATTCAGACCAGAACATGCCATAGACTATATATTCTTTTTTAGGGTCGAGCATTTTAATTAAATTATTTTTCACAAAACTATTTATTGAATCCATATTTGATTTATAGGTTTCTATTTGTCTTTATTTTCAGAACCAAATGCCTTTTTAAAAATGGATTTTAAAAACCCATAAAAAGCCGCAACAGTATAGAAGAATACTGTAGCTCCAGCAATACTTGAAAAAGTAGTAATTATTTTAGGTATTTTATCGGATGGTATATTGCCAAGTGATATAAATATTACTATTAAGACAGAAATAGGAATTAGTCTTAACAACAACTCTTTGATCAATGTTTTGTAGGACATGGTCGTATCGTAAGATGAAAGTTGTTTTAATAGTGCAATATTTATAATGGAATGATCATTTTCTAATTTTGAGGCATCATTTCGATTATCATCTATTGTAGTTTTATCAATCTGCTGGTTTAAATTTTTTACATTATTTTTCGGCAATTGATCGGCCGTGGAGATATTTACCTCAAAACCTTTTGATTTAGTTAATGGACTTTGCTGTCTTTCATGACTTTCTATTTGTATTTCGTGCTCATTTTCAATCATGAAATTATCTAGAAATTTAGACTCAAATTCATCCTTTTCCTTTTGAATCAATGAGTTATAGTGTGTTTTTAATTCCAATGAATCTGAACTGGATATTTTACCCTCAGCAATTAGTTTGTTAACTTTTTCTATAAAGTTCATATTTTTAATTATTAGGTAATTGGGAGAATGATACAACCAAATATTCGTACAATACTATTTAATAAATCTTTTTTTGATTTTTTAACATGCAATCTTCCCTGATTTTAATGAATTTGGGCTTTTCACCTAAATTAGGATCAGTCATAATTTCTTTGTAAGAGAAGTTATCCAGTAATTTTGTTATCATGCATTCACAAAAACCATCGACATCAATTAATTGCTTAAATTCATCATACCCTTCTTGAGCTTTGATAGCATTCTTAAATACTTCGATACCAGCTTTCTTTTGCTCTATAGAAGAAATAGTTATATTTTTCTTACTGTCCGTAAGATTATTTGTAATACACTCTGCTGTGATAGACTTAACGTTTGGTAAATTAAAAAATTCAATGGATTTTGTATAAAAATCGGATTCTGTACTAAATGTTTCATTAAGAAAGTTTAAATCTGTGGAATTAAATTTTTCTCCAAGTTTATCAGCAAAACAGTTGCAATATTCCTCAACTTTAATAAGGTCATTCATGTTTTCATTATTCATATAATCAATACAAGGATTGACAATTAATGATCTACGTACGGATTTGCCATCAAGAAAAATAATGTTTTCAAGAGTGTCTGCTTCGTTTCCTTCAACACCGTTTATCGAAATTATTACCTTGTTAATATCATTTTCAATGTCTTGTGTGTTTATTAACAAAGAGAACGTTTTATCGTCGATATCAATGAAATAAATAAGACCATATCGTAATGTGATTGGGTCTTTTATTATTGTAATAGTTTTTATAAATCTATATGGATATTTCCCTCCAAAGTATCCTTTGTGGTTTCCCATAACACGATACATATAACCTGCCCCATCTAGTGAGTTTTCTTTTTGTTTTATATCGAGTAAAAGTGTATTAAATAATGTTTCAGTTAGTTTATGTTGAAGTGGTTTTATTAAAATGTTTTCTTCCTCACCTAATTCACCTATACTTAAAAAAAAGGTAATATCGTCACTATTTAATAGACCTTCAATTGTTTCGTCAAAGTACTCCATATTTCGATCTAAGATACCTGAGTTCAATAATTTTTTTAAATAGTAATTATAAGTGTCTTTTGTAACTTTCAAATATTCTTTTGAACATACAAACTGCGGAGACTTGTTTACATTATTATTGTCGCTGCTGTTTTGGGCTGTACAGCCATTTGTAAAAGAAAATGTAATAATTAATATGACTATAAATAATTTCATAATGAAATATTTAGTTAATAATTGTAAGTTTCATGCTTGATGAATTTTTCTCCATTAATTAATATCGAATTTTCATTGAGATTATGAATAAGACCGGAACTATTTTGGGCTGAAAAGTGAGAAATACTGTTGTCGATGATTAAAATTTGTATTTCTTCCTGTTTAATAAAAACGTTTGCTTTAAATTCCCATTCAAACAAAAAAGTATCAGATTTATTAACGACACTATTTATCCTAATTATTTCAGAGGTTTTTTCGTTTTCCCAAGTGCCAGAATAGTCCATATTTTAAGGTATATGTTTTATATATTGTGTTATTTCTCTATTATGCATTGTTGTAAACAGTTTTAATAATCATCATCTATTGCCACTAGTGTCTCGTTAAAATATTAAATCGTTCTTTGATAAATTTGATAATCAATAATTTGTAGTGGTTTTTCTTGCGTGACGATTTCAGGAATGTTTCATTTGCAGCAAATTTTGCTAAAGATGAATCAAGGGAAATACGTATTTGCTCAGATCACTGATTTTCTGCCACAAAGGGTTTTTGATCGGTTTGTACAAAAGCACAAAGGCAACAAACATATTCGAACATTCACCTGTTGGAATCAGATGCTCTGTATGGTATTTGGACAACTTACCAATCGTGATAGTCTTCGAGATTTAATAGTTACCCTGGATGCGCACAAAGGCAAAGCATATCATTTGGGACTTGGGTCAGGTGTAAAACTCGCAACACTCGCACAAGCTAATATTCGAAGAGATTACAGGATTTACGAAGAATTTGCTTATCATCTCATTGACTATGCCCGTAGAGTTTGTGCATGCAGTGACTTTGATGTAAAGGTGGATGGCAATGTATATGCATTCGATTCAACAACAATTGATCTTTGTTTGAGCGTATTTTGGTGGGCTGAGTTTCGAAAAGCAAAAGGAGGCATAAAGATGCACACCCTTTATGATGTTAAAACTCAAATACCCAGTTTTGTATACATTACCAATGCCTCTGTCAATGATGTGAATGCAATGGATCACATCCCTTATGAAGGCGGTAGCTATTACATTTTTGATCGAGGGTATAATGATTTTGAACGTCTATATAGGATACAAAAACTCGAAGCCTTTTTTGTGCTCAGGGCAAGGGACAACCTGAAATTCAACAGGATATATACTCAAGAGATTGAAAAGGGATTGGGTGTTAAATTTGATCAGATTGGAACATTTAGCAACCAAAAGTCCTTTTCTCGATACCCAGAGAAGCTGCGTAGGATCAAGTACTATGACAGCGAGACAAATGTTGAGTTTGTGTTTCTAACAAACAACATTGAACTGTCTTCTATTGAAATAGCTATTCTCTACAAGAATCGTTGGCAAGTGGAATTGTTTTTCAAATGGATAAAACAACACTTGAAAGTGAAAAGCTTCTGGGGTCACACTCCAAATGCTGTAAAGACTCAACTCTATTGTGCGATTATCAGCTACTGCCTAGTCGCAATTATTGGCAAAGAGCTGAAAATTGATAGATCAACCTACGAAATATTACAGATTCTAGGCATTTCTTTACTAGACAAAACACCTGTAAAAGAACTACTTACAAAATGCAATTATCAAAATGTCAATGAACTAAATTGTAAACAACTATCATTCAGCCTCTTTTAACGAGACAGTAGTGATCTATTGCAATGGATTGAAATTATCTATATTGTTTTGATACCAAAGTATAAACTCGTTGTAGGATTTAACTCCAGCGTTTAGTTTTTCTTCTTTTTTTTCTGTAAGACCTTCAATAAAAAGATTTAATGCAGGTATTATCTTAGTAGAATACATAATTGGTAGGTCGGAATTACTTTCCCTTAGATAGTCTAAGTCGATTTTTTTCGCACTTATATATGCTTTTTTGGACAAGTTTATCATTTCCATGCGAGTTTCTTTTAGTTCATCATTTTCGATAACTGTGAATCCATGTTTTTCAAATAAATCCAATAATTTATTCGAATCATACGATGCTTTTTCCCATAAAATGTAGTTATCTGATTTAGAATGTTGTTGAAGCGATAATTCTGACTTTTCAAAAAAATATTTCTCAATAATACCAATGCTTTCGCCTGAATCGTCACCTACTCTTATTGCTTCATTTGCAGCAAATAGCATAGCAATACTAATAACGATAATACTGATAATTATTTTAACTATTTTTTTCATCACCAATCAGGTATTTATGAGTTTTTTCAAAATTGCTTACAACGTTCTGTGGCAATGGTTTGTGCCGCAGTATTATCACCAATTTTGTTAATATGTACCATGCGTAAATATACAATTATTTGTCTTATTACCAATTAATTGCGGTATGAACTATGATCCGCTGTCATGCATCGTTTTTTTTAATAATATGGTTTCTTTTGCATCAGCGAAGGTTGTAAGTCTAGTGTATACCCTAAGTCTTTTATTTGTAATTCTATTTCCTTTTGTTCATTTTCACCTAAAGTAGGCGGAAAGTAAACCTTGTCAATAAGTGTTTCAATATTTACTCCGATAAACATCCCGATGCGATTATCTTTTTTATTCCAATAATTTTCTCCTTGATAATACTGGGCATCCTTAACAGTATGGAATAATCTAAATTCATTTTCGCTTTTAAATTCAACTCTTTTATGTATAAAAGTTGTAAAAGAATTTACTGATGAGACAGGATAATCAATTTCATGATAATATATTTCGTTGTCAAAATCAATGTATCTGACTTTACTTGGATTAATTGATTCTTTTGTGTCAGTAAATGAATTAAGAAGTCGTTGCGGACTTGTCTGCACGGCAACACCCTCGTTTGTCTTTAAATAGAGTCTCCACATTGCATCAGATTCATGATTATTAATATGCCAGCAATTGATAACTGTACTAATTCTTGTTATTTTGTTGAAATCAATTGTTGTGGATTCCCATTCTTTAAATTTTTCAGTCTCAAATGGAGTATTATAAATATCACAAATTTGTTTGAAACTGGTAGGTCTATATTCAACTTCTTTTCTTGGAATAGTACCCTCAAAAGGATCAGAAAACTTGTCCGCTCTACAAAAAAATAATGATTCTGTTTCAAGCAATGATATGAACTTATGAAAATCCATATAGCGCCATAATATTGCGTTTGACTCTATTGGTATTAAATAATCATGATTTTCTATTGCCATGTCGGTTTATTTAAATGTTCTTTAAGGCATATATGTTACAAAGTTAAAGGCACATGCTTTGTTATGCACTGCCCTTTTTTAAATATTATAATAATGTAAGAATTCCTTGTAAAAAATATTACCTAAAAGCGATGCTATCCTTCCCTCATTATCTATTGGTTTTTTTAAGGTTAAATTCCATATTATCCAAGCTCCAACAGATAATAAATATGATTCATCAGTGTTTTTCTGGTCAGGATTATTAACAATAAAATTATTCATATACCTATCTAGGTCATTAAATGCTCCACTTCCATTTAACTTATCAAAATCATTAAGTTTTTTATCAACTATTCGATCAACTTTGTTTAATATATTCTTGTTATCTATATAGATCGAGGATCCAAGGCATGCTGAGTAAGTAGCTGCAACTGTACAATATAGATCCCAGTAATCAATTTGATCTGTAACTTTTAGCTGAGGAAAAATTTGAATAATTTCCATCTTCGAGCCAATTGAAATAATCTTGGCGTAGTCAACTAATTTATAAGCTTTGTCAATAAATAGATTTTGTTTCATAATGTGAAGTCAAATTAAATATTTATTATTGAATTTAGAAACATGAAAATTCATCTACTCTTTTACCTTTGATAATTATAACAGAAAATAACTCATCATCCTTTTTATCATTGAAACAAACTATTGTTTCATCTCTTTCTGGATCAATAAGTTTAGATATTTCATAAATAAAAAAATCCGAATATAAATAATTGTTTGGAAAAGCACTAAGAGTATACTCGGTTCCGTCATAAATATTTTCTTTAAGGAATACCACTCTTCCATTGTCAGCCCAGTACTCGATCTTTTGATTTCCGTTATTTTCCGTGATATAATTATCAGGTTCTCCAAAAATATTAATTGCTTTTTCTAGCGATGATACAGGCCATTTTCCATCTAGAACCATGCAGTCACATACTTCACACAAATCGTGTTTATTGTTTAAAACAACAAATACTCTTTTCCCTTTTTTCTTAATACGGTAAATATACTGATTATCTGGATTATACCATAATGATTCTTCGTAATAATACCAGCCAATAATTCCAGATATTATTATAAGAATTATAAATATTATGAATATTTTCTTTTTATGATTTTCCATTTTTACAGTGGGTTTAGGTCATCTAAATGGCTTACAACTAGAGTATAAATCCAACTCTGGAAGTTCTCTGTTTAATATTATCATTTTTAACCTATTTATACATAATAACCTGCCCATTTTCAATCATTTAAAATCATTAAATCATCTCCTCGTTTTATTGTAACTGGATCATCGGGTGTTTGGAAGCGTAAATCTAGGAATTAATGTTATTGGTTTTACACCGGGGTTAAAAATGGATGGTTTCGGTTGTCAGGTTTAGTGATTGCTGCCGTCTAATGCTCAATTAATATACCAACTAACTAAACATTACTACCATGAAAAAATCATTCTTTTTTATTTTCCTGTTGTCATTCACGGTGTTGGTTTTCCTGCAGTCGTGTAAGAAAGACAACAACGATCAACAAACCCCGGCTGAGTATATTGCAACCGATGCTTCGTTTGCAGGTTTTATGAGTTGGTCGCTGGATGCAACCAACCAGGGTGCCGACCCTGCTCTGGGTGGCGCCCATGCCGGAAACGACTCGACCGTCACCCGAAAGGTGTACTTTAAAAATGGACAGTTGTTGGTAAATGGCAGCTACCCTGTTGGAACGATTATCGTAAAACATTCGGACAATCCGGCTCAGTCGGTAAACGAATTCACGGCGATGGTCAAGCGCGGAAATAACTTTAATGCCGCCGGAGGCAGGCGTGTTCCAATATGAAAACATCGCAGATGTTCATGAATAATACAGTTTAGCCACTCGTCACACTTTTCACAATTTACCATCCGCCTTTGTCAGGAAATCATTTTCCATCCGACTCAAGGGGTATAAACTTAAAATGATAGAAAAATGAAATCAAAATTCAACAATCCGTCGTAGGCGGGATCATCGGTACAGCCGTGATGACCATGGTTATGTTCGTGGCTTCACTGATGGGAATGCCCAAAATGAATCCGGCAGCAATGCTTTCAACTATGATGGGGAGCATCATCGGGCATGTTGTATACGGAGTTGTCACTTTACAATTTATTATATAAAAAATCATAGAATTGAGCCTTTATTTTTTAGCTATCTTGTATTCGGATTTAAACAACTAAACTGCTTTAAAAAAATGAACATTTTAACTACACACAGCCTGCTTAAACTAATGAAGGAGGACAACATACAGATCGTTGATGTGCGCCCTGTAGACGCATACAATGGATGGCCCATGCAAAATGAAAGCCGGGGAGGTCATATAAAGGGAGCCAGAAGTTTGCCCCTGAAGTGGACTCATTACATGGACTGGATTGATATCATTGGTGCCAAAGGGTTTCTTCCCGAGCATCAAATCGCAATTTACGGTTATAAGCCGGAAGAGGCTGAGCAAGTAGCTCGTTTTTTCGAGTTGGCCGGTTACCACAATCTTTCACTGTACCATGACTTTGTGGACGAGTGGTCCTCAAATGCCGATTTACCCATGGAACGCCTGGCCAACTATCAAAACCTGGTTTCGGCACATTGGGTGAATGAATTGATTTCCGGTGGCAAACCGCCACATTACAATAACAACCAATATGTCGTTGTTCATGCCCATTACCGCAACCGCGAAGCCTACCTGAGCGGGCATATTCCGGGAGCCATTGATATGGATACCCTGGCACTGGAGGCTCCCGAAACATGGAATCGCCGTTCGCCGGATGAATTGGAAAAGGCTTTGCTGGAACATGGGATTACTGCAGATACCACCGTTGTATTGTATGGAAAATACATGGATCCCGACAATGCAGACCCGTTTCCAGGAAGTGCCGCCGGAGATATTGGCGCCATCCGCAATGCGTTTATCATGCTGTATGCAGGCGTAAAAGATGTACGCATTCTCAACGGTGGATTTCAATCGTGGCAGGATGCCGGCTTCGGGGTAAGTATGGATGATGAGCCTAAAAAACCCTGTAATAATTTTGGAGTCACCATTCCTCAACATCCTGAACTGGCAGTAGATATACCCGAAGCCAAGGAAATGCTGGCGGCCTCTGATGCGGAGTTGGTATGTGTCCGCAGTTGGCCTGAATACATTGGCGAAGTAAGCGGGTATAACTACATCGAAAAAAAGGGACGGATTCCCGGGGCTATTTTTGGAAATTGTGGATCGGATGCCTACCACATGGAAAACTACCGCAACCTGGACCATACCATCCGCGAATTTCATGAGGTGGAGAAAATCTGGAAGGCGGTGGGCATTACTCCTGAC
>JALNXG010000103.1 GCA_023230485.1 Melioribacteraceae bacterium
CTTAGGCGGCGATTGGGATACACATAGAATGACATTAAACGTGGATGCAATCCACTCGAATGATTATTCTGAAAGAGTACATGTCGGTGGAGAATATGTTTTCCTTAATCAGTTCGCGCTGCGTGGCGGTTACCGTTTTAATTATGATGAAGGCAACTTCTCAGTAGGTTTAGGATTTAATACACAATTTTCGGGTGTGAAAGTGAAGTTAGATTATTCGTATGTAAATATGGAGTATTTAGATTCACCACATCGATTCTCATTATCATTTGGTTTATAAAAAGTAAAAAATTTTCGGAGATATAATGGCTTTTTCACAAAAATTAGTTGATGGCGAAACACTTACAATAGATAACTTTAAGACTCCACCTAAGGAATTAGGAATTTTACCGTTTTGGTTTTGGAATGGTGAAATGGATGAAAAAGAAATGGAATGGCAGATGAAGGAATATCATGATAAAGGTATTCCGGGATTATTTATTCATGGTAGATTTGGCGAAACAATCGGATATCTATCAGATACATGGTTTAAGAGAACAAAATTTGCCGTAGAGAAAGCTAAAGAGATCGGTATTGACGTATGGGTGTATGACGAGATGAACTGGCCTAGTGGAACGGCATATAGAAAAGTGCCTAAAGAAAATCCGGAACTTCGACAGAAATATTTAGAGATGGTTGCGCTCCCAGTTCCAGGTCCGATATTTACATTCTTAGAAGCAACAGACGATCGCTACGTGAATACGGGTAATTCAAAACCGATAGCGGCTTATGCTTGTTCGGAAGAAGAGTTTAAAGGATCGATTGAAAAATTATTAGACTTAACTCCTAACTTATCTTTCAATGCAGTGATACCATGGGAAGCGCCGGAAGGTAATTGGCGTTTACTTTATTTTTTAGAAAAAGAGATCGATTATTATATCGATGCGCTTAATCCTGATTCGACAGCGAAATTTTTAGAAGAGACACATGAGAAATATAAAAAGGCTGTAGGAAAAGATTTTGGTACGATAGTCCCGGGATTTTATACCGATGAACCGGCAATGCATTACTACCAAGTAGGAATGGCAAATCAGATTATTCCCTGGACTAAACAGATGTTCAAAATATTCCGAGAGAAAAGGGGTTATGACTTGAAGCCATATTTGCCGGCACTATTTCTCGATATGGGTAAGGATACAGCTAAGATACGTTATGATTTCTGGCGCACATTAACTGAACAATATACAGATTCATATTACAAACAGATTAGAAATTGGTGTGAAGCGAATAATGTTCTTTTCACAGGGCATTTACTTGGTGAAGAATGGATATGGATGCATGCAAGATGCGAAGGAAATATATTTAAACATATCGAACAGATGCATATTACAGGTGTAGATCATCTTTATCCTATTATCGGAACGGAAGAAAATCCTGATCAACATGTTGCATTGAAGATTGCAAGTTCCGCCGCACATCATTTCGGAAGTACACGCCTATTATGCGAATCAATGGGTGGAACTTATTGGGATTGTACCTTAGAAAGAATGAAATGGATTGCGAATTGGGAATACGCTCTCGGTGTAACAATATTCAATAATCATGGATATCATTATTCGATTGAAGGAGAAAGAAAGAGAGACTGGCCTCCATCTCAATTCTATCATCATACATGGTGGAAATATTATAATCATTTTACAGAGTATATGGCGCGTTTGGGGCATATATTATCGGGTGGAAGACACGTAGCCAAAATTCTTGTTCTTTATCCAATCAATAGTGCTTGGACTAATTACTTACCAAGTGGACCGACAGATTTATTTAATTTAATTCAGGCTGAATTTAATTATTTGACAGATACGCTTTTAAGATTGCATTTTGATTTTGATTTTGTTGATGAGGATGTTCTCATTGGTGCTGAATTGAATAAAGGCAAATTACAGATTAGAGACGAGGAATATTCATTGGTGATCCTTCCTCCTGTTACTCATATTAAAGCTGATACATTTACTAAATTAAATTCATTTGTAAATCAAGGTGGCAGTTTAATTGCTGATACATTGATACCAAATGATCTTTTAGAATATGAGAAGAAAGATGCTAATAAACAAATAGAAAAATTATTTGGCGTAAAGGCAAATGAATTAACTAAAAAATATAAATCTGGGGCAAAGCAATCAGTAGTTCAACCTAACAAAAAGAAGAATGTTTTTGTATTCCAAGGATCGGGATTAAGTAAAGAAAGAGATTTCAAAGGATTACGATCGGTTATTGAAAAATGCATTGTACCTGATATAACGATAGATAATAAAGATGTCTTTTATCTGCATCGTCAGAAAGATGAATTTGATTTATATTATTTAGTTAATACGAATAGTAAACCAAAGAAGAACGTAAAAATAACATTTGAAAATGCAGGTACTCCAGAATTATGGAATGCAAATTCAGGCGAAACAATGCCTCTAAACTCATACTCTTATGAGAAGGGGAGATTAGTAGTGGTTCTCGATTTTGCTGAAACGGATACTCATATAATTAATATTAAAGAAGGAATCAGAAACGAATATATAACTGCTACTAATCTTGAAATTGAATCATTCTCTGACGGAATTATTAGTGGATATTCATTAGATGATTCAAATGATCCTTATGCAAAAGTATTCTCTGGCAAAAAAGAGAAAAAATATAAAGTAAGTTCTAAGAAATCATTAAAGCCAATAAAATTGAAAAAAGATTTCGAGTTCTCAATCGAAGATGATAACGTACTTTGCATTAATAAGTGGAAGATGAGATTAACTGAAGAGAAAACAGAATTTTATGCAGAAGAAAAATTTGATGATTCAAAATGGTTAGACGTAACAATGGGTGCGTGGGAATTGCAATTACCTCAAGAAAGAGATGAAGCAACTTATCCTGAAACAGTTTGGTTCAGAACTAAATTTGAAATAGATGAGATGCCTAACCGCTTAGCTTTATTGATCGATGGATTTAGCGGAAAGAGCCATCAATTATTTATCAATGGAGAAGAAGTAAAAGATAAAGGTAAGAGAAGCAAGCTTGATGCTGAAATAAAAGAAGTCGATGTAAAGAACTTTGTAAAAAAAGGGATAAATACAGTAGCAGTAAAACTTGTTGTAACAAGAAGAACAGACGGTATGCTTGACTTATTAAAATTAGTCGGTGATTTCTCGTTGGTTAAGAAAAAAACTGGTTATGCAATTGGTGAACTTACAACAAAGATCAAAATCGGCGATTGGACAAAACAAGGATATCCGTGTTATTCGGGTACGGGAGTTTACAAGCAATCATTCGAAGCAACTAAAAAATATTTAGATGGAAAATTATTCCTTCAATTAGAATGCGGTGAGGATGTGGCAGAAGTAAGTGTGAATGGAAGCTACCCAATAGTAATGCCATGGCATCCATACAAAGCTGATATTACTCAATTCGTAAAAGAAGGTAAAAACAAAATAGAGATAAAAGTAACAAACACGTTGATAAATATTCTTGAAGCGGTTGAGAAGGAATCAGGGTTATTTACTGAACCTGTGATTGAACATGCTAATAGATACGAAATAAGTATATAAATTATTTTAGGAGTAAGTAAGATGAAAGAAAGTATCCTTGTTGTTGGAAGTACGAACATGGATATGGTTGTAAGGACTGATAGTTTTCCTCGTCCCGGGGAGACGTTGCTTGGAAAGAAATTCCAAACATTTCCCGGAGGCAAAGGTGCTAATCAAGCAGTCGGCGCAGCTAAGCTTGGAGCTAAGACAAAATTTATTTCCAAGATGGGTAAAGATCAATTTGCCGATGAGCTGATTGAAAACTTAAAGTCATGTTCTGTATGTGTAGAGAATATTTTGATAGATGAAAATGATAGTACCGGTATTGCGATCATCATGGTTAATAGCGAAGGTGAAAACGAAATCGTAGTAATATCAGGTACGAATATGAAGCTTACTCCTGAGGAAATAGAATCAAAGAAGGAGCTATTTACCCAAAGTAAAGTTCTATTATTGCAATTAGAAATACCTGTGGAAACAATTGTAAAAGCAAAAGAATTAGCTCTTCAAAATGGAATGACCGTGATTTTAAATCCGGCACCTGCATGCAAGTTGGAAGATTCTATTTTTGAAGGAATCGATTATCTAACTCCCAATGAAACGGAATTAGAAATTCTTTCGGGTAAATCAGTTAATTCGATTGATGAAGTAAAATTAGCTGCATATAGCATGTTGGAAAAAGGGATTAAGAATGTAATAGTAACGCTTGGCGATAAAGGTTCTATGCTTATTAATAAAGAGAAGGCACAGCTATTCGAACCATATAAAGTTAATGTTATTGATACAACAGCAGCCGGAGATGCGTTTAATGCTGGATTAGCATATTCAATATCGAAAGATATTCCGATAGAAGATGCAATTCATTTCTCGAATGCAGTAGCAGCATCAGCAGTAACAAAAATGGGAGCGCAATCATCAATGCCTGAACTAAGTGAAGTAAATAGTTTATTATAATTTCTTATACGATTTGATGGGGTAAATATGAAAAAAAGTGGGATTCTAAATTCTCAATTATCCAGAGTAGTAGCTTCAATGGGGCATACAGATAAACTGGTTGTAGCGGACTGCGGACTTCCGATTCCTAAAAATGCTGAGTTAGTTGATCTCGCATTAACTAAAGATATTCCTCCGTTTCTTACAACTCTAAAAATTATTCTCGAGGAATTAGTTGTTGAAGAAGCAATAGTAGCTGAAGAGCTTTTAGAAAATAAAGAATATTCAACGCAAGTAATGGAATTACTAAAAGGTGTAAAAATCCATACAGTGAAGCATGAAGAATTTAAAGAGCTTTATCGCAATGGGGGAAATGTGGCATTTGTTAGAACTGGCGAGGCAACACCCTATGCAAATGTAATATTGTTTTCAGGAGTAAGTTTTTAAATGAGATATAGAAAAATAGGAAAACTTGATTGGGAATTATCTGAAGTGGGATTTGGTGGCTGGGCTATCGGAGGGGATATGTGGGGACCTCAAAGCGATGCTGATTCACTAAAAGCACTTCATAAAGCTATCGATCTTGGCGTTAATTTTATTGATACAGCACAAGGGTATGGTAAAGGTCATAGCGAAGAAATTATAGGCGATTTCTTAAAAGAAAGAAAAGAGGAACTATTCATTGCAACAAAAGTCCCTCCGGTTTCAGGCACTAAATGGCCTATTCCGGACCATCAAGATGTGAATTTACTATATCCCAAAGAATATATTATTGAAGAATGCGAGAAATCGCTGAAACGATTTAAACGTGAGTATATTGATATATATCAATTCCATACATGGTCAGTTCATTTTAATATTCAGGATGAATGGTTTGAGGCAATGGACCAATTGCGTAATGAAGGAAAGATAAGAGCGATAGGAGTATCAGTGCCCGATACAGTTCCTGATAATGTAATCGGATCATTGGTGATGAATAAAGTTGATACCGTTCAAATGATTTATAATGTATTTGAACAATATCCTGCATGGAATTTATTACCCGTTTGCGATAAAACAGGTTCGGGAGCCATAGCGAGAGTGCCTTTAGATGAAGGTGCGCTAACGGGTAAATTTAATTTAGATACAAAATTTGCCGAAGGTGATGTAAGAAATTATTATTTCAGGGGAAATAATCTTGCAGGAACAATCAGACGAGTAGAGGAAATAAAAGAATTTGTTAAAAATAAATATCCCGAGATGACATTAGCGGAATTTGCACTTCGATTCTCATTAAGCAATAAGTCTGTAACTACAATTATACCGGGTATTCGCAACGTAGAGCAGGCAATAAAAAATACCTCGGTAAGCGATGGAAATCTATTTTCTAAAGAAGAACTCCAAGAGATTGAAAAATTCGAATGGAGAAAAGATTTTTGGTTCAAGGAAATTTCTCAAGAAGAAATATAAGTCTTCACTTCAAAGTTTAAACTAAAGGAGTAAATAAATGAAAAAGGCAATTAGTCTATTCGTAATAATAATGTTCATAGCTCCAGCTATCTTTGGTCAGGCCAAAGGATTGATCTATGATAAAATAGTTAAGAAAGGTAATGAAGCATATTTTAATGTGCCGGTAGGACTATGCGAAGATTACCCTGAGGAAACAACTACAAAAGAGATTATGCGTAAAGATATGGAGCTATTAAAAAATAGTGGCATTAAATTATTACGTATTTCATTTGGCTGGGATGCAATCGAAGAAACAAAAGGGAATTACAATTGGCTCTTCTGGGATGATTATGTAAAAATGGCTGTTGAAGAATATGGTATCACATTAATTCCATATGTATGCTATATGCCTCAATGGAATTCAACAGGTGCACAAGATACTTTATGGTTTTGGAATTATCCTCCAAAAGAATATGAGCCATTTGGTGATTTTATGACGCAATTAGTAACACGTTACAAAAAATGGATTAAAACATGGGAATTATGGAATGAACCTGATATATGGGTTTATTGGAGAGGAACATCCGAAGAATTTGCAAAATTTGTAAAAATAGGATCGAAAGCAGTAAAATCAGCAGACCCGGAAGCAAAAGTTGTTTTAGGTGGTTTAGCACATCGAGTAGAATTTTATCGCGAACTATTTAGAGACCACGATATTAGTCCTTATGTGGATATAATTAATTGTCATAATTATTTTGAAACATGGAGCGGATATCCAATTGAAAATATTACAAGTTACATAAACGAATTAAGCGATATAGTACAGAGATGGGGAAAAAATCAACCAATCTGGATGGCAGAAGTAGGTTATTCAACTTGGAGGATGGAAAGCAGTAAAATATCAGCAGATTATTTTGCTTATTATGATTATGAGCATACACCTGAATATCAGGCAGTGCAAGTTTTCAAGACATTAACTCTTGCAGTAAGTACTGAAAAACTATCAGCAATTGCATGGTATGAAATTAAAGATTTGCCTATGGCAGAAAATGTAATCGGCGATAATAATAATAGAAATCTTGGTGTGGCATATTATGATCACAAGCCAAAACCGGGACTAAAAGCATTAACATTCTTTAATGAATTATTTTCCAAAAAATATAAAAATATCGGAAGCAAAGTTGAAATAGAAAAGCCACTTGAATCAGCAGTATATTCAGAAGCATTCGAGAATGAAGATGGTTCAATGATATTAGTTACATGGCTTCAATCAAATGTATTTGGAGGACGTACAAAAGATAATACAGGAAAAGTAAAAGATACACGGAAAGAAAAAGTATCATTTGAAATTCCGGTTGGCTTCAATCCAAAAGTAACTATCTATAATGAACTTGGTGAAGGTAGAGAATGCAAAATGGCTAAGTATGAAGATGGTGAATTATCATTAGATGACTTCCCGGTAGAAGGTGGGAAAATTTATATCTTTAGTATCACAAAATAATTATTGATATGAAAAGTATTAAGACAAAAATAGTTGATAAAATCAATTTCGGAAAATTCGGAGAGGTAGTTAAATTCCCAAATGGTAAAACTACTTCTGAAGATAACAGTTATAAATTTTGGTCGAACATTGCTAATTATAAGATCGAAGGCAAAACCGAAATTGGAATCTGTACAGTTTACAAACAGAATAAGAATATTATTGAAGGTGTCGAAAGACACCTTCATACGCCTGAAATATTAATTCCGATTGATGCTCCGTTTGTACTCCCACTTTTACTGGAAGGTGATTCAGAAGTTATGATGGAATCTTTCAAAGTTGAAATAGGCGAAGCAGTAGTTGTTAATGAAACTGTATGGCATGGTGCATGTCTGCCGGTAGGAAAAGATTCAGCTTCCTATTTTGTAATATTTCGTTTAAATACACCGAATGAGGATGTAGAAAAAAAATCAATTTCACCCACACTTATTGAGATAGAATAGTAATGAATGTACATACGATAAAAGGGAATAAAATATCATTTGCGTTTGATGAAGCTTCGTTATCGGTAGAAAAAATTTTCTCAGATAGCACAAAGGTTTGTTCTAATGCATCACAAAAAATATTAGTCAGGACTTCTGATGCGGTTTTTGAACCTATATTAGTTAATAAAATCAATAAAGTAATATTAGAAGAAAATAAAATCTCCTATTCACTTCAGGATGAATCAGGTGAATATAAAATAAATTTAAGTGCAGTAAGTTCATCAAAAGGGATAAAATTTTCCGTTAAATGCAGATCCAAAAAACCGGTGTGGTTGTTTGAATGGAAACTGGATGGATTAGATTTTGAAAAAGTAATTGTCCCTTCACTCGGGGGACAAGAGATTTCAAAAGAAATGACTGAAGGATCTACTTTATCATACAAATATCCCTTCTGGTGGAATTCTCAATTTGTGCTTGGGATGTTCAAGAAATCGGGATTGATACTTAGAAGTGAGGATAGCGGTACTTCATTAAAGTTATTGCGGGTTTCCAAAGAAGACGAAAAATTTTCTCTTGTCTTTGGATTTGAAGCAAAAGCTCCACTAAAGAAAAAAGAGTTTCATGCTGAATGGTATTTAGATTCATTTGGTAAAGATTGGAAAGAGGGTGCGGATATTCATCGTGGTTGGATGGAAAAGAGTTTCAATTTAGTCCCATACAAAAAGCATCCACATTTCCCTAAGTGGGGTTCGGATATAAATTTCGTATTAGAACTTTGGGGTGCGCGAAGAGATAAAGAAATTCCACAACATAGTTTTTCGCAGATGAGAGATCGA
>JALNXG010000104.1 GCA_023230485.1 Melioribacteraceae bacterium
AATCCTTATCCACCGCATTAAGTTTCACTTCAAAAGCAGTTTTTTTATTTAATATAAAATCGATCTCCGAAGTATTTCGTTTGTTATAAAATGAGAGATCGCCATAGGGAGAAAGTTGATTGGCAATCGCATTCTCGAAAAGTTGTCCTTCATTTACACGTGCGATAATATTAAGCAAACCATTATCGGCGAAATAGATTTTTTTACCGCCTGCCACGGAACGATCGATTGATGAAGTCAATTTTGGGATTAATTTTATAAGGAATATTGCTTCAAGAAATTCGATATAGGAATAAAGTTTTGTTCGAGAAACGGAAAGCTCGGAAGATATTTTTGTTATATCGAGAATATTTCCGGTTCGTGGAACAAGCAGTAAAATCAAGTCGCGCAGTTCTCTCACATCCTTAAAATCAGATAATATCTTCAAATCTTTTTCGTAGAACGAACTAAAAATATTATTAAGAACTAACGATTTAGTTTTTATATCGCTTGTAAGAGCCACTTCAGGAAATCCACCGAATTGCAGATAATCATTATAATCGGTTTCAAATTCTTTATAATCCGGGAGAGATTTATTCGTCAGATTGGAGAAGTTTATTTTATCTCCTTCAAATTTTTTATCTGTTTTATTTCTGAAATAGAGAAATTCCGAAAAAGATAATGGGGGGAGAATAAAAAGAAATTTCCTTCCTGAAAGTGATTCAGGGAAAAGATTTTTCATATAAAAATTCGACGAGCCGGTAAGAATAAATTTTACCTTATAAGTATCGATTAAGTACTTAATTATTTTTGTTATCGGTGGATAATTTTGAATTTCATCGATAAAAACAAAAAGTCGTTTTTTAGGATTAGCAAATTTTTTAGAAAGGTTTGTATAGATTGCGTCATAATCGATATTTTCAAATTGCAATGTATGAAGAGGGTTCTCGAAATCGAACCAGATTTTATTGCCTTCGGTTTCATCAAAGAGTTGTTTGATAAGAGTGGTTTTACCCACCTGCCTCATTCCGGTAATGATCAAGGCGTTTTTATGATCGAGATATTTTTTAAATTCCGTAAAGAGGAAACGTTTTTTCATCTTATTTACCGATTTGTATTAGAAACTGATACAAATATGTACATATTTGTATCAAGAATCAATACACTTTTACGGACACGTTGTCGGGTTTGATGGGTTAATGTTATTATGCAGCCGGAATAAATTCAATAAAGCCCATACTTATTCCGTTCGAGATTGCTTTTTGTACCTGCTTTTCTACCATGAGTGAATATTTAAGCTCAATAATTTCTTCACCGCATTGATTACAAATAAGGGCAGGAACGTTCTGCACCACAATTAATTTCTCACTCTGCACTTTGAAGGTAAGAACAGTTTTACCCTCTTCTAATCCGCCATTGCAAATTGCACATTTCATTTAATCCTCTTTGTAAAAGTCATGTCCCATTTTAAATTACTGGGTTCATATAGTGTTATTATCAGTAAATAATCATCTTCCGGAGGAAATGCTATAACAACATGTATAGTATCTTTTAATTGGGTTACTCCACTTACAAGATAACTAACTAAAGGTTTATCACTATCATATATCTCAATAACACAACAATTGGTCAATACAAAAATGATTTCTTTTAAAGAGATACTTCTTTCAATACTTCTAGTTAAAGCATGTTTTGTAAATATAACCTTTTCTTCCAGAGCAAGATTATGAATTTTTACTTCAATTTCAAGAGACATGACTTTTGTTTATTATTTTCACAATTCTATCTGCGGCGGAGCCATCCCAAAGTTCGGGAATATTTCCTTTCTTATTCTCCCCTTTCATAATGATCTCAATGACAGGGATTGCATCAGTGAAGCGGTCGCCAATAAGATAATTTGAACCAATATCAACTGTACTCGGACGCTCGGTTGTAGTGCGAATTGTGATGCACGGGACTTTCAAATATGTAGATTCTTCCTGAATGCCGCCGCTATCGGTGAGAATAAATTTTGCATCTTTAACGAGTTTAATAAAATCGAGATAGCCGATTGGGTCGGTTAGGATAATATTTTTCGATAGACCTCCCAACAAGCCGGCAGCTTCGAGATTTTTAATCGTGCGTGGATGAGCAGGAAAAACTATTTTGAGATTTTTCTCTTCGGCGACAAAATTAAGCAATGAGTTCATCTCTTTTAATTGCTCGTGATTATCAACATTCGATGGACGGTGGAAAGTGGCAACTACATATTTGGCATCATTGATCGAGAGTTCGCTATGGATATTTGATTGCTCGATTTTCGGCAGATAATGAATGAGTGAATCGATCATGCAATTGCCTACGAAATGAATTTTTTCTTCGGGCACACCTTCATGCCGAAGATTCTCCATACCACTAATTTCGGTAACGAAAAGGAGATCGGAAATCGAATCGGTGAGGATGCGGTTAATCTCTTCGGGCATTGCTCGATCGCCGCTTCGGAGACCCGCTTCGACATGAGCGACTTTGATACCGAGTTTAACAGCCGTAAGCGAACATGCAATAGTAGAATTAACATCGCCTACCACAATTATCAAATCAGGTTTTTCGGAGAGAAGAATTTTTTCAAACTCGATCATCACGCGTGCAGTCTGCTCGGCATGCGAACCCGATCCGATACCGAGATAGAAATCGGGTTTCGGGAGTTCGAGATCATCGAAGAAAACTTTCGACATTTTTTCATCGTAATGCTGACCGGTATGGCAGATAAGATGTTGAATTGAATTTCCATTCACTGAATTATAATTAGCGAATGCTTTATGAAGCGGGGCGACTTTCATAAAATTGGGACGAGCACCAACGACAGAGATAATTTTTTTCATCTAAACAATTTAGGGTAAAAAGTGAAAAGATTCATTAGAATATTTTAAAATGAGAGAAAAAATTCTATCCCCCCTTCATTAATTTTTGATCATATAGAATGAACTCGGTTCGATATCCGGTTTCATTGCAAAGATCGGACACTTCGCAGAAAATTTATCCCTGTATTTATGAGAGAGATAATTTGTAGCACCGATAATTCTAAACTCTTTATTATTAGTAAGAAATGCTTCGAGCAGATATTGTTCATTCCAAAAATATTCGCCGAAATAGCTATCAAGATAATCTCGTGGCGAAAGAATATCGTGAATATGGATAATTACACCCTTATTTAGCGAGGGCAAAAGCTCTAAATACTCAAAAAGTACGTCTCCCTGCGGTCGGATAATATGCGATGAATCGATAAAGAGGATATCATTTTCTTTCAATTGTTGAAATACTTTCGTCCCGATAGTTTCGACTTTTTCCCTGACTACTTTGATATTGATATCTTCGAGCCAAGGCTGTTCAAAAGGTTCAATACAAATATGTTCGCAGGAATATTCGCTCGATTCAGAGCTGTTTTTATTAATAGCATTCCTCGCCATAAGAGTAGAATTTCCGCTTCCGATTTCGATCATAGTCGTTGGCTTAAAATACCTGATTATATTGTAAAGATATTCGGCATCTCCGGCAAGAAACATTCTCCCATTGTAATAATATTCGTGTGGATTATTAGTTTTATCCATCGGGAAATTTTCTAATTCATCGTTGTAATTAAACTTACTCAAAATTTCCAATTGCTCCGAATCATTGAAATTGATTCCGGGCAGAGGTCTTTCCTGCCGAAGGGAATAGCGCAAATATTTTGGATTGAATAAAGGCTCGTAATAATGATCTATTATTGGCAGAACGCCAACTTTAAAAAATATTTTTTTTGAAATCGGGAATCGGTTCAGTGAATTTTTCCGGTAATAATGGAATAAATGTGCACTGAAATAGGTAAGCGGAGAAAGAGCGATATCGATGAAATAATGAAAATATCTTCGCAAATTCTTTAGGGCATTAAAAGTTGCGGATACAAAACTATGATCTTCATATTTCGCAAATAATTTTCTTATCACTTATTCTCTCCATTTTTGTATCGCGGTATTTTCATCTTCTTCTAATAATACTTTCTTTAAAATTTAATAAATATTGATTACAGATACTATCAGTTCATCACTATTTTCAAGTACCGGAGCAAAATATTTCGCATTATATATTTTATACTCATCGATCTCGTTTGAGTATGCGGTGGAGATGGACGATAGGAGCGAGGAGATCTATTTTATTTTTATTTATCACAAGCGGATCGAATATTTTATTATCGGATGTGAGTTGAATTTCATTTTTAGATGATGATTTTAATCGTTTAATTATCTGATCACCATCAGTAAAACGAATTGCTACGATATCATTTTCATTTGGTATTAAATTAGGATCAACGAGAACAAGATCACCATCTTCCAATGATGGCTGCATACTATCACCCCGAACGATTATAGCGAAGCATTTTTCCTTAACAGGATAATTAAAAAACGCACGGTCATCAGCTTCCATTTCATACTTTTCTGAAGCGGGATTTCCGATTTTAGAGAGAACAGGGAAATCATTATAACGAGAAGGATATTTATGAGATGATATATCATTACCGGTGAGGACATAATTAATATTAATACCCATTTCGGAAAGTTTTTGAAGTACTAAACCGCCGGGAACGAATTGAGATGTAAGATAATTTTGCATCTGTTGAGGGACTATATCAGCCTCTAAGGAGAATGAGCGTACCGATTTATTTTTCTTAAGAATCTCTTCTCTTAATCTATCACCAAGGCTTTTTTTCTTTGTCATTTAATAAACCTCTTTTTATATTTGTGAATACGATACAAATGAATTTACTTGTATCTTTTTTATAATATAATCAAATATACAACTAAGTGCAGAATAATGCAAGTTAGTGCAATATTTGGAGGAATTATGATTGAGGGCCCTAAATTACTTTCATTTACACAAACTGCTAAGAAGATGGGTTTAGGAAGAAACAGTATTTCTAAATTAGTTAAAACCGAAGAATTACCGACGGTTAAAATACCCGGCTGCAAGTTTCTTAAAATATGTATTGATGATATTGATAAGTTTCTGGAAATTCACAAAAACAACAAGAACAAAAAGAACAAAAAATAATTGAGGATACGATGGGAAGGCCTATTAAAAGGAATGCGTATTTTTTCTTTCATGATGCGGATGCGAGTAGTGATGAAAAAGTATTATATCTTGAATCGAAATACGGAACCGACGGATATGCATTTTATTTTAAAATGTTAGAAGCATTAACGAGATCAAATAATTTCGAGCTTCATTATAATATAATAACATTTAATGCATATGCGAAGAAATTCGGAATTGAAGCAAAACGATTCAATGATATATTAGAAGACTGCATTGATCCAAAAATAGCAATATTGAAAAAAGTTGATGGAAAGGTCTATTCTGAAGATTTGATAGAGGGGATGAAACCATTGATAGAAAAGCGGCTAAAAAATAGAATGCGGTATGATCCAAACGATGATTTCTGTAACAGAAACGAAGTAGAAGTGACAGAAAAGGCAATTTCTGCGACAGAAACTACACATAGTATAGAAGAAGAGAGTATAATAGAAGAGAAGAGAGAAGAAAAGAAGAGAAAAGATAAGAGTGTGAGAGAAGAAAAGAGAGGACGGAAGAATGGTTCGGACATATCCCGAATTATTATCCGGAGTTGATCTAACTCCCATTCATAGAAAAATGAGTTTTGAAAATTTCGAAGTAACAAAGCGAAATAGAAAAGCTTATGAAATTTCTAAAGAGTATTCATTTAATCCGGAGGGATTTTTATATTTATTTGGAAAGACGGGCTGCGGCAAAACGCATCTGGCAGTCTCGATCTTAAAATCCCTCTCCCCTATCCTGTATCCAAAAAATGTTCTTACGGAAAAAGAAAGACAACTGTGTGATCTGATTGAGCATTACGAAAAAATTAAGGGAATGAAAAAAGAAGCTGATTGTCATCGTGATTTTTACGAAAGTGATCAATGGCGATACCGATCGGCGAAAGGATTTTTCTTAAAATCATTTCATTACATTTCGAGGCTCTCGGATTATTCAGGTTACGAAGCGATATCGAAAATGAATTATATCAATTCGCTAAAGAATTATGATTGTATTGTATTGGATGATTTCGGAATGGAGAAATTTACTGAAAGTGTGAAGCACTATTTTTATATGTTGATTGATGAATTTTATACGGGTCAGAAGCCGATGATAATCACATCGAATCGATCGATAGTGGAGATCAACAGGATAATGCCGGGAGTGGCATCCCGGATAGCCGAAGGTAAAGTAATTCATCTTGACGATATTGATCACCGCATTAATAAAGGGCGTAATCAGTAAAGTGCGCTCGAAGATAATTGCGGTATGATTGAATCATATCAACGGTAAATTATACTAAAGAAAAATCTCCATCAGAAAGATTGTAGCGTTTGAGGTAATAATCTTTAGTGAATCTCACACCCATTTGAGTGAGTTTGATATCGCGGTCGGAACTTTCTTCAATTATCGATTCCTTTTTTAAAAGCCTCAAATGTGGCTGAGGGATATCTCCGTAATTTAATTGGACATAAAACTCAATAAGTTGATTGAGAGCTTTCTCGACAATCTTTTTATCGGCGATTCCGAGATACTCGAGCATCTCTTTATGAACTTGAGAAGTTTTATAGTTGCCGTATTGCTGTACTTCCACGGTTGCGGTAACGGAAAGAATTGCTTTCGATATTTCGCGATTATGGAAATTAATAAGATGATCAAAAAGTCCCCCTACATCATTTTTAGAATTGGAAAGGAATTCGACTTGATTCCCCTCTTTAAGGAGAGCGATATTATTTTCGATCATTGAATAGAGTTGATCGAGCATCGAATTTTTTTCTTCTTCTGAAGCAGCGGCGGGATATCTTCCGACTAGGAAAGGGACTCCGTAACGTTCAGTGAGTAACTGCCAATACTCAATAACGGAGCGTTTGAACGATACATTCCAATAACAGCGGCTCAATAATTTTTCGCCGTACGGATTATCGAATGTCGGTTTATTTTGTGAAAGAATAAATTTATAATCGGGCAGATCGATACCTGAGCCAAAATGATAAATACCTGATGCGAAAGGACGAAGTTTTAGTTTGTTATCATTATCGAAGAGGAAATAATCTTGCGGTTTATCGATCAGGTCAACGGGTACGAATTTTTTATTAATTATTTTCCAATAGATTTCGCTAACGGAGAAACCGAAAAAGAGTGAATCGAGGAGTGAAGAGATAATACGTTGAATTTCGAGTTCATCAAGAAATTGAGCGACTTCATTTTTTATTTTCGGAGAGAAATCATATTCAAGTTCCCAACCCATTTGTAGGACCTGCATTTTACGTTGTTGAACCGCTGCCATAACGTGAGGATCATTCATCACATCGCGGAGAATCGTATAATCGTAATTATTATTTTTCAAAATCTTATCGGGATCGGGCAGATAACCGAATGAAGTGGAGTAAGGAGAATATTTTTCACGTGTTATATAAATGCTCGTGAGTTGAGGAAGATTAGCTGATGAGTTATACGGATTTTTTGCAGACATTTTTTTATTCCTTTTTATATTCTAAAATTTTTATAACGATCGGGTATATAACGTTTGGTTCGTACGAGGTCTTTAAGTTCGTAGCGGAATTGAATTACTCGTGCGTAATTTAAGAATTGAGTAACGGAATCGACACGGTCATCGAATTGTCCTTCCGGGAACGATTCGCATTCATCGATAAAATCATTTTTCCAATCGGCGAGATTATCGATAAAAACTTTTCCTGCTTCGATGAGTGGAGTGATCGAATGGCATCGGCTGACTTTATCGGAATCGATCTTAATTTTCTTCACCGGAATTCGAGTGCCCGATTCGAGTTCTTGGATAAGTGAGATGCCGCTGGCTTTATCTTCGATGAGGACTTCGGAAGGATGGAATTTTTCGTAGAGTTCGATAAATTTTCTTTTGAGATCGGGAAATTCGACTCTTCCACGCCAGAGATCGGCGAGGA
>JALNXG010000105.1 GCA_023230485.1 Melioribacteraceae bacterium
ATTCCTTCTGCCGGTATTCGATATAATGGTGCCTGTTTAATTGCTAATACTACAATATCTGACGTGGTTATTTTTATATATCTCACTTATTTTAGCCTCTAATCGAATATTCTCCAACTTTCGCTGACTCATTTTCGATTTCAAATACTTATGATATCCGCTTCTTGATACTTCCATTTCCTATAAATGAAATAGCAAATCTTTTTGAAAAATCAACTGAAAATCCAGTTAGCAGCCACGCTGTTAGTCAGCATTAATTAAAAGGATATATATGTTGTTAAAAATTGCACTTAACAGTGCTCGTCCAAAATCAGAAAATGATTTTCTCTGGGAGTGTAAGTAATTTTAATAAATCTTTATATATTTCCGACCATTCTTGATTCAAATTTAGTGTAGTGATTGTCAATTTATGAATTTCTTCACTACATAATTGCATGAATGCTGATTATAACACTCTGTTAATTGCAACCTCACTTATGCATTTCCTCCAAAAACAATTTCCCTTTCTCAGTAATAATATATTTTTGATTTGGGCTATTTGGTTTATCTGGAGTTGTTAATGATAATAAATCTTGCTCCAATAATGGTTTGATAATTTGAGATTGTACATATTTACGATTTTTCATCCCTAATTTTGAATGAATCTCTATTCGTGTTCTCGGTTCCGAACAAAACGTTAGCAATTCAACTTGCGTAGTGCTTGCGTGGTACTTGCGTGGTACTTGCGTGGTACTTGCGTGCTCATCTACTCCGAAATTGGTACTAACTTGGTCCCGAATTAGTCCCAACTTAGTGCCGACTTGGTTCCAACTTGGTTCTAACTTGGTTCCAGCTTGATCCCTGCCTTTTTCAGATTGATAATCCTTTTTAATGAATTGTATTTGAAAAGAAAGACCCGGTTCGTTTATTTTTAGTTCAATTTCGGGATATTTCTTCAATTCATCTGAAAGTTTTTGAAAACCGGTTCCCCATTGTTCAATAAGCTGAAGTTCCTTAAATATGGGCCCAAGTGTTTTGTTTCGTATTTCCGATTGCCCTGATGAAAGGTTGTTTAGATCAATACTTGGAGGAATTGTGCCGGGGCTGGTAATTTCCAGCATATCATCAAAAATCGCAATTTTAATATCTTTGCCTTTGAGCGAATAATCTCTGTGTATAACGGCATTAATAATTATTTCTCTTACTGCAAGCATTGGATATTCCCAACGTTCTTCACGATAAACTCTTCCGATCTTTGAACCCTTCTTGATGGTACGTTCAACAAATGCAACAGCTAAATCGGGTTGTGAGCAAATGGATTCGTCAATCGTTTTGGAATCTAAAGTTGCTTCCGTTTTTGTTCCTTTAAAACGGGCACACTCTATTTTGGCATAGGGGAAATATCGTTGTTTAATTTCCCTTTCGGATAAGAGAATGCCAGAAACAGTTGGATATTGTTTTTCGTTTTCCGTTTTTACTAAACCAAGTTTAGTCAAGGACTCAATGTTTATTTTCTTTCCGGTTTTTTCTTGATATAGTTTAGTGAATGAGCTTAAATCTAATTCATCTGGTTTAAGCTCATAAACGAGAGTAGAATCGTAAGTGATGCTTCTTCTTTTTCTTTCAAGCTCTTCTATTATTTCTCTGTCTGCGAGTCGGTTTGATGAGCCAACACGAATGAATGTTCCATTTTCCTTACCAAGTGATTTTATGTAGTAAGGGGGCAAACTACCACGTGGAATTTTAACGACTAAAATATATTTGTCTTCAACTTTTTGTACAAGTATGTCCGGTATAATTGTAGGGTGGCAATTCTGATAAATTATATTGCTAATTTGTTCTTCTAATTTTATAAACTCGTTTTCCGGGAGTCCTGTAATTTCTCTTGGTTCGTTTTTGATACCGATATAAATCTCACCCCCTGCATCATTACTGAACGCAACGGCTGTTCTTTCTATCTTATCGCCGGAAGGAAGAGTTTCTTTGAACTCAAGTTTCCTGGATTCCGGATTTTTGTATTTTGTTTCAGACATAATAAATCAATTCATAATATTTTTTAATAGTTCTCAAACATTTATTGATATTTCATATAATAATATTCATTCTTATTTGAGCCTATTCTCAGGGGAAAGCAATTTATGTTAAGAATTTTTTATATTTATACTAAAATATCTAAAAATCCCTCCATAGTAAATAAATCAGTAAGAGAAACGATTTTTTATTTTTTAATTAAACTTACCTTATCAATATCATAAAAGAATTTCAATGTGGTGAGGAAATCTTCCCCTTTAAGAGCACTATGAGTTAAGCCACTAATTTAATGTATCTTTTTCATAATCAACCGGTTTATAATATTCTTTTGCCCCCATTTTAATTCTCTCACTTCTCAAGGATATTTATGATGTTAAAAATTGCATTTAACAGTGCTCGTCCAAAATCAGAAAATGAATTTCTCTCAAATTAATTCATTAAATCCTATTACAATTAAAACAGCAAAAACTCCAAGCACTAAATAATATCCTAATGCTTTCAAATTTATTTTCATAATCTTGTTACATTTCCACAAAATCAAGAAAAGTATTATTAATACAGTTGCAGCGATAAAGTATTTATTTATTCCTAACATAAATGCAATCCTTGCTTCATCTTGCAGATTAATTCCACCAAAAACAATTGAGAAATAACGTGAAAATACTGCAAAGAATGCAATCGAATATGCAATGCTTGATTTGGTTTTCCAAGTAACAAATAGAAATATTAGGGCTTGAATTATTGTAAATAACGGACCTCCGATTGCAGACCATAATGCATCAGAGTCATTAAGGAAATAGCCATTTTTTGTGGTAGAATTATTCAGACTTAACGTCATCTCATTTCCTAATAATTCTCCAAAAGTCCAATGTCCCAATTCATGAAATAAAAAGGTTAAAAAGGCAATAGGGATTATAGAAACAATAACTTTCCAATTAATCTGACTTTCCTTTAAATCATTCTTAATTTTCTCAATAAAAGCTGAATTCAATTTCAATCGCATTTTTTGTAATCTCAAACAAGTATTAATTAAATCTCAGTTTAGCTCTAATTTTAAAAATACCGCTTTATCAATCTGCTCAATCACTTTAAAATTATTCTTTTCCAATACCTTAATTGAGGATTGATTTTCTATCTCTGTTTCTGCCTTAATTATTTTTATCTTTTTATTTTCACGAATCCAACTAATCATTCCGGAAATTGTCTCTGTCATATATCCCTTATTCCGATATTCGGTATCTGTTCCATAACCAATCTCCGCTTCTCCATTCTCATTCGGCTCTCCATGAAAACAGATACCCCCTATCATTGCTTTCTGAGTTTTCTCAATCACTATCCACATTGTGTAAAAATGAGGATCTTTTTTCGCGTCTACAATATTTGGCAAAAATAGACTTAAAATGGCATCCTTAGTCTCATTATCAACTAATGATTGAGAAGGTTTCAATCCTAATTCTTTTGCAAATGCACTGGGTGAATAATAATGCTTCTTTAGCTCTTCCGCACTCAATGGTCTTATTAATAATCTTTCTGTTTCTATCATTCACTTATCTCTTTTATTCTCCAACATTAAGTCGATTTTTTCGTTTCTTCTTTACTATTATTAGTTACACCTTTGCAACAACAGCTGCCTGATGAATCAGAACAATTCCCTTCTTCTAATTTATCGGCATAAATTGTTACGCTAAATATTCCTGAACCTGAATTTTTGTAGTCTATCAATTCTTGATCGTTCATATATTTAAAAAGTAATTCATCCGGCAATTCAATCTTTCTTTCTTTTTTGATTTGAATATTTCTGAATCCTTCTTTTTCGATAATTCTCAAATATTCGTCTTTCTCACTCGCACCGGATACACAACCGACATGCATTTCAGAGGCATCTAATACGCCAACTGGAATTGAGCCGCTATATACTATATCAGAAATACTAAAATGTCCGCCTGGTTTCAAAACTCTAAAAATTTCCTTGAACGCTTTTTCTTTATCAAGCACAAGATTCATAACACAATTGCTGATTATAACGTCTGCAATACTACTTTGAATAGATTGCATATTTTCAATTTCACCTAATACAAATTCGACATTTCTATAACCCAATTTCTGGTTGTTTTGTAATGCTCGAATTACCATTTCTTGTGTCATATCAATTCCAATTACTTTCCCTGATTCGCCTACTATGCTCCGTGCAATAAAAGCATCATTCCCTGCTCCTGAACCAAGATCAATAACTGTATCGCCTTCTTTAATATTAGCAATTTCAGTGGGAAGTCCACAACCCAATGATAAGTCGGCATCTTTTTGATAGCCAATTATTTCCGAATAATCTTCCGCCATACAAGTGCTAAACTCGTCTGTTGAGCAGCATCCATTATCCGTTGAACAGCAACCTACCTGAATATTACCTTTTGCAATTTCACCGTAGGATTTTTTAATTTCCGATTTAATTTTTTCTTTATCCATTTATCCATTTTTCCATTTATTTAATTTTGAGGCAATATTGCCAATTGTTTGAATATGCTAATAACATTCATCTTTCGCGCCTTTATGATTCTAATTACTCTTGTTATATGCAGGTTTCGTGATGCATACTAATTAAGAAATAAATCAAGTGCTCTTTGTTTTAGTAAATTATCGTCCGAATATTCACATATCATTTATTCTCTATTTAAAATACTCATGATGAGTCGTTTTACTATTTCCATTTCATTTGATTTGCTTGTAGCAACAAATAGTGTAAGTGCTGCCAATGCATCATTTGTGATAATTGGTGTTTGTTCTGCTGTATAAAGCATATTGTTGCATTTCAAAAAATATAAGAAACAAGCTGCTCCAATTCGTTTATTACCATCCACGAATGAGTGGTTTTTTACAATGAGATATAAAAGTGTAGCAGCTTTTTCCTCAATACTCGCATATAAATCAGCACCATTAAAACTTTGTTCAATCTGTTTGATGGAACTTTTAAAACCTTTGTCTTTTAGCTTAGCAAATACTTCGGATGAAAATTCTGTCTGCATTTTGGCAATGATATTCAGGTATTCTTCTTTGGTTGGATAATTAGTTTTTTGATCGGTCTTTCCTTTGCGATCTAATTGTTGGTGGTCGTAATCATCTAATAATGCCAAACCTTTGGCAAAGAGTTGCAGTATCTGGCTATCGTCTGCTGTGGCTTGCTCCGTAATTGCACGGCTCAAAATACGCATACCTGTTTTTAAATACTCTACCTGCTGCTGTTTTTCCGCCAAACGTTTTTCATTGATTGCATACCCTTGAACTAAATAATCCTTTAGTCGTTGAGTTGCCCATTGACGGAATTGTGTGCCACGTTTAGAATTAACACGGTAACCCACAGAAAGAATAGCATCAAGATTGTAGTGCAAGACATTTCGTTTAACCTTCCTTTTGCCCTCTTGCCGAACTTGTGCAATTTTTGCACAAGTTGCTTCTTCGGCTAATTCTCCCGTGGAATATATATTTTGAAGATGTTTTAAAATTGAAGTCCTGTCGGTTTCAAAAAGAGCTTCCAATTGAGACTGATTGAGCCAACAGGTTTCCTCCTCAAACTGCACTTCAACTTGCGCTTTCTTATCTTGAGTTTGATATATTACAATTTCACTCATGTTTCTTTAATCAAATACTTTTTCTAATTCTTCATATTTTGAATGCATATTCTCTACAGCTTCTTGAATACTCTTTTTATTATTACCTTCATTTACCACTATCTCTAATTTATCAACGGCAGCACTTAATTCAGTTGCTAATTTTTTAAATGTTTCTTCTTTTGCTTTTTGTTTTGCAGATAATTGAGCCTTTGAAATATCAACGACTTTTTCTTTTAACTGCCCAACTGCTTCTTTGATTTTCTCATATTGATTTTCAGGAGAATAATAATGGTAAAGTGTATATAACACTTGATGAAATGCGTCAATTTCTTTTAGTTTTGGTTTTACAATTCTTACTAATATTTCGTATTGAGTATGTAGCTTTTCGGCAGCATTTAATAAACCAACTGAATCTTTTTTTGTTACAGCTGCTTTATATTCATTAATGCATGCGCTTAGATTCTTTACATTTTCCTCCCATTTTGCTTTTTTATCTCGTAATATACCGGGTAATTTCGCTTTTACAATACTTTCACCACTTTTTTCTAGTTCTGGTGCAACCGAGCTTAATAATTTAATATCTTTCTCTGCCCAGCCCGTATGCCATATTTGGTAAATCACTTCATGAAAATCTGTAAGTTCTTTTACTTCAGAAACAACTTCATGACTCTTATCTTGAGCAAATATAGATATAGTGAAAACTGATACTATTACCACAAAAAATAGCTTTTTCATTGCAATTCCTTTTGTTTAGTTATAAGATTTTTTGATGCTGCCAATTTATTAGTCTGTATTAATTTTTTCCCTTCTATTATTATAACGGTGCCATACACCTTTATTTTTCAAACTGTTCAATGTTTTCAATTTGATAAACTTTTATTCCAAGTTTTTGAAGCTCTTCTTCAATGTAATACTTGTGATCTATTCCAATTGCAATCAACACATTTTTGTTTGGGTTATCTTCAACCACTCTCCGTATGGTTTCAACAATGTGGTTGTTCCTTTCATTTTCAAATTCTGCAATAAATTGATACTCTGGATATTGTGAGATTACGTGGTATTTGAATTCGTTTTTAGCTTTCCATAATTTTGTAATATAACTGGAGTTTATATCCTCAAAATCTTTTTCTTTAAAATATTTATTAATAATGGAAAACATCCCGCCAAATAGATTAACATCTGATTCAAGGGTCGAGTCTTTGAAAGCTTTTTGCTGCAATTTCTGCCATTTCTCCCCTTTCTCATCATCCCACCAATCAATACCATAAATTGGTATCTTATCTTTTTGTGCATATGGTATAATAAATTTCTTAAAATCATAAGGAGTTCCTCGATAACTGCCATCATCAACATACTTTTGCTGTGTCTCGACACAAAGAATATCGGGATTTAGCTGTAGATAAATCTCTCCCATCCTATTATAAGAATAATATTTAGCTGTTTCATGTCCCTGATGGATACCACCTAAAACAAATACTCCACCGGAAGATTTTTGAGCGAAACAATTGCCTGTAAACAATGACAAAACAATTGTTACAACTAATGTTAAATATAAGTTTGTTTTCATATTGTCAATTTTATTTATGGTGTATAATTTTTGGCGGTATGAAACATTGTGCAATTATAAGCCCTTACCTTTCACCCCCGCTAATCGGTTGATTAATAATTATATTCTATTCGGCTACCCTCTTTATTTATCCAATTAATGTCTAATATTACAAAATTCTCTATGCAATATTGCGCATATTATCCATTAAATGCTATTTCGGATATCAAAAGCAAAATCGGATTAAATAGCAAAACGGTCGGACATTTCATATTTGCGTGCTTCCTTTTGAAATATCCGACCGTTTACCAATTATTAAAAATTCGACTTACTATACTCCCAGGTATTAAAGTCGCAATGAGTTTTTTGCCATCTCTGTAAATCTTTCACCTAAGAAATTATATAGTCTCACATAGGTTAGAGATGTAGCCTCACTATTCTGCGGTTCTATTACTACAAAAGTATTTGTCGGTCCTTTCTCTATTTGACTATGGTCAATCCATGTACCAGTATTGGCATAAATTGCTTTTTCCCCTTTGAGATTATAAGAAGGAATAATACCAGAACGATGTGTATGCCCAAACACAACTATCCTCTTATTGGACTGTGGGTTCAAAAAATATTGAATCTTTGCCATATTATCTGTCTCTTCATCATCACTGG
>JALNXG010000106.1 GCA_023230485.1 Melioribacteraceae bacterium
AAAAACCATAATTGGTATTATTGCTGTTCCATTTCTATTCGTACTTGTATTCTTTTTTGTTGGCAGGTTTCTTACTTCCAAATTCATCGATAATAATATAGCCTATATTAAAGGGCTAAGCTCTTCTAATCTTGTAACTATGGATTCAACTCAATTTAATTCGCTCCCTTTTCCTGTTCAAAATTATCTTAAACACTCTATTACTGATTTAACACGAACAACGAAGGCAGTTTCATTTAAAGAAAATGGATTTATAAGAACAGATGAAAAATCGAAATGGCAGGAATTAACCGCCACACATTTTACATCGACAGTCGAACCGGTATTTTTCTGGGATGCCGATATTAAAATGAATTCTCTTTTTGGTGTTCGTGCTCTCGATTCATACCAAAAAGGGAAAGGCAATTTAGTAGTCAAATTGTTTTCTTCAATTAACTTATCAACTGCAACTTCAAATGAGATCGATGAAGGCTCTTTTCTTCGTTACGCAATTGAAACTGTCGCCTATCCTTCGGTCTATCTTACAAATAAAAATATTGAATGGGAAGAGATTGATTCACTGACTGCAAAAATGAGGATACGCGATCGCTTCAATTCAGGTGAAGCAGTTTTTCATTTTACTAAAGAATATGATGTTGAAAAAATAACTTGCAAACGATATATGACAACTTCAAAAGGTGCAGAACTGCATGATTATACAGCAAAATTAAGCAAGCATGAAACAATTGATGGATATCGAGTGCCAACTTATCTCGAAGCGATTTGGAATCTACCGGGAAAAGATTTGGAAGTAATTAAAATGAAGCTTTCAGGATTTAGATACGAGTAGATAAGAAAATAGTTATCCACAATTAAACGAAACACTAATTTTTGTTTTCAATACCGACAGATTGGTAATCGGCAAAAAATGAAGGAATTAATGAACAATTCTGAAATAATAAAAGAGATCTTGGAAGAATTTAAAAAGAATTTTTCTCAGAAAAATCTTGATGGAATGAAACGCTTCGGGATTAATGTTGAGAATGGATTTGGAACATCTTCACTGTTTTATAAGACATTGGCAAAAAAGTATAAGAAGAATCATGAAATAGCATCTATGCTATGGGAAACGGGAGTACATGATGCGCGCATTTTAGCCGGATACCTTGCAGAGCCTAAGAAGCTTACTATTAAGCAGATGAATGAATGGATGAGAGATTTTAATTCTTGGGATATATGTGATAGCACTTTGATGCGGCTATTTAATTATTCCCCTTTTGCTTATGACCTTGCCTTTAAATGGGTCAATCAGGAAAGTGAATTTCAAAGACGTGCGGGATTTGTTCTTATGGCGGCACTTTCAGTTCATGATAAAAAAAGAGTGGACAATGATTTTATTGTATTCTTCCCTTTGATTAAAAAATATAGCACAGATGAAAGAAATTTCGTAAAGAAAGCGATTAACTGGTGCATCCGCCAAATCGGCAAAAGAAATATAGTACTAAATAAAGCGGCAATTAATCTTTCCGAGGAGTTATTATTATCGGAAAGCAAATCGGCTCAATGGATAGCAAAAGGTGCGCTCCGCGAACTCACAGATAAGAAGTATAAAGAGTATGCCTTAAGAAGAGGCGAGAAACTAATAAAGTAACTTTTGGTATTATTATCAGTCTAAATACATATCGTTTGAATTTTTCATTATACGAGATTGGAATTTTCAAGCGGGAAAATAATAGTTAAGTGAAATGATTTTATCATGTATTTATTAAAACATGCAACAGGAGAACTACCCGTGAAAAAATTTATAATAATTATATTATTAATTCCTGTCATTATTTCGGCGCAGTCGCTTGACAAAAAAATTAATCAGTTAGTTACAAAATATTACGAGGCAGGTAAATTCAATGGTTCTGTATTAGTTGCTCAAAACGATAAAGTAATATTTAAGGGTGGATTCGGAGAAGCAAATATGGAATGGAACATTCCAAATGCCCCAAATACAAAGCATCGTATAGGCTCTATAACAAAGCAGTTTACATCTTTTATAATTATGAAACTCGTTCAGGAAGGTAAAATAAAAGTAACCGGATTTCTTTCCGATTATCTTCCATATTATAGAAAAGATACAGGGGCAAAGGTTACAGTAGAGCATCTGCTTACTCACACGTCTGGAATACCGAGCTATACCGCACGTGAGGATATGGAAAAAATAGGAATGGAAAATATACCGGTAGATGAATTTGTAAAAAAATATTGTAGTGATGATCTATCATTCGAGCCGGGAAGTCAGTTTCTTTATAATAATTCAGGATATTTTATTCTCGGAGCTATAATTGAACAATTGACGGGGATGACTTATGAGGCGGCACTACATAAGTATATACTTGATCCGCTCGAATTAAAAGATACGGGATATGATTCATATAGTAAGATAATTCCAAATCGTGCAACCGGATATACTAGAACAGCAGTAGGTTTCAAAACTGCACCTTATCTTGATATGTCCGTGCCTTATGCGGCAGGTTCGATGTATTCGACCGTAGAAGATCTTTATAAATGGGATTTATCATTAAAAACAGAAAATTTACTTGCCGCAAAGTATGTGATGGAATTATTCAAGCCTCGTATAGACGCACGTGGTCAAAAATATGGTTACGGTTGGATGATAAATAGAACAATTTCACCTGACGATAAAGACAGTATTACAATTATTGCGCATGGTGGAGGAGTCAATGGATTTAGCTCATATAATATGAGAGTAATCGAACCGGGTTATGTCGTTACTATTGCAGATAATGCAACCGGTAGTTCTCAAGTGGAAATTTCTAATCTTATTCTTAATCTCCTTTACGGTAAGGATTACAAAAATCCGGCAAAGAGACTAATTCCATTAATATATAATGCAATTAATGAAGATGGTGTTGATGATGCAATTAGACTATTCAATGAATTAAAAAATGATAAAGATAATTTTTCCTATACGGAAAACGATATTAATCAATTAGGGTATTTATTAATTGAAGAGAAAAAATTAGAGGAAGCAGTAAAAATACTCGAATTAAACACCATACTATTTCCGAAATCTTCAAACGTATGGGATAGCTATGGTGAAGCGTTATTAAAGAGTGGTGATAAAGAGAAGGCGATCGCAAATTTCAAAAAGTCGATTGAACTCGATCCACAAAATAGCTCGAGTTATGCTCATTTAAAAGAAATGGGTATAGTAATAGAGAAGAAATCTGATTTGGTACTAACCATTGAAAAAATGAAAGAATATGAAGGTAAATATCAGATTGCACCTAATTTTATCTTGGAAATAATGGTGGAAGATAGTAAACTTCTCACTCAAGCTACGGGGCAACCAAAATTTGAGATTTTCTGTTCAGATGTTGATAAATTTTACTTAAAGGTAGTGGATGCAAAAGTGGAATTTAATAGGGACGATAATGGAGATGTAAATTCATTGTCTTTGTATCAATCAGGGCAGGTAATACCGTGTAAAAAAATCGAGTAAAACAAGATAAATTTTAAAACCTTTCGGCGGTATGATACGTCTTAATATTGATTAGCATTTTTAAATTATTATTAAGGTGTATCATGTCCCCCAAATTCAAATCTATTATTACATTTTCAATTACAATATTAATACTATTATCAACGACAGGATTTATTATGTTAAATAGTGGTGGCTCGGGTTTTGATACGAGTCAGATAAACAAATCAATAAAACCGCAGGACAATTTTTATGAGTTTGCAGTAGGAAATTGGCTAAAAAACAATAAAATACCTGACGAATATAGCCGCTGGGGATCATTTGAAAATCTTGCCGAGATGACAAATGAGCAGATAAGAGAGATTCTTGTAATGGCTTCTTCAAAACAGGATTGGCAAGTCGGTTCTGCTAATCAGAAAATAGGTGATTTCTATGCCACCGGCATCGATTCCGCTGTAATAGAGAAATTAGGAATCAAACCACTACTTCCGGAACTAAATGACATTGATAAAATAAAGACAAAAGATGATTTAATAAAAATGATCGGATATCTTCATTCACGCGGAGTAAGCGTACCATTCGGATTTTATGGTACAATTGATTCAAAAAAGAGCAACATGAATGTAGCTGAATTAGGTCAAGGTGGTGTGAGCCTCCCGGATGTAGAATATTATACAAAAGACGATGACCGTTCAAAAGAGATTAGAGAAAAATATTTAGTTTATGTGAAGGATATGTTTGAATTATCCGGTGTTCCTGCAGATTTGGCAGAAGCAAATGCTAATAAAATTATGGAAGTAGAGACGAGATTAGCAAAATCATCTTTTACACGATTAGAAAATCGTGATCCCGAAAAAACATATAATAAAATGGGTGTGGAGCAATTATCAAAAATGACCGGCTCATTCGATTGGGATTTATTCTTTAAAACACTTGAAATTAAAAATCCGGGTGTGGTAGTAGTAGAACAGCCAAGATTTTTCGAAGGTCTCGCAGGGATGTTTAATGATGTCTCAATAAATGATTGGAAAGTCTATTTAAAATGGCATCTATTAAATGGTGCATCAAATTATCTTAGCAGCGATTTTGTAAATAAACGTTTTGATTTCTATGGTAAATTTTTAACAGGTGCTAAGGTACTTCAGCCTAGATGGAAAAGAGTATTACAGGCTACTGATCGATTTATGGGAGAATTAGTAGGCGAAAGTTATACAGACAAATATTTCCCTGCAGAATCTAAAGCAAAGGCAAAACAGATTGTAGATAATTTATTAGTTTCTATGGGCGAAAGAATAAATGGGTTGGAATGGATGAGTCCTGAAACTAAAACAATGGCATTAAAAAAACTTAGCACATTCTCTGTGAAGATTGGTTATCCAGATAAATGGACAGATTATTCAGCACTTGAAATTAAACGCGATACGTATTTAAAGAATGTTATACGCGCAGCAAAATGGTCAAAAAAAGATAACCTATCAAAAATTAATACTCCAGTAGATGAAACCGAATGGGGTATGAATCCACAAACAGTAAATGCTTATTATTCACCGAATAGAAATGAGATAGTATTCCCTGCGGCAATATTACAATTTCCATTCTTCAACCCTAATTCAGACGATGCAATTAATTATGGAGGTATGGGAGCGGTTATCGGACACGAAATTACTCACGGATTCGATGACCAAGGAAGAAAATATGATGCTAATGGAAATATTAAAGAATGGTGGACTAAAGAAGATGGAGAAAAATTTCAAGAGAGAGCTGATAAATTAGCCGCTCAATATGATACTTATAATGCAATTGAAGATTTTCATGTTGATGGTAAATTAACTATTGGTGAAAATATTGCTGATTTAGGCGGACTTACTGTTTCATATAATGCATTCAAAAAAACCGAACAGTATAAGAAAGGGGAAATGATTGATGGCTTTACTCCTTCGCAAAGATTTTTCTTATCATGGGCCCAAATTTGGAAAAATAATATCCGTGATGAAAACTTAAAATTAAGATTAAAAACTGATGTACATTCACCGGGTAAATATCGTGTATTAGGACCGCTTGCCAATATGCCTGAATTTTTTGCTGCATTTGACGTTAAGGAAGGTGATGCGATGAGAAATAGTGGTGATAAATTAGTGAGAATCTGGTAAATAAATATTTATAGATAAATGAAGAATTTCGTTATTTTTTAATAAACAAACACGGGAGTTTAATGTACGCATTAGAAATAAAGAATCTAACTAAAACGTTTGGATCGCTCAAAGCTGTGGATAATGCATCGTTCACAGTTCCGGAAGGAAGTATCTTCGGTTTGATCGGGCGCAATGGTGCGGGAAAAACAACCACCATTAGGATGATGATGAATATCTACCTGCCCGATAGCGGAGAAGTAATTTTGCGCGGCACCAAAGTAGGGCAGGAATTTAAAGATAAAGTTGGCTACCTACCCGAAGAGCGCGGACTTTATAAAAAGATGAAAGTCATTGAGACACTTCTTTACTTCGCCGAACTAAAAGGAAAAAGCGGCAAAGAAATAGAGAAAAAAGCAATCCAATATCTAAAGAGATTCGATCTTTATGATAGAAGATTATCGAAAGTAGAAGACCTATCTAAAGGTAATCAGCAGAAGATTCAATTTATTGCTACTATATTGCATGACCCTGATTTTATTATTCTTGATGAACCTTTTTCGGGTCTTGATCCTATAAATACAAATCTCTTAAAAGAGATAATCCTTGAGATGAAGCAGCAGGGGAAAGTAATTATCTTTTCAACTCACTTAATGGATTTTGCCGAAAAGATGTGCGATCATATTGCAATGATCGATAAAGGGCAAATAATTATTAATGGATCGCTTGCAGAAATTAAACAAAAATATTCGCAGAGGAATGTAAGTCTAAATTACGAAGGAGATATTAGTTTCTTGAAAGGACATCCAATTGTGGATAAGATAGAAGATTTTGGGAATTCACTCGGTATTAGAGTTGCTCTACCATCGCAAACGCAGGAGCTTCTTAAACTTCTTGTCGATCATAATATTATAGTAAAAAAATTCAACGCTAATGATATTACGTTGCACGAAATATTTATTGAATTAGCCGGCAAGGAAACTGAAGTAGTAAAGGAGGTACATAATGCTTAATTACAGAACTTTAGCAGTTATAAAAAGAGAACTTCGCGAAAAGCTAATGTCGAAATCTTTTATTATTTCTACAATCCTGCTTCCATTATTTATGTTTGGTATTCTTGGATTCCAGACACTTCTTTTTAGTTATGAAGGTGGTAATAAAGTAGTTTTGCAAATGATAACAGAATCTGCTGATTTAACTGCAAAATTCGAGACCGAATTATCGAATGTGGAATCGGTTAAAGAAGGAAATTATGTAATGAGTTATTACACAATGACTAAGCCCGAATTTGATAAATATCTAAAAGATAAAAAAAATAGTATAGTGAAGGAAGAGATAAATGGTTTAATCTTCGTTTCTGAATCAGCGATGAAAGATAAAAAGATTCAATATTATTCCAAAACCCCAAAGGATATATCTTTATCGGAAAAACTAAGTGGACCAATTAATAAAGTTCTTATCGATAATTATTTTACGAGTAAGAATTTATCACCAACAGATCTTGAGTTTGCAAGAACAGGTGTTGATTTTTCTTCTTTTAAAGTAACCGAAAAGGAGAAAATTGAAGAAGAAGGATATGGAAATTTGATACTTTCTTATCTATTCTCATTTCTTCTTTATATTTCTCTTTTAATGATGGGTCAAATGATAATGCAATCAGTACTTGAAGAAAAAAATAATCGAATAGTAGAAGTACTTCTTTCATCTGTTCATCCAAATGAATTGATGTCGGGCAAGGTACTGGGAATGGGTATAACGGGTGGTATTCAGATGGCAATATGGCTTTTACCAGTAATGCTCGTAATTTCTACTTCGTGGTTTATGCTACCCCCTGAATTTGTATTTTCTATTACTCTTCTTCAAGTCGGCTATCTATTATTAAACTATATAATAGGACTAATAACATTCTTAGGACTATTTGCTACGGTAGGAGCGATTTTTGATAATGCACAGGAAGCACAATCAGGAATGTGGCCGCTTATGATGTTAATAATAATCCCATTTTTCATTGCTATGTCGTTAGTTAGAAATCCAAATAGTGCTATTGCAGAAATTGCTTCAATTGCCCCATTCGCTTCTATAATTGTAATGCCTGCAAAATTAGCAATGGTTGATGTTCCTCTATGGCAATTACTAGGTTCTTTAGTAAT